>NZ_RAWE01000239.1 GCF_003611695.1 Corallococcus carmarthensis | reverse complement strand
GCCGGATCCGCAGCCCGCCCCGTAAGGAGAGACGCCCACCATGGCCATGGGAAAGACGCCGGGCTCGTCCGACGATGAGGAGGGCGCGGGCTTCGCGGAGATCAACATCACGCCGCTGACGGACGTGATGCTGGTGCTGCTCATCATCTTCATGGTGACCAGCTCGGTCATCACCCAGCAGGGTCCGGGCGGCGGCGCCAAGGCGGGCCTCAAGGTGAACCTGCCCAAGGGCGGCGCCGCGGACGTCACCGCGCGCACCACGGACCTGTCCGTGGCGGTGCTGGCGGACGGCCGCTTCGTGCTCGCGGGCAACGTCGTCGCGGAAGCCGAACTGAAGCAGGCCTTCGACAACGCGAAGAACCAGAACCCCGACACCGTGGTCATCGTGCAGGCGGACGAGGGCGTCTCCCACGGCACGGTGGTGCAGGTGATGGAGATGGCCAAGAAGGCCGGCCTCGCGCAGCTCGCCATCGGCGTGCGCGAAGGCAACTAGCCGTCCGCTCGCGCAGGCTCGAAAAGGAAAAGGCCCCCCGGCGACCATGTGCCGGAGGGCCTTCTTCATGTCAGGGCTTCAGGGGCTGCTTCAGACGGCCCCGAACGCCGCGTCGGTGATGTCCATGGGGGACGTGTCCTCGGTAGCGATGAGGCGCGCGGCGAACTCCACGTTGGGCAGCACGTTGCGCGCGTACCAGAGGGCGCTGAACTTCTTGCCCTCGTAGAACGCCTTGTCCGGGTGATCCGCGCTCACGTTGGCGGCGGCCTTCTCCGCGATGACGGCCGCGTCCAGCAGCAGCCAGCCCACGGCGACCTCCGACATCATGTTGAGGAAGCGGTTGGCGGACAGGGGGATGAGCGGGAAGCGCCCCGCGTCCTGCGACCAGCCGAACAGCGCCATCGCGCTGGACATCAGGCCTTCCTGCGCGCCGGCCAGCGTCTTCACGGCCTCGCCCAGCACCGGGTGCTCGCGGTGCGCTTCCACGAAGCTGCCCACGTCGCCCATGAACTGCTGGAAGTGCGCGCCGCCCGCCTGGCCCATCTTGCGGCCGACGAGGTCCATGGCCTGGATGTGGTTGGTGCCCTCGTAGATGGAGAAGATCTTCGAGTCGCGCGTGTACTGCTCCACCGGGTAGTCCTGGATGTAGCCGGCGCCGCCGTACACCTGGATGGCCTGCGCGCAGAGGCGGAAGGCCTGGTCCGAACCGTAGGACTTCACCAGCGGCGTCAGCACCTCGACCTGGCCCTTGTGGTAGGTGGCCGCGTCGTCGTCCTTGCCCGCCAGCTGCTTCGCCTTGTCCAGGTGCATGGCCAGCTTGATGACCAGCGCGCGGATGCCTTCGACGTGCGCCTTGATGTCCAGCAGCATGCGGCGGACGTCCGGGTGCTCGATGATGGAGGCGCGCGGCGCGGACGGGTCCTTCCACTTGGTGAAGTGGGAGCCCTGCTTGCGGTCCTTCGCGTAGTCGAGCGCGTTGTAGTACGCGGCCGACGCCAGGCTCACGCCCTGGATGCCCACGGCGATGCGCGCGCCGTTCATCATCTTGAACATCTGGCTCATGCCGACGTGCTCGACGGTCCCCACGAGCTCGCCCAGACAGCCGTCGTTCTCACCGAAGTTGAGGACACAGGTCGCGGAGCCGTTGATGCCCATCTTGTGCTCGATGGACGCCACGGTGACGTCGTTCGCCTGGCCCGCGGAGCCGTCCGCGTTGATGCGCAGCTTGGGGACGATGAACAGCGACAGGCCCTTGGTGCCCACCGGCGCGCCGTCAATGCGCGCGAGCACCAGGTGGATGATGTTCCCGGCCATGTCGTGATCGCCGCCGGAGATGAAGATCTTCGTGCCCCGGATGCTGTAGGTGCCGTCCCCGTTGCGCTTCGCGGTGGACTTGGCCGCGCCCACGTCGGAGCCGGCGTGCGGCTCGGTGAGGCACATGGTGCCGCCCCACGTACCGTTGAGCATGCGCTCCACGAACTGCTTCTGCTGCACGGGCGTGCCGCACTCGGCGATAACTTCCGCCGCGCCGAACGCCAGGCCCGGGTACATGTTGAAGGCCGTGTTGGCGCCGGAGAGGATCTCCTCCACCGTCACCTGCAGCATCATGGGAGCGCCCTGGCCGCCGTGGTCCGGGCTCACCGCCACCGTCTTGAAGCCCTGCTCGTAGAGCTTGTTCCACGCGTCCTTGAAGCCCTTGGGCGTGTAGACGGCACCGTTCTCCACCCGGCAGCCCTCGCGGTCACCCACCGAGTTGAGCGGCCCCAGCACCTCGCGCGCGAAGCGGTACGTCTCCGTGAGGACCGCCTTCGCCTCGTCCGGCCCCCAGGCGTCGTAGGGCGCCTGGCCCGCCACCTGGCCGAAGCCGAACTGCTCGAACAGCGTGAAGAAGATCTCTCGAAGGTCGGTCTTGTAGGTGTTGATGCCGGCGGACATGGCCACTCCTGCGTGGGGGCTCGCTGCCTGCCTGCTTCCCGCAGGGCGGGAAAAAGTAAGGGTCAGCGGCCCATGTGACGCAGGAAGTGTGGCGTCGACTGATTTTTGAGTCAACCCAAGATGACACCCCGCGTTGACGGTCGGTCGAAGCCGCCCTTCTCGAACGCGGGAATTCGTCTTGGAACGCCTACTTCTTGGCCTTCTTCGCTACCGGGAGGGAGGCCGTCTTGGCGGCGGGCTTCTCCCGGGGAGCGGTCTTCTTGGACGAGGCACCGGCGCGGGGCTCGTCCGCCTCCTCGTCGTCTTCGTCGTCCTCGTCCCGGTCGCGCTCCGGGGCGGACGGCGGGACGCTGCTGGCGGCCTCCGGGGCGGAGGTCGCGGGGGCCGGGACGACCAGGCTCTCGCGGGGGACCTCCACCACGATGGGCGACTGGCCGGAGCGCTGCCGGTTCTCGTCCTCCAGCGAGTAGAAGAGCTGGATCTGCGAGCCGCCCTTCATGACGAGCTCGCCCTTCTGGTTCTCCGCCCAGAGGTCGATTTCGACGAAGTACCGGCCGCCGGAGCCGTGGCGGTCGCTCACGCGGCCCTTGCAGACCACGGTGTCGCCCGGCCACACCATCTTGATGAAGCGGACGTTGTAGCGCCGCAGCTGCCCGCCGCGCGCCCAGTCGCTGATGAGCTGGCCGAGCATGCCCATGACGAGCATGCCCGGAGCGTAGACGGACGGCATGCCCACGCTCTTGGCGTAGAGCTCGTCCACGTGCACGGGGTTGTAGTCGCCGGAGGCGCCCGCGTAGCGCGACAGCTGGACGCGGTCCACCGGAGCCTTGGCCAGCGCCGGCAGCTCGTCACCGACGCGGATGGATTCGAAGTAGAGCTTGCGCGCGGGCATCAGGCGTTCTCCTTGGCGGCACGCACCACGAGGGTCCGGCGGGCGCGGAAGACGAGGTTGCCCTCTTCGTCCCGGCCTTCGTCCTCGATGACCGCGATGTCCATCTTGCCGGACATGCCCGGCCGCTCGAAGACGTCCGACACGCGGGTGGACACGTAGATGCGGTCCCCCGCGAAGATGGGCCGCTCGTAGTCGAAGCCCTGTTCGGCGTGCAGCAGGCTCTTGATGCCCACCCCCAAGAGCTCCCGCAGGTCCGCGGCGGAATGGAACGACGCGGGAAACGTGGGAGGCGCGACGATGGTGGGGTAGCCCGAGGCGCGGGCGTACTCCTCGTCGTAATAGATGGGATTGTAGTCGCCGATTGCCTCGGCGAAGCGCCGGATGGCGCCCTTCTCCACCTCGTTGAGCGTCGGCGGCGAGGCGCGGCCAATCGCGTTCTTGTCCAGCATTTCCCTCTCCTGATGAACCTTCAGCGTCCTGACGGAAGCTCGAGCACCGTCAGGAGCCCGGCCTCCGCGGCCGTCAAACGTGGCGCGGCATTCACCAGCGCGTTCGCGGTGGCCCGGTCGCCCGCCACTCCCCCCGGGATTTCCAGCACCAGTCTGGGGTCCGCGTCGATTTCGATGCGATCCCGTGGGTTGTCCGCCCCTACCGCGATGGTCAGCTCCAGGCGGACCCGCTCCTGCCCCTCCTCCAAACCCACCACGGACTGGAACATGCCCGCGACGCGGCCTTTCTTCACGACAAATGCGCCGCCGGTGATCTCCTCCTCGGCGAACACGGGCGCGACCTCCTCCTCGAAGTCGTCGCAGTCCAGCCCCAGCCCCACCGCCGCCAGCGCCGCGGACTCCACCAGCCCCACGTGGCCCAGCTCCTCGCGGTCCACCAGGTCGAAGAACTCCTCCTCCGTCAGGCCCGCGCCCACCTTGCGCTGCAGGGCCTCACGGCGCGTGCGCGCGTCCACCACCCGGCTGGCCAGCACCTTGCGCACGGGGCCACACACCTGCCCCGCGGTGGCCACCAGGCGGTCCAGCACGAAGCCCGGGTTCACGCCCGTGCCCACGATGGCGACGCCCGCCTTCTCCGCGGCGCGCTCCAGCTTCGCCGCCAGCTCCGGGTACTTGAGGTGCGGGAACGCCAGCTCCTCGCAGGTGCTGGCCACCGGCAGGCCCAGCTTCAGCGCGTCCAGCAGCTGATCCATCACCTGGGACAGCCGCGAGCTGGTGGCGTGCAGCACCACCACGCCCTTGCGGCGCCCCACGGCGCGCTCGAGCGCGTCCGCGACCTTGAAGCGTGGCCCGGCCAGCCCCAGCACGTCGCCCAGCGGGCGCCCCACCAGGGAGGGCTGCGGGTCCACCGCGCCAATCAGTTCCACTTCGGGGGATGAGAGGGCCGCCCTGGCAATTTCCTGCCCGATGAACCCCAGCCCCATCACCACCACCGGCACCGGCCCATCAGGGGCTCTAGCCATCGGAGATTGCTCCCGAATTCCAAGGGGTTACAGCCATTTACGTCGGGTAGGCGGCCACCATAGAACACGGCTCGACGGGCAGGCAAGCAGGACGTGGAGTCCGGCGACGTCCTGGATGAGGGAAACTTCAAGGATTCCGGCTGTTTAGCGGCACTGGAAAGCTTGGGGGGGCCTGTCTGCCTGCCCCCGGACCGGCTATAAGAGTCTGAGAAAAGCGCAGCCCACTCGCTCGGAGCGTATCAGCCCATGGCCCGAATCCTCGTGGTGGACGACGACGTGCTCATCCTCGCGGCGCTGTCCCGGATCCTCCAGGCGGAGGGTTACGAGGTCGTGACACACAGCGATCCAGTGGTGGCGGCGCGGGAGCAGGGCTTCGACGTCGTCCTGACGGACTTCATGATGCCGTACCTCAACGGCATCGAGCTCTTGTCTGCGCTCCGGGAGAGGAACCCTCGCGCGGTGCGGCTGATGTTGACCGCGGCGGCGGACTTCAAGACGGCGTCGGAGGCGGTGAACCGGGGTGAGGTCTTCCGGCTGCTGGGCAAGCCGTGGGCCTTGAGCGACCTGACGAGCAGCATCCGGCAGGCCTTCGAGCACCACCGGCTGGTGGCGGCCAACGAGCGGCTGACGCGCGAGGTCGCGGAGAAGAACGCGGAGCTCCTGGCCATCAACGAGGGGCTGGAGCGCCGGGTCATCGAGCGCACCACGGGCCTTCTGGACGGGCTCATCAGCGCGCTGGACTACCGGGACACGGAGACGCAGTGGCACTCGCGGCGCGTGTCGCTGTACGCGCGGCGGCTGGCGCAGGAGATCGGCCTCAGCGGCCCGGCGCTGGACGTGGTGGAACAGGGCGCGCTGTTGCACGACATCGGGAAGATTGGCGTGCGGGACTCCATCCTGCTCAAGCCCGGACCGCTCACGCCGGACGAGTGGGTGGAGATGAAGCTGCACCCGGAGTTCGGCTACCGGATGCTGGCGAAGATGCCCTATCTGCACGAGGCGGCGCTCATCGTCCTGCAGCACCAGGAGCGCTGGGACGGCAAGGGCTACCCGCTGGGGCTACAGGGCGAGGAGATCGTCGTCGGCGCGCGCATCTTCTGTCTCGTGGACACGCTGGACGCCATCACGTCCGACCGGCCCTATCGCAAGGGGCGCCCCATGAGCGTGGCGCGCGAAGAGGTCCGCCGCTGCGCGGGCACGCAGTTCGACCCGGCGCTGGCGGAGGCGTTCCTCGGCCTCCCGGAGACGGAGTGGGCCCGCATCCGCCGTGAGGTGGAGCTGATGGAGGAAGCGGAGACCCACCGCTGGACGGGCGGGAAGTTGAACGCCCAGGGTGAGCCGGTGCCCGCGCGCGCCGCCGGGGCCTGACGCGCGAGGGGACTGCTTCAGGGGGCGCGGGTGCCGACGAGGACGTCGTCGATGACCGTGCCCTCCAGCAGCGCATCCACGACGTCCATCCCGCTGACGACTTCGCCGAAGGCCGTGTAGCGGCCGTCCAGGTGCGGCTGCGGTGAGTGGGTGAAGAAGAACTGGCTGCCGCCCGTGTCCCTGCCCGACAACGCCATCCCCACCGTGCCCCGCGCATACGGCCGGCGCGTCATCTCACAGCGGATGGAGTGCCCGGGACCGCCCTCCCCGTCTCCGCGCGGGTCTCCGCCCTGCGCGACGAAGTCCGGCACCACGCGGTGGAAGGTGACGCCCCGGAAGTAGCCCTGCTTCGCGAGCGCCACCAGGTTGCCGCCCGTGAGCGGTGCGTCCGCATCCAACAGGACGGTGATGTCGCCCTTGCGCGTGCGCAGCGTGAGCGTCGTCCCGGGGGGCGCGGCCGGCGGGCGGTACGTATCCGCGGGCAGCTCCACGCGAAGGGAGCGGACGGGGGCGCCCGTGAGCGACGTGAGGGACTCAGCGGCGACGCGGCGCACGTTGGCGTGGGGATGGGTCAGCCATTCGCGCAGGCGGGGTTCCGCCGCCCGGCCCTGCAACGCGACGAGCGCTCCAGCCACCGCCTCCGCGAGGTCCGGCTCCTTGGGGACGCGCTCGGCCAGGGCCTGCAACGCGGGCAGGGCTTCGGCGTCCTTCAGCTTGCCGGCGGTGGCCGCGGCCAGCCCCGCCACCACCGCGTCTCCTCCGCCGATGAGCGCGCGCACGGGCGCCATCGCTTCAGGCACGGGGCGCTCGGAGAGGGCATCCAGCGCGGCGCCACGCACGACGGGACTGGTGTGATTCAGGTAGGGCACCGCGAACGCCGCGCCGGGCACCGCCGGGCTGGCCTCGCCGGGCTTCGCCGTGGCGGTGGACGCTCCCTTGAACTGGGCCACCTCGTGCAGCCCCAACGCGAGCCGCCGGGCTTCAGGCACGCGGCCGTATCCGCACTGGAGAACCTGCTCCAGACTCCCCTGCTGCCGGTCCATGGCCGCCGCGAACCGGCAGTCCAGCCAGGCGAGGTCCGCGTGGGCCTCCTCGGTGGCCGCGCCGCGGTCGGCCGCCGCGAGCGCGGTCCGCAGGAGCTGCAACACCGGCCGCCCACGCACCGGAAGCCCCTGCTGCGCCACCGCCAGCAGGGCATGTCCCTGCTCGGCCTTCCCTTCCGCCACGCGCTTCGCACGGAACGCGAGGCGCTCCAACGCGAGCAGCGGATCGCATGGCGGCCCTTCCTGGCACTTCACCGCCAGCTTCGCCAACGCCCGCGCCGCCTCCGCCTCCACGCGGGGCGTGCCCTCCGCGAGCACCATGGCCAGCCCCGTCGTGTCGGGACCGGTGCCCACGCTGCCCACGTCCCCCAGGCCCTTCGCGCAGAGGGCCATGACATCCGGATGACCATTGGCCAGACAGGAGCGCAGCGCCTCCACGGAGTCCGGCCGCTTCGACGTCGCCAGGAGGTATGCGCCGGCCAGGTTCACCTCCGTCCGCTCGCGGGGCTTCACCAGCGCGCGGATCGCTTCCATCGGAACGTTCGCCGCCGCCGCCGCGCCCGCCTTGCGCGCCGCCACGCCCAGCGCCGTCGCCGCGGCCTCGGACCAGGGGCCACTCGCCGGAGACAGGCGGGCCGTCAGCACCTCCACCGCGCCGGGCGTGGCCAGCTTGCCCAGGGACTCCAGCAGCGTGATGCGCACCCAGCCGTCGGCTTCCGTGGCCTCGGCGCGCACCAGCGCTCCAGTCAGCGCCGTCCGCGCGTCCTCCGGCAGGGGCTCCCACGACAACGCCAGCTCGCCCGCCGCGAAGGCAGCCTCGTCGCGCACGGACTTGTCCTGCGCCGTCAGCCCGGCGACCACGGCCTCCAGCGTCGCCACGTCCTGGATGCGCGCCAGGGCCCGGAGGGCACGCACGCGCACGGCCGTGTCCGGGGCCGCCGTGGCGAGCCGCACGAGCTCACCGCCTCCCAGCGAGCGGCGATCCTCCCAGTCCTGGATCCGCGCCATCACCTGGGCGGGCAGCTCCGGCGGCGGAGCGGGCGGCGGCACCGTTCGGGCGCAGGCGCACAAGAGGAGGAATCCGGCGGACACTGCGGTGGGCAGGCGGGCCATGGCCCGAGGGGCTAGGTCAATTCCCCGCGAAAATCCAGGGGTTATGGCGCTGAACAGGTTTGACAGCCACGCGCCGGGGCCGGGAAGATATCGGGCCGTTTCCCCCCTCCCGGAGCACCGGCCCTGAACTGCCCAGGCTGCAATCGCAAGGTCGCGGACGACACCGCCATCTGCCCCAACTGCGACTACATCATCGACCAGTCCTTCCTTTCGGGAGCCGGGGACGAGGGAGACTCCGGTGATGACGAGAGCACCGGGGTCGGTCCCCCGCCGCGCTCGCGTCCGCCCGCGGCCCGTGCCGCGCCGGAGTCCCGTGCGCGCCCTGCCCCGGCCCGCGCCAAGACGGGCGCCCGCCCCGCCGCGCCGCCGAGCGACGACTCCACCAACGTGCGCAGCATGGAGGACATCGCCCGGGAGAAGGCCCAGCGGGCTCCCTCGCGAGCGGGCAGCGGCGCCGCCAAGGCCGCTCCCGCACGGGCACCGGCCCCCCGCCGCGCCCCGGCTCCCGCGCCTGTCGACGAGGACGAGGACGACGCCGGAGACGCGGTGGCGGACCCCTGGTCCCGCGAGGCCCGCGAGCTGGAGTCCACCCGCTCCCCCATCGATGATCCGGAGGTCCTGCTGGACGACGCGCGCTCGTTCCTGCGCGAGCTGGAGGGCGGTGACCGCATCGCGTTCTGGGGCGCGGCGCTGGTGGTGCTCTCCTGCTTCATGCCGTGGAAGGAGACGGCGGAGGACGGCGACTTCCTGGGCCTCATCAGCCTGGGGTTCATCTCCTTCCTGTTCGCCATCGTGACCATGGTCTTCGTGGGCCTGCGCGCGCGGCAGGTGATGACCTGGGTGAACCCCATGCTGCCGTGGGGCGCGCAGATGGTCAGCAGCGTGGTGACCCTCGTCTGGTCGCTGGTGTTCCTGAAGATCTCCTCGGACACCACCCTCGTGCCGTCGCCGCTCGGCAACGCGGAGATGATGAACTCGTCGCCGAGCATCGGCTGTTTCCTGGGCATCCTCGGTGGCGTCATCGCGGTGCTGGGCGGCCTGATGGGATTGAAACGCCAGGAGTAGGCCCGCGAGGATTTCGCTGCCGCGCCGGACGGGAGGCGGGCTACCGTCGCCCGCCACCATGTCCGACGCCACGCCCCTCTCCCGCCTCCTCGACGCGCTGGGCTCGGCCGTCGTGGGCCAGCCCCGCGTGCTGGCCGACCTGGTGACGGCCTTCCTCGCCCGCGGCCACGTGCTGCTGGAGGGCGTGCCCGGCGTCGCCAAGACGCTCACCGCGCGCAGCATGGCGGGGGCGTTGGGACTCTCCTTCTCCCGCGTGCAGTTCACCCCGGACCTGATGCCCGCGGACATCCTGGGCACCAACGTCTTCCAGCCGCAGGAGCAGACCTTCCGCCTGATGAAGGGCCCCGTCTTCACGGAGGTCCTGGTCGCGGATGAGATCAACCGCACCCCGCCCAAGACGCAGGCAGCGCTCCTGGAGGCCATGGAGGAGCGGCAGGTCACCATCGACGGCGTCACCCACCCGCTGCCGCCGCACTTCTTCGTCGTCGCCACGCAGAACCCGCTGGAGCTGGAGGGCACCTATCCCCTCCCCGAGGCGCAGCTGGACCGGTTCCTCATGCGCGTGCGCGTGGGCTACCCGGACGGGGACTCCGAGACCGCGTTGCTGCGCGCCTTCCACCAGCGCGAGGGCCGCCCGCCCAGCGTTTCCCGCGTGCTGGACGCTGGCACGCTGACGGAGCTGCAGGACCGCGCGGCCCGCGTCGCGTGTGACGACTCCATCCTCCAGTACGTCGTGCAGCTCGTGCGCGACACCCGTGCCCACCCCCGCGTGCGGCTGGGTGCCAGTCCCCGCGCCGCGCAGGCCCTGCTCGCGGCGGCCAAGGCGGCCGCGGCGCTCCGGGGCACCGACTTCGTCACCCCGGACGACGTGAAGGCCGTCACGCCCAGCGTCCTCAACCACCGCCTCCTCCTCAAGGCCGAGGCGGAGGTGGAGGGCGTCACCGCGGATGACGTGCTGAAGCAGATGCTCGAACGGGTGCGAGTGCCCCGGTGAGCGCCGGGCGTCCCGTCCCCAGCGGCCTCGCCGTGGCGCTGTTCGCCGGGGCGCTCGTGCCCGCCGCGCTCGCGGTGGCGAGCCCCGCCTTCGGGTGGCTGGCGCTCGCGGTGGACGTGGCCGTCCTGCTCCTGTGCGCGGTGGACTTCGTGCGCGCGCCGCATGCCCGCGACATCGAGGTCCACCGCGAGGTGGAGCCCATCCTCTCCTCCGGCGTGGACAACACCGTGCGCTGGGAGCTGCGGTCGCGCACGGACACGCCGGTGCGCGGCGAATTGCGCGACGAGCCGCCCCTGGACGTGGAGAGCCACGGCCACCGGCAGCCCTTCACGCTGGAGGCCGGAAACGCGTCCACGCGGCTGACGTACCGGGTGCATCCTCCCTCGCGGGGCGATGCGCGCTTCGGCGACGTGAACCTGCGGCTGATGGGGCCCCTGGGCCTGTGCTCGCGGCAGGTGAAGCTGCCCGCGGGACAGGACGTGAAGGTGTATCCGGACCTGAGCGCCCTGTCGCGCGAGGCGCTGACGCTGGCGCGCGCGTCGGAGGCCGTGTCCGCGCGCACGCTCCTGCGCAAGTCGGTGGAGGGCCGCGAGTTCGAATCGCTGCGCGAGTACCGCCCCGGCGACGACTACCGCCACATCGACTGGAAGTCCTCCGCGCGCCACGGCCACACGCTGGTGCGCACGTGGCAGCCGGAGCGCCACCAACCGGTGTTGCTGCTCTTGGACTGCGGCCGTCACATGGCGGGCCGGGTGCAGGGGCGCAGGAAGCTGGACCACGCGGTGGACGCGGCGCTGCGGCTGGCGCGCGTGAGCCTGGACGCGGGGGACGTGGTGGGCGTGCTCGCGTTCGCCAGCGACGTGCGCGCCTTCCTGCCGCCGCGCAAGGGCGCGGAGCACCTGCGCCTCATCACCGAGTCGCTCTACCGCGCGGAGGCCGGCCTGGAGGAGAGCGACTACGGCCGCGCGTTCGACTTCGCCTTCGCCCGTCAGACGCGCCGCGCGCTGGTGGTGCTCTTCACCGACCTGGTGGATCCGGACGCGTCCGCCGCGCTCCTCACGCGCACGCTGGCCCTGCGCCCGCGGCACCTGCCCGTCGTCGCGTCGCTGCTGGACGAGGACCTGGAGGCCGCCGCCACCGACGTGCCCGGCGACGCCCCTTCCGCCTACGCGCGGCAGGCCGCGTCCCGCATGGAGGCCGAATACCGCCGCACCGCCACCACGCTGCGCGACGCGGGGGCACTGGTGGTGCGCGCACCGGCACGCGGCTTCGGCGCTGCTGCACTCAACGTGTACCTGGACGTGAAGGCGCGCGGGCGGCTCTGAGCGCTCGCGTCGCATTCGTCAAGACCTTTGAGACATTCCCGCGCACGTGCACGCGTGCGGCGTTTCGCCGAACGCCACGCTTGCCAATCGCGCGGAGGCCGAGTTTTCGGCCTCGCGGAGGACCCCCTTTACAGATGCGGATCGCTCCCCAGAATGGCGCGCCTCAACTGTTCGCGCGTACGCGCGCACGCTCCAAACCGGACGGGAGGCGGGACTTGGCGGAGGTCGCGAGGGGTTTGAAGCTGGAAGTGGAAGCGGACGCCGCGGCCATCGCGGCCCGCGCCGCGGAGGAGCTGGTGGAGGCGGGGCTGACGCCCTTCCACGAGCGGCTCCTCGCCGAGGAGCTGCTGGCGCGCAGTGGTGACACGCAGCAGCGGCTGGCCAACGCGCTGGCTGAAGCGAAGGTGGACCTCAACCCCCACCAGGTCGAAGCGGCGATGTTCGCGCTGGACGCGCTGTCGCGCGGCGGCTGCATGCTCGCGGACGAGGTGGGCCTGGGGAAGACCATCGAGGCGGGCCTCGTCGTGGCCCAGCTCATGGCGGAGGGCAAGAACCGCATCCTCATCCTGGCCCCGGCGGTGCTGCGCGCGCAGTGGAATGCCGAATTGCGCGAGAAGTTCGACCTGGACAGCGTCCTCGTCGACGGCCGCGACGTGAAGAAGCACAACAACTGCTTCGACCAGCCCTTCCCCGTCATCTGCTCGCACCCGTTCGCGGCGAACCGCTCCGCGCTCGTGTCGGAGATTCCCTGGGACCTGGTCATCATCGACGAGGCCCACCGCCTGCGGAACGCGCACCGGGCCAACAACAAGACGGGCCAGGCGCTGCGCGCGTCGCTGGCGGGCCGTCCCAAGCTGCTGCTCACCGCCACCCCGCTCCAGAACGACCTGATGGAGCTGTTCGGCCTGATGTCGCTGCTGGACGAGCAGATTCTCGGGCCCGAGCACGCCTTCCGCAGCCGCTACCGCGCCGACGAGGGCGGCGGCATGACGGAGGCCGCCGCGTGCGAGCTCAAGGAGCGGCTGGCCCCGGTGGTGCAACGCACGCTGCGCCGCCAGGTGCGCGAGTACGTGCGCTACACCAACCGCCGCAGCATCGTGGAGGACTTCCACCCGTCCCCCGAAGAGCACGACCTCTACGAGAAGGTCAGCGAGTACCTGCAGCGCTCGGAGGCCGCGGCCATCGAGCCCGGCAAGAAGACGCTCTTGACGCTGTGCTACCGCAAGCTGCTGGCCTCCTCCACGTTCGCCATCGCGCCCACGCTGCGCCGCCTGTCGGAAAATCTGGAGAAGCGCCTGGCGGCCGCGCGGCTGGGACAGCAGGCCCTGGCGCTCTTCGAGCCGGACGAGGCGAAGCAGTTCGTGGAGGAAGGCGAGGAGTGGTCCGACGACCCCGCCAAGGCCCCCCAGGTCCGCACGCTGGAGCAGGAGGTCTGGGAGCTGCGCCAGTACGCGGACCTCGCGGACTCCATCCGGATCAACGCCAAGGGTGAGGCGCTCAAGCGCGCGCTGGACCGCACCTTCGCGGTGATGCGCACGCACTCCTGGCCGGAGAAGGCGCTCATCTTCACGGAGTCCAAGCGCACGCAGCAGTACCTGTTCCGGCTGCTATCGGAGCACGGCTACAAGGACAAGATCTCGCTGCTCTCCGGTGATGCGGGAGGCACGCCCGAGGAGCGCCGGGCGCTGGTGGAGGAGTTCCGCAACAAGTCGCAGATCCTCATCTGCACGGAAGCGGGCGCGGAAGGCCTCAACCTCCAGTTCTGCAACCTGGTGGTGAACTACGACCTGCCGTGGAACCCGCAGCGCGTGGAGCAGCGCATCGGCCGGTGCCACCGCTACGGCCAGCAGCGCGACGTGCTGGTGGTGAACTTCCTCAACCGGCAGAACGCGGCGGACGCGCGCCTGTTCGAACTGCTGGAGAAGAAGCTCAACCTCTTCGACGGCGTGTTCGGCGCGTCCGACGAAATCCTGGGCGCGCTGGAGAGCGGCGTCGACTTCGAGCGGCGCGTGCTGGACATCTACCAGTCCTGCCGCAACCCCGCGGACATCAACGTCGCCTTCGACAAGCTGCGCGAGGAGCTGGAAGGCACCATCACCCAGCGCATGACGGCGATGCGCTCGGTGGTGCTGGAGCGCTTCGACGGCGACGTGCGCCGCCGGCTGCGCGTGGCGGGAGACCAGGCCAAAGAGGTGGTGGCCAAGCGCCAGCAGGAGGCGCGGGCGCTCACGGGCTCCGTGCTGGGCAGCCGCACCTCCGGACGGCTCCAGGTGGCCAAGGCCGCCTACGCGGTGCGCGACCGCACCCAGGACACCGTCAGCTACCTGCAGCTGGACGCGGCGGGCCTGCCTTCACGGCTGGCGCGGCTGGCCGGCAGCGAGGGCTGGTGGTTCGCCTACAAGTTCGAAACCACCGGCCTCAAGCCGGAGGAGAAGCTGGTCCACCTGGTGCTGGTGAAGGACCGGGACGGCGGCTTCCGGGCCCTGCCGCTGACGGACGGTGTCCACTTCACGAAGCTCGACGCCAAGGAAGAGAAGCGGCGGCAGCCCGCGCCGGTGTCGGTCCAGCTCATGCAAGAGCAGTCGCTCATGACCGCCAAGGATGAGCTGATTCGGGCCGCGGAACGGCGCAACGCGCTGGAGCTGGACAAGGCCAAGGAGCGCGCGGACCGCTACGTCGAGGACTGCCTGATGGAGTCGCGCGAGGTGGTGGAGTCCGCCCGCCAGGCGTGGTTCGACGCGCGCAAGGATGTCGCCGGCGTCGAGGACATCGCGGAGCGCGCGAAGGCACGGGCGCACTCGGACCGCCTGGAGCGCGACTACCGCCGCAAGCTGGCGTCGCTGCGCAATGAAGAAGAGAAGCGCTACGCGGCCAAGGACCGGCAGATGGCGGAGCTGGCCAACAAGGGGCGCGTGACGGAGAAGCGCACCCTCATCGCCTCCGCGTACTTCTGGCTGTCCTGAAGGACGGGCCCCTTCACAGGGGCTTGAGCCGCACCCACGTCGCGCCCCAGCCTCCGTCCGCCTCGGAGGCGGACTGGAAGCCTTCGACTTCCGGCAGCGTGGGCAGCAGGGACTGAACGGTGCGCCTCAGCGCGCCCGTGCCCTTGCCGTGGATGATGCGCACGTCGAGCACGCCCTTCTGGCGGCACGCCCAGAGGTACTCGGTGACGAGCTCCTTCACCTCGCGCGGCTGGAAGAGATGCAGGTCGAGGTTCCCATCGACCGGAATTTCTACCGCTCCCAACTCATCGGG
>NZ_RAWE01000238.1 GCF_003611695.1 Corallococcus carmarthensis | reverse complement strand
GAGCTGCTGCGCCGGGGGCGGGTGGATACGCGGGGGCTGCCACTGGCCGACGCGAAGGGCATGGGGTTGGTGGAGTACGGCGCGCTGACGTTCGGCGGCTGGGACCTGTTCGAGGACGACCTGGCGCACGCGGCGCGCAACCATGCGGTGCTGACGGAGGCGCAGCTGGAGGCGGTGGCGCCCACGCTGGGGCGCATGCGGCCGTGGCCCGCGGCCTCCAACGCGAAGTTCTGCAAGAACGTCGTCGGCACCGCGGTGAAGAAGGCGCGCACGCTGCGCGAACAGGTGCAGGCCATCCGCGACGACCTGGCCCGCTTCAAGGAGCACGAGAAGCTGGACCGCGTGGTGGTGGTGAACCTGGCCTCCACGGAGAAGAGCGTGGACCTCACCCGTCCGGAGTTCGCCACGCCGGAGGCCTTCGAGAAGGCCCTGGACGCGAACGACCCGGACATCGGTCCCGCGATGCTCTACGCGTACGCGGCCATCGTGGACGGCGTCCCGTTCGCCAACTTCACGCCCAGCGTCGCCGCGGACGTGCCCGCGCTGCTCCTGCTGGCGAAGCGCACCGGCGCGCCCATCGCGGGAAAGGACGGCAAGACGGGGCAGACGCTGCTCAAGACGGTGCTCGCGCCCGCGCTGCGCGACCGCGCGCTGCACGTGGATGGCTGGTACTCCACCAACATCCTGGGCAACCGCGACGGTGAGGCCCTCAACGACCCGGCGTCGAAGCAGAACAAGCTCGACACCAAGGGCGCCGCGCTGGACAGCATCCTTGGCTACAAGGTCCAGGACCACGTCGTTCAAATCCAGTACTACCGCCCGCGCGGGGACAACAAGGAGGCCTGGGACAACATCGACGTGACGGGCTTCCTGGGGCAGCCCATGCAGCTGAAGCTCAACTTCCTCTGCAAGGACTCCATCCTCGCCGCGCCGCTCGTCGTGGAGCTGGCGCGCACGCTGGACCTGGCCAAGCGCCGGGGCGAGGGCGGCGTCATCGACGCGCTGGGCTGTTTCTTCAAGGCCCCCATGTCGCAGGACGGCCAACCCGTGGAGCACGCCATGCCGGAGCAGCAGCGCCGCCTGATGGCGTGGCTGGGCAAGGGCCGCGTGCAGCAGGCGGAGCGCACCCCGGAACGCATCAGGGGTTGAACCATGAACGCACCCGCGCGTGACACGGCGGCCCCGGGCCGTCTGGCGGAGCTCCGCCCGCTCCTCTCCGAGCTGATGGATCTCAAACGCATCCGCACCCCGGACCACCCGGACGGTCTGGCGGCGCACGGCTTCCGCCGCGCGTGGGCCGCGCTGGCGTCCGGCATGGATCCGCGCATCGTGGCGCTGCAGGAGACGGCGCGCGCGGTGGCGGCGGTGCGGCTGGGCGGCCTGGACAGGGACGTCCTCCAGCGGGCGGGGCTGTCCCCGCAGGAGGCGATGCGGGTGCTGGGCCGGGGGCTGCACGCGGTGGCGGGGCCGCTGGACCCGGGGCTGAGGGAGCGGCTGGCCGTGGCGCTCACGCAGACCCCGGAGGAGGCGTGTCACGCGCCGCCGCCCGAGTTCGTGGAGCGGCTGGTGCGTCAACCCCGCGCCGGGGCCACGTTCCCCGGCCGGCCGCGGATCATCGTCTCCCCCCAGGAGGGCCACGCGGACCACTGCTACGCGGTGGCGGTGGGCGCGGTGCTCGTCGCGCCGTGCTTCGGGGCCTCTCCGGCCCTGCCCTTCGTGGCGGGGCTGTCGCATCACCTCTTCAACGCGGCGCTGCCGGACGCGGGCTACGGCGGCGAGGCCCTGCTGGGCGACCTGCTGGAGCCCGTCATGAAGCAGCTCACGGAGAAGGCCCTGGCCACGCTGCCGGAGCGGCTGGCCGGCGTCGTGCGGCAGGCGCTGGCGCTCACCGGCAACGTGGACTCGGCGGAGGCAAGAGCCTTCAACGCCGCGGACGCGCTGGACCGCGTGCTGGAGCTGGAGGCCCACGCCCGAGCGGCGGGCTTCACCCTGCGCCAGGCGATGGAGGACCTGGAGCTGATCCACCCCGGCCCGCTCCAGGCGTTCGGCAACGACGTGCTGCGCGAGACGAAGGTGTGGCCATGAGCCAGCGGCGGTTCCTGAACCTTCCGGAGAGGTGGTGACCATGTTCGACGCGAAGCCGAAGGCCCGGCGGCTGGGCTGGGCGGTGGTGGGCTGTGGCTGGGTGGCGAGGGACTACGTCATCCCGGCACTCCAGGGCGCGAGCAACGCGCGGCTGGTGGCGCTGTGCGACGCGAACGCGGAGGCGCTGATGCGCGTCCAGGCGGACGACGTCAACCGCTACACGGCGCTGGGGTCGGTGCTGGCGGACAAGGACGTGCAGGCCGTCTACATCGCCACGCCCAACCACCTGCACGCGGTGATGACGGAGGCGTGCGCGGCGGCGGGCAAGCACGTGCTGTGTGAGAAGCCCATGGCCGTCACGCCCCGGGACGGCCTGCGCATGGTGTCCGCGTGTCAGCGCGCGGGCGTGCACTACGCCACCGCGTTCGACCAGCGCCACCACGCGGCGCACCGCAAGCTGCGCACGCTGGTGAAGGAGGGAGTGCTGGGCACCGTCACGCAGGCGCGCATCCACTACGCCTGCTGGCTGCCCGCGGACTGGGCGCCGGACAACTGGCGCATCGACCCGGAGCAGGCCGGCGGCGGCGCGATGATCGACCTGGCGCCGCACGGCCTGGACCTGCTGGAGGTCGTGCTGGGTGACGAATGGCAGTCGCTCACCGCGATGACGCAGCGGCGCGTGCACCGCTACGCCGTGGACGACGGCGCGGTGCTGATGGGGCAGTTCAAGAGCGGCACGCTGGGCCTGCTGCAGGTGGCCTACAACTGCCCGGACGCGTACCCCCGGCGCACGCTGGAGCTCATCGGCACCAGGGCGCGAGCGCTGGCCTACAAGACGATGGGCCAGACGCCCGGCGGCACCCTGTCCCTCACCGACGCGAAGACGGGCGAGGAGACGTGGGTCCCCCTGTCTCCGGAAGAGGACAAGAGCCCCTTCCTCAACCAGGTGGAGGCCTTCTCCGCGTGCGTGCTGGAGGGCCGACCGCAGCCATACGCACCGGAGCGCGATGTGCGGCTCGTGGGGCTGCTCACGCAGGCGACGCAGGACGGGAAGGCGTTTCCGCCATGTCACTGACCCGCTACGCCTGCACCCACTGCGGCACGTGGCAGCCGGGCTTCCCGCGCGAGCGGCCCACGGGCTGTCCCACCTGCCTGGACGTGCGCAACGCGCTGCCGCGCGACGGCTGGGATTTCCAGACAGCGGGCCAGGTGTCGGAGCGGCTGTCCACGCGCTGGGAGGAGACGCTGCCCGGCATCTGGGGCTTCTCCTGCACGCCGCCCTTCGGCCTGGGCTCCACGGGGTGGCTCTTGCGCAGGCCCGAAGGCAACGTCGCCTTCGAGGGCGCGCCCTGGTACTCGCGGCCCGCGCTGGAGTTCATCGAGGTGATGGGCGGCCTCCAGGTGCTGTCCGCGTCGCATCCGCACGGCTTCGGAGCGCTGTGGCAGTTGCAGGAGCACTTCGACCCGCTGCTCGTCCTGCACCGGGACGCGGTGCAATACAGCAAGGCCTTCCAGGTGCGCTGGCCGGTGGATGACGAGCACGCGCTGGCGCCGGACCTGACGCTGCACTGCGTGGGGGGCCACTACGAGGGCCAGACGGTGCTGTACGACGCGCGCACCCGCTCGCTGTTCTGCGGTGACGCGCTGAAGGTGGACCTGGACGCGCGCGGGAAGCCCACGGGGCTGTCGTGCCACAAGGGCTTCCACTACGCGATTCCGCTGAGCCACGGCGAGCTGCGCCGCTACCGCGCGGTGCTCAAGCAGCTCCCGTTCGAGAACGTCTTCACCCCGTTCGAGTTCGCACGCGGCGTCACCCGCGAGCATGCGCTGGCGCTGTTCGACCGGCTGCTCTCGGGAATGCCTCACACCCGTCCCCTGCCCTTGGAGGAATTGTCATGAGCATTGCCCGAGCCCTGGATGCCTATCACCGCGCCGTGTCCACCGGCGCCCTGCAGATGTTCCGCATCGACCCCATCGACCGGCTGGGGATTCCCGTGGCCTCCGCCAGCCTGCGGCTCGGGGACGGTCCGGGCGCGGTGCTGCACGGCAACGGCTACGGCCGCACGGACGAAGAGGCGCGGGTGGGCGCGCTGGGTGAGCTGGTGGAGGAGACCTGCTGCGAGGTCGCGATGCCGCGGATGCCGCGCGTGCACGGCAGCTACGCGGCGCTGGTGCGTGCGCGAGGCCCCACGGCGGTGGCGGATCCGCTCACGCTGGGGTTGCCGGCGGGCAGTCCGTATACGCCAGACATGCCGCTCGTCTGGGTGGAGACGCAGCGGCTGTCCACTGGCGAGCGGGTGCTGGTGCCCGAGGAGTTCGTCGCCATCCACCCCGGCCAGTTGCAGGGGCGCGCGCCGCTCATCACGCCCATCACCAACGGCCAGGGCGCGGGGCTGACGCGGCCGCAGGCGCTGGCGCACGGCCTGCTGGAGCTCATCCAGCGCGATGGCAACGGGCTGATGTACCGGGCCATGGACCAGGGCGTGCTGCTGGACCTGGCGACCGCGGACCTGGCGCCGGACGTGCGCGAGCTGTTGGAGCGCTACAAGCGCGCGGGCGTGGAGGTGATGGCGAAGCTGGCCAGCACGGACTTCGGCATGGTGAACCTGTACGTGGTGGGCCGCGACCTGTCCGTGGGCGACCAGCCGCTGATGGTGACGGCGTGTGGCGAGGCAGCGGATCCGGACCGGGACCGGGCGCTGCGCAAGGCGCTGCTGGAGTACGCCTGTTCGCGTGCGCGCAAGGCGTTCATGCACGGGCCGCTGAGCCAGGTGGCCCGGGTCGCGACGCCGGAATACATGGACCGCTTCGTGCCGCAGGTGGACCTGGACGCGGAGGAGCCGCGCGCGCTGAACGCGATGGTGGAGTGGGCGCGCATGCCGGCCGCGGCGCTGCGCGAGCTGACGGCGTGCACGCTGATGGTCCGCCAGAAGGTGCGCTTCGAGGACCTGCCCCGTTCTCCCGTGGTGGAGGACCCGTCGCTCCGGTGTGACCACGTGGTGCGGCAGCTGCACGCGGCGGCCTTCGACATCCTGGTCGCGGACCTGTCGCCGCCGGGCCGGCAGGTGCACGTGGTGAAGGCGCTGGTGCCGGGCCTGGAGGTGGAGACGATGACCTATTCCCGCGTGGGCGAGCGCAACGTGGCGCGGCTGCTGGAGCGGCGGGACCCGCTGGTGGGTCTGGGGGCGCCGCCACCGGGAGCGCAGCCGGTGCGGCTGACGCCGGAGGCCGAGGAGCGGCTGGGCGGGCCGGTCTGGTTCAACGTGCGGCTGGCGGAGGCGCGCGTGGGGCGGCTGTACGCGCTCTACCGGGAGCCGGACCGTCACGCGGTGCCGGCGGTGCTCGCGAGCCGCCGCTTCGGGGGGCAATAAGCCATGGCGCTGCGCTTCGCGTACAACACCAACGGCGTGTCCAACCACCGCTTCGAGGACGCGCTCGGCCTCATCGCGGACAGCGGCTACGACGGTGTGGCGCTGACGCTGGACCACCACCACTTCGACCCGTTCGCGCCAGACTTCGAGCGGCGCACGGTGCAGCTGGCCGCGCGGCTGGAACGGCTGGGTCTGGGGTTGGTGGTGGAGACAGGGGCGCGCTTCCTCCTGGATCCACGCCAGAAGCACGAACCCACGCTCATCACGCCCGAAGCGCAAGGACGGGCGCGGCGGCTGGAGTTCCTGAAGCGCGCGGTGGACGTGTGCGCGACGTGCCGGGGGGAGGCGGTGTCCTTCTGGGCGGGCGTGCCCCGGCCGGGCGTGACGGAGGAGTCCGCGTGGCAGTGGTTGGTGGATGGGGTGAAGCGGCTCTTCGAGTACGCGGCGGCGCGCGGCGTGGTGCTGGCGGTGGAGCCAGAGCCGGGGATGCTGGTGGAGACGGTGGACGGCTGGCGCCGGTTGCAGGCCCAGGTGCCCGGGGCGCGGCTGGCATTGGACGTGGGGC
Organism: Corallococcus carmarthensis; assembly: GCF_003611695.1. GTDB lineage: Bacteria > Myxococcota > Myxococcia > Myxococcales > Myxococcaceae > Corallococcus > Corallococcus carmarthensis. The sequence goes on along the minus strand of NZ_RAWE01000238.1, from coordinate 9,049 downwards.
ACCTGCTGGTGACGCAGGAGCGGGGCCCGGCGGAGGCCGTGCGCGAGTTCGCACCGGTGCTGGGCACGGTGGCGCTGGAGGACATGAAGCGCGGCGTGCATGAGCACCTGCCGTTTGGCGAAGGGGACGTGGACGTGCCGTCGGTCCTGCGCGAGCTGACGCGAGCGGGCTACGACCGGCTGGTGTGCGTGGAGCTGTCCCGGGACGCGCACCGGGCGCACGAGCTGGTGCCGAGGGCGTTGGAGTGGTTGAGGGAGCGCCTGCCGACGGGCGCGGAGGTGGCGGCATGAACAGCGTGAACGGGCTGCGGATCTGCTTCATCTCCCGGCGCTTCTTCCCGGCCATCTCGGGGATGAGCGTCTATGCGCTGAACCTGGTGCGGGAGCTGGTGGCGTGCGGACATGACGTGACGATGGTGAGCCAGTACCGCAACGACCCCGCGGGCATGGCGGTGTACGGGGGCGGGCCGCCGCCGGGGATACCGGGTGCGCACGTGCTGGGCTGCGAGTCGCTGGGCGAGCAGCGCATCAACCAGGGCAAGCCGGCGAGCTTCGAGCAGGACCTGGAGGTGATGGTGGACACGGTGGTCCGCGAGCACCGGCGCCGCCCGTTCGACCTCATCCATGCGCAGTACGGCTACCCGTGTGGCCTGGCGGCGCTGGAAGCAGCGCGGCGTCTGGGATTGCCCAACGTCGTCTCCATCCAGGGAGGGGACGGGCACTGGGTGGGGACGTGCTGCGGGACGCACAAGCAGGCGATGCTCGCGGTGCTGGGCCACGCGGGGGCGCTGCTGATTGGGAGCAGGTCCTTCGCGGAGGAGGTGCAGGGGCACCACGGAACGCCGCTGGAGCGGTTCACCATCGTCCCCGGCGCCACGGACACGCAGCGCTTCCACCCGAGGAGTGAGTCGGCACTGGGAGAGCTGAGGAACGTGCCGGTGTGGCTGTACCACGGACGGGTGGACGCTCGGAAAGGGGTGCTGGAGCTGCTGGATGCGGTGCACCGGTTGGTGGCGGACGGGCGGAGGTTCAAGCTGCGCGTGTCTGGGATTGGGCCGGACGTGGAGGCGGTGCGAGCGCGGGTGGAGGCGGAGGGGCTCCAGGGCGTGGTGGAGCTGACCGGGGTGTCCACCTACGCGGAGGCGCCGGACCTGTATCGAAGTGGGGACCTGTTCGTGTCGCCCACGTATTCAGAAGGGTTCTCCAACACGTTGCTGGAGGCGATGGCGTCCGGGCTGCCCATCGTGTCGACGCGAGCGGTGGGGGTGGTGGACTGCCTGGAGGACGGGAGGGACGGCCTCTTGGTGCCACCCAAGGACAGCGCCGCGCTGGCGGAGGCGATGGGCCGGCTGATGGACGACGCGCCGCTGCGCAAGCGGTTGGCGGCCACGGCGCTGCGCGAGGTGCGGGAGCTGTACTCGTGGCAGGCGGTGGGGCGGCGGATCCAGGGCGTGTACACGGAGCTGACGGGCACGAGGCCGGACACGCGGTGGACGCATCTCTACGACCCTGCGATGACGGAGGAACGTGCGGACCACACGTGCCGGTTCCGGGCGGCGCCGCACCTCCTATGAGCACGGCCCTGTTCGTGTCGCCGCACCTGGACGACGTGGCGTTCTCCTGCGGCGGCACGTTGGCGGCATTGAAGGCGAAGGGGTGGACGGTGGCGCTCGTCACCGTCTTCACGCGGTCGGTGCCGGAGCCGAAGGGCTTCGCGCTGCAATGCCAGACATCGAAGGGGCTGGGGCCGGAGGTGGACTACATGGCCCTGCGGCGCGACGAGGACCGGGCCTTCGCGGACTGCATGGGCGTGGACCACGTGGTGTGGGGAGACCTGGAGGAAGCGCCGCACCGGGGCTACGCGAGCCCAGAGGCCCTGTTCCAGCCGCCGCGACCGGATGACGTCATCGAAGCGAAGGTGGCGAAGTGTCTGAGGCCGGTGTTGTGGGAACTGAAGCCGGACCGGGTCTTCGTGCCCCAGGCCCTGGGAAGCCACGTGGATCACGTGCAGGTGGTGAGGGCCATGAAGGGGCTGGGCATCCCCGCGAACCAGGTCCTGTACTACCGGGACACGCCGTACGCCGTGCGCCAGCCGAAAGCCTGGCCCGACGCCGCCGTGCCCCAGGGCCTGTGCCCGCTGGCGGTAGACATCACGGAGCACCTGCCGAAGAAGGTGGAAGGCTGTGTCCGCTACGGCACGCAGCTGGGCTTCCAGTTCGGAGGCGTGGACGGCCTGGCGCGGACGCTCACGGCGTTTCACCGGATGGAGGCGCAGGCACGGGGTCAGACCGGAGCGGCGGAGGTGTTCCTGACGGAGGGGGTCAGCTGAGTGAGAGCAGGGGATGCAGCAGACCCGCGGCATCGAGCACTTGTTGAACCCCGGAGGCCAGCGCGACGTGTTCCGGGTTCGTCACCGTGAATCGATCCGGGGTGAGGACCACGAGGGTTCCCAGGTCTCCCACGGGCTCGACACGTACGGGAGCGGGGAGCGGGGGCACGGTCCCTCTCTGGCGGGAGAAGTACATCACCCAGCCTGGAAGTGTTCCCATCTTGGGCCGTGAGGAAATGCTTATGAGGTGATCACTGGAAGTCGCGAGACCGAACTCGGGTTCCCAGATGAGAACCAACTCCCGCACCACCTGGGAAAGCATGGTGGCGGTCAGCAGCCGTTCTGCAAGCGGGCCCTGCTCAGGCGGAGACAGGACACAGGACGAGGGCGTCCAGGGATCCGCGGAGCCACACATTCCGGAAACTTTTGATGTTTCTTCGGGTCGGGTGCCCGCCCAGAGCCAGTACCTGAAGGCATCCCCCAACCGGCGGTCCTTCCTGCTGAAGTGCTCGCGCAGCGAACCTACGTCTGTGGCGACCTGCTTTTGAGCTGCTTCCTCGAAGGATTCCGCCGTTTCACACCAGCGGTTCCAGGTTGGCTCGATGCGGCCCAGGAACTGGAAGAAGGCGGCAGCACGCTGCGCACACTGCTCGGCGGTTTCACTTCGTCCCAACCAATAAGCACCTGCGAAATAGGATTCTGTCATGGGGTGACGACCTTGGCTGTACGCAGGACAACTTCGATGTCGATGCTCTCCCTAAGGAACGACTGCACGCCCACGTACGCCAGGAACACCGCGGCAATCACCGCCGCGGCCTTGGTGAACACGGGCTCCGGAGCCGCGGCCAACACCACCCAGGACGCAATCGCCCCCGACACCACGGACACGAAGAACGCCGGGTTCAACGTGTCCTGCAGCGCCTCACCGATGCTCGCGCGCAGGGGCTCCAGCGACATGCCCACCGCGAGCGTCAGCCGGTCCATCTCGCCGAAGCCCGCGCCGTCCTCCAGCAGGGACAGGCAATCCCCCGGAGCCTCGTGCGCACGGCACCACCGTCCGTACCGCTCCCGCAGCATGAACGCGAGCCCCCGGTCCAGCTCCGCTCCCCTGCCCGTCGAAGCGCGCACCACGCGCCCTGCATGCGACGGCCGCACCGTCAGCGGCACCTCCAGCACCAGCCGCGCCAGTGCCTCCTCGAACTCCCGAGCGCTGACTGACACCCGGCGGTCCCACGTCGCCGGGGCATACGTCCGCGTCCCCCGCTCCGTGCGCAGCCGCACCGTGGGCCCACTGACGCAGCCCGCCCAGAACACCAGCAACATCAGCCAGCACACAGCCCGTCCCCACCGTTTCGTGTCCAAGCGGCGTCTCCAGCCCACGGCGTGTCACTGCCCTGCTAGGCTCGTTTTTCCTCGAATGCCAACAAGGCATGGAGCGACAATGCGAATCCAATCCATCATGAGTGGCGTGGTGCTGACGGCGGGCCTGATGCTGGCGGGCTGTGGTGGCATGGAGCCCACCTCGGAGGCACAGCAGCCCGACCTCGCCACGCGCAAGGACGAGCTGCCCCCTTGCAGCGGGTCCGAGCAGTACAGCCGCGTGTTCTACAGCGACCCCGGGTTCACCCAGGAAGTGGGCCGTTGGCGGTGCTACTGCGGCGAGGGCAGCGCCTGGGTCTCCGGCCAGTGGCAGGGCGCGCCCTACTCCCGCGAAGAAGACGTGCTGGCCTGCTTCTGAGGTTTCGGGCCTCACGGCTAGACTGCCCCGAGGACCGCGCATGTCTCCCCGGTCCTCGGAGCAGAGATGACGTCGATATCGGATGAAACCCACCAGCGCATCACCGACCTCTGCGCCCAGGGAGACACGGCGGCGGGAGAGGGCGACTTCGAGCAGGCCCTGAAACACTTCAAGGCCGCCCTCGCCTTGATTCCCGACCCCACCCGCGACCATCAACAGAACACCTGGGTGCGCGCCGCCATCGGCGACATGTACTTCCAGCAGGAGCAGTTCGAGGACTGCCGCGAGCACTTCCGGGAAGCCGTCCAGTCACCCGGAGGACTCGGCAATCCCTTCATCCACCTGCGGCTCGGCCAGTGCGCCCTCGAGCTGGGAGATGAAGCCCGCGCCGCCGATGAGCTGGCTCGCGCCTTCATGGGCGGAGGCGAGGAGCTCTTCGAAGGTGACGACGCGAAGTACCTGGAGTTCATCCAGTCCCGCCTGCGGCCACCCCAGGACGCCTGAGGGACTCGGGAACCCGAGCGCTGGCCCTCCCGCCCGGCCTGGCGCCTCACACACATGAGGCATGCACACCCTGAGGCGTGAAGTCGCTCTCGCACGGAGGCGCCGATGACACGCCAACAGCCGAACCCCACGACGAACCCAGCCAAGGCGCCAAGTGCTGTCCGTCCCTTCTTCCCAGAGGGCTTCCGCGAAGGCGACGAGGACGTCAACGGCACGCGGATCCACTTCGTCATCGGCGGCAAGGGCAGCCCCGTCCTGCTCCTGCACGGCTACACGCAGACGCACCTCATGTGGTGGCGGCTGGCGCCGGAGCTCGCGAAGCACCACACCGTCGTCATCCCGGATCTGCGCGGCGCGGGCGCGTCCGCCGCCCCCGCGCAGGGCTACGACAAGGAGACGATGGCCCGCGACATGCGCGCGCTGGTGAAGAAGCTCGGCTTCGACAAGGTCTCCGTCGTGGGCCACGACATCGGCCTGATGGTCGCCTACGCCTACGCCGCCCAATTCCCCGGCGAGGTCGAACGCCTGGCCCTCCTGGACGCGTTCCTGCCGGGAATCGAGCCCTGGTCCGACCAGGTCATGCGCAGCATTGACGTGTGGCACTTCACCTTCAACGGTCCCACGGCGGAGAAGCTGGTGCGGGGGCGTGAGCGCATCTACTTCGACCACTTCTGGACCGACTTCGCCGCCAATCCCCAGGCAGTCGGCGAAGGGGAGCGGCAGGCGTACACGGAGGCCTACGCGGCCCCGGGCCGGCTCCACTCGACGTGGGGCTACTTCCAGGCATTGGACCAGGACAAGAAGGACTTCCGCGAGCTGGCCCGGAACAAGCTTCCCATGCCCGTGATGGTCATTGGCGGTGACAAGTCCATGGGCGAACCCCTCGTCGAGCAGGCGCGCGCGGTGGCGATCCAGGTCGAACCCCACATCCTCCGGGACACCGGCCACTGGGTGACCGAGGAGCGGCCGGAAGAGGTCCGCCAACTGCTCGGCGACTTCCTCCGGGCCTGACGCCGGAGTTCCAGCCACCTTTTCAAAATGCCGTGAAGCGCCCTGGACCGTGAAGTAGGACTCCACAATGTCCTTCACGCCCCTGACGGGCCTGCATGCCTTCGTGACGGTGGCCCGGCACCGCAACTTCTCCGCCGCCGCACGGGAGCTGGGCGTCTCCACCTCCGCCGTGAGCCAGGCCGTCCGTCAGTTCGAGGCCCGGCTCGGCGTGACGGTCTTGAGCCGCACCACACGCAGCGTCGCTCCGACGGAAGCCGGACGCCGGTTGCTGGAGCGCAGCGGGCCCGCGCTGGAGCAGGCACTCGACGGGCTGCGCACCGTCATGGACACCGGGGACGAGCTCACCGGCACCGTCCGTCTGTCCGTGCCCGAGCTGGCCATGGAGCAGGCCCTCAACGCCGTGGTGCCCCGCTACCTCGCGGCGTACCCGAAGGTGTCGCTGGAGATAAACGTCGACAGCCGCCGCGTGGACATCGTGAAGGAGGGCTTCGACGGCGGCGTGCGCATGGAAGGCATTCCCAAGGACATGGTGCGCGTGCGCCTGTCGGAGCGCATGCGCTTCCTGGTCGTCGCCGCCCCCGCGTACCTCGCGCGCCACGGTGAGCCCCGGAAACCGGAGGACCTGCTCCAGCACCGCTGTCTGGGCATGCGCATGGACTCCGGCGAGCCCTACCGCTGGGACCTGGAGCGCGGGAAGCGCTCCTGGCGGATCCCCGTCGCGCCCGTGCTGACGACCAACGACCGCCGCGGCCGCGTGGCCATCGCGGAGGCCGGTGCGGGGCTCGCCTATGTCCCGGAGCCGGACGTCGCGCCCCAACTGGAAAGCGGCACGCTGCGCATCGTGTTGGAGGAGTACGCCGCCTGGGTGCCGGGCTTCTTCCTCTACTTCCCCAGCCGCAAGCAGGCGTCCCCCGCGTTCCGAGCCTTCATCGACCTCGTGCGCACCCGCTAGGCCCCAAAGCCTCCCAGCGCCGTGCGGCTGAAGCTGGCCGCGCCCTGGCTGACGCGCACGGCGGACTGGCTGAACACCTGGAACGCGGCGCGGATCTCCTGGGCGCTCTGCCCCGGCGTCAGAATCCAGCGGTCCGCGATGCCCATCTCCTGGAACACGCGCCGGAAGTCCGTCACCCCGTCGTCGATGCCCATCGCCGCGACGATGTGGTTCTCCACCCGGTGCAGGTCCTTCACCAGCGCCGCCACGTCCTTCGCCCGGGCCTTCTGCGAGCCCTGGTCCGCGCCATCCGTAATCAACAGCGTCACCGTGCGCACCGGCACCCCGTTGCCGCTGAACTCCTGCGCCTTCGCCAGCACCGTGCCCAGCAGCACCACCGCCTGGTCATACAGCGGCGTCCCCATGTCCGCCGAGTAGTTCCCCGAGTGCATCCGCACCACGTCCTCCAGCGGCCGGAAGGGATTGAGCACGTGTCCATTCAGGTAGCGCGTGTGGAACAGCACGCCGTCCTTCTGCTGGCTCGCCAGGAGCGCATCCAGCACCAGGTTGTGCCCGTCGCACACCGTCTTCGTGTGCCCCGCGTGCGAGATGCTCCCGGAGTCATCCGGCATCACCGTCACCAACACCACCTCGCTCGCCTGCACGTCGTCCACGTGGATGCCCAGGCCCGCTTGGATCTGCGCCCCCAGGTCCACCACCGTGAGCGTCTGCAACCCCGCGGGGCTGAGGATGCCCTCCGCGTGCGCGTCCTCGAAGAGCTTCGTGACACCCGTCCCGTTCGCCTTGCTCATGTCCATGTCCCCCTTCGTGTGAGTGCCAAATCCAGACGTCACGCCAGGTGCAGGTCCGGCCAGCTCGCCAGCGGATCCGTCGACTTCACCAGGTGCATGCCCGCGTCCGCGAAGCGCTTGAGAGCCGCCTCCGCCTGCGGCGTGAAGTCCGCCGCGAAGCCGCCCTTGCCGTCCGGCACCGTCACCGACGACATGCAGTCCGTCAGCAGGTACACCTTGCGAGCCAGCGCCGCGTCCTGCGCGACAATCTCCCCCAAGAGGTCGTCGATGCTGCTCTTCACGCAGTGGCTGGCGGCCTGTCCGCCAATCACCACCGCGTCCGACGTGAGCAGCGTCTTCAGGAACTGCGTGTTGCGCTGCGCGAGCGGCTGGCCGTCATGCCGCATCAGCACCTCCGGCCGCAGCACCGAGTAGTTCTCCGTCAGCGGGTTGCCGCCCTTCACCTCCGCCCACGACTGCACGCCGCGAGCGAACGAGTGGAACAGCCGCGCCTCCTGCACCACGCCCGACAGCGCGTGCCCGTCGCTGCCCAGCAGGCAGTGCGGCGGCCACAGGTAGAGCGTGTACTTGCCCGCGCGCTCCAGTTCCTCGCAGTAGAACTTCACCTGCTTGAGCAGCCACGGGTAGTTGCCGCCGCACATCCACTTCGCCATCGCGGGGTTCGGCCGCGCCTGGCCGCGCTCAATCTGCTCGCGCGTCACTTCTCTAAAAGGCTGGAGCGGCTGGTCGTCCTGGTCCACCCAGAACGACGGGAAGAAGATCTGGTAGGCGAAGTGCGTGTCCAGCGTCGCGGTGACGTTCGTCAGCGTCCCCAGGTTCCGGTAGATGAACTCCGCGATGCGGCGGTTGTCGTCGATGGCGCCCCGCCCGCTGCGCCCCGCCACGTACAGCGAGCCGTCCGGGAAGCAGAAGTCCTTCTGCACGTCGATGAGCAGCAGGTGCAGGTTGAAGCGGTCCGTGGCCGCCGCCGTCACGCCCTGCGCCGCCTTCCACTTCCCGGCGTCGCCCTGGAGCTTCCCGGCGTTCGGGCCGTAGCCGTACTCCGCCGCATGGTTGGCATTGTAGAACCCGGGCAGCGGCAGTTCCTTCGCACTCGTCTTCGTCATGTCCAGCCCCCTGATGTGTTTCAGTTCATCCGCAACACGGTGAGGTCCTGAGCCCCCACCACCGTCAATCCCTCTCGCGACAGCAGCAGCTCGCAGCCCGCGTCCACGAACGGCTCCGCGTCCGGGAACTCGCGCACCGCCTCCAGCCGCCCCTGCCGCTGCTCCACGCGCGTCAGCCCCGCATCCGTGGCGCAGAAGAGTGCGCCCCCCACCGCGCACTTCCCCCGCAGCGTCCCCAGCCACGAACCGTCCCCAGCGTCGGCCCGGGCGCTCGCGCGCACCGCCCCATCCGGCCCCAGCAGCACCGCGTGGTGCACCGTGCGGCCACCGGCCTCTTCCGCGAGCAGCAGCCACACCGTGTCCCCGTCGAACACGGCCTCCGCGTCCAGCAACTGCCCCGACGGCCACGGCAGCGCGAGTCCGTCCCGCAGGCCCTTGCGCTCCACGCTGAACAGGAAGGCCCCCCGCAGCCCCGCCGCGCGGTGGAACCCCAGACCGAACCGGGGCCCCACGAACAGCCGCGTCTGTCCTTGCAACACGTCCCCCCACCGCTCGGGCCCGTACGTGCCCTGTCTCTTATACACAACTCCGAGCCCACGAGACGCTCATGAAACTCGTC
>NZ_RAWE01000237.1 GCF_003611695.1 Corallococcus carmarthensis | reverse complement strand
GCCCGCCACGGCATCCGAGATGTCTCCAATATCATCGTCGAATGACGACCCGCGGTTGCTTGCGCCCTGCTCGCGGTCCGCCAGATTTCCCAGATACGCCGTCGCGCGCTCGCCCTGGTAGGCCGTGCGGGCGTCCGCGCCGCGCAACACGCCCATCTTCCTCAGGCCATCGAAGATGGCGCCCTTGATGCGGTAGTGGGCAAAGGTGAGGAAGTTGGCACCCACCTTGGGATCGAAGCGCTCCGCGGCTTCCAGGAGGCCGATCTGCCCATAGGCCAGCAGTTCATCCAGCTCCAGCTGGGCATTGAACTGCTTGCGCACGGTGGCCGCGAGCGACCGCACGTACGGGCCGTACTTCTCCAGGATGACCTTCCTGTCTTCACCCAGAGGCAAGCGGCGCGCTCACTCGGCCTTGGACCACAGCCGCTCGAGAACCTGGTTCAGCCGGGGATCATCTTGAAGCGCCCCGGCGATGCGGCCCGTGAGGGCAGCGGACTTCATGTTCAACTTCTCCTGGAGCACCTCGGAAACAAGCGCCTTCGTCGCCTCCTCCTTGCTCTTGAAGCCCCCGTTCTTCAGCCGCTTGGCGATGGCGAGCGCCTGCGCCGCGATCGGATCCGTGGCCTGGGGGCCCTGAACGTTGCTGGAGCCTACCAGACCCGAGGGCCCGACGAGCGATTCCGCGCGATCCACCTTGCCGCCAAAGGACGCGCCGGCGGCACCCGACGGACCGGACGCCCCCTTCACGCCGCCCGCGCGGCCCTTCCCACCCCCACGTCCAACGCCACCGACAGCCATCGTCGTACCTCCTTCTTCCTACCTGCTACTTCTTCGGCGGAGGCAGCGCCCCCGCTTCCTTCGCCTGGATGAGCGCCTGGGCCAGCTTCGCGCCGTCGCTTTCCGGCTCCAGATCCATGGCGGCCTTCAGTTCCTTGAGGGCCTCCGGCACCTTGCCCATGAACAGCAGGGCCTCACCGGCGTGTGCCCGGGGCAGCGCCGACAGGGGCGCGAGCCGCTGGGCGACCCGGTAGGCCGCCAGGGCCTTGTCGTGCTTGCCCTGGGCGAACTCCACGGCGCCCAGGCCAATCTGCGGCACTTCGCTCTTGGGCATGAGCGCGGCGGCACCGACGAAGACCTCCTTGGCCTTGTCGAAGTGACCCATGTCCAGCCACAGGTAGCCAGACTCCAGCAGGACCATGGCCGGCTGGCGCGCCAGGGGCACGAGGCTGTTGGCAATCTCCGAGGGGGTCTCCGCCATGGACGTCGCGCTTCCTTTCCGTTGGCCGGAAGCACGGAAGGCGGCCGTCGAGGGCCGCCTTCCTTGCACCGGTCAGATTCCGCTGTCCGTGAAGACTAGCGGATGTTGCCGATCGAGTTCTTGGTCGTATCGTGCCGCGACTTCATCACGTTGGAAACAGCCGTGAAGAGCTGCGACTCGTGCTGCATGGCCGACTGCATGTTCAGCAGCTTGACGTTGTCGTCCATCATCGTCTTGAGGCTGCTGTTGTTGTTCAGCTGATCCGACACCTGGCCACCGGAGCTGGCGCCGCCAACGCTGGTGCCCAGCGAGGTGGAGCCGCCCGTGGACACGCCCGTGCCCGGACCGGGCAGGTTGGTGGTGGGCACCGCGCCGGAGCCGGTGTTCATCACGCCGACGTACGGGCCGCCCTGCATGCCGGAGCCGGAGGCGCCGGAGAAGGTCTGCGCGGAGGAGACCGCGGCGGAGACGATGCCCGCGCCGGGAACGAAGCCGGCCACCGCGCCCACGCCCGCGCCCACGGCGCCGACGGTGCTGTTCAGGCCGTTCTGCACGCGCGCACCGAAGCTCGTGTTCGGCGTCTGCCGAGCCGTGGTCATCTGGGTGTTCATGCGCAGGTTCGGACCCATCATGCCGCTGTCGATCTTTGCCATTTCAGCCTCCGCGCTGGTGCCAGCGTTGATTCAAAAGGGGAGCCAGGGATCATCCCGTGGCTCTTTCAATGGATTATCGGGAGAGCCAGCCGCCGGTTGCCTGCTGGTGACGAGAAATCGTCCGAGCGCCCGAAAAGCCCGTTATTTCCGGCCCTTGGACTGCTTCGATTCCGCGACGAGCTTCTCCCGGACGTCCACGAGCATGGACAGCAGCTCCTCGGACCGCGCGATCGCAGCCTGGGCCTTCTTGCCGATCTCCGCGCGAGGTCCCTTGAGGCCGGAGAGGCCCTCCTTCACGGGCGCGTAGAGCGCCTGGACGTCGCTGGCGGAGGCCTTCTCGATGAAGGTCTCGACGGCGGGGTAGGACGGGACAGGCAGTTCCTGGGGCTGGGGCTGCGGCGCGGAGGGCCTGGCGGGCGGGGGCATCGAGGTCACGGTCTCCTGGCGGGGCGCAGGCCTTGCGGCCAGCCTCCGCTCTTTGCCCAGCACGCTAGGTGAATCTGGAATTGGCTTCAAGCACCCCACCCAGCGGCCGGAGTGCCGGTTGTCGGGTGCGGACCACGCCCCACGGGCCGGGGAGCGAACGGGCACGCACCCGGTCTTCCCCCTACGACCTGTCCCCCGCTCCCATCACCCCTAGCTTTTTCCCAGCGGGGGGCTTCGCAGGTGCCACCCGTCCCACTCACATCATCCGGGAGAGATTCCATGAAGAAGCTCATTGGGGTTTTCGCGTCCGTGGCGCTGCTGGGTTCGGGCGTGGCCTTTGCCCAGGACAGCACGACGCAGGGCGCTCAGCCGCCGCCGACGTCGTCCGGCAGCATGCAGGGCTCCTCCGGCAGCAGCACCGGCAGCTCGGATGCCATGGGCGGGTCGGGGTCGTCCGCGGCGCACCCGATGGGGTCGTCGAGCATGACGGGCTCGAACGAGCTGACGGGCAAGGTCGTCAAGAGCGAGAGCAAGAAGGTCTACATCAGCAGCGCCAGCGGCGCGGTGGTGCCCCTGGACATCGACAGCAAGACGCAGTTCACCGACCCGAGCATGAAGAACGCGAAGAGCCTGAAGGAGGGCCAGGAGATCCGCGCCAGCTTCGAGGTGAAGGACGAGAAGAACGTGGCGAAGAGCATCTCGCCGAGCCAGGGCACGGGCGGCTCGGGCACCGACGTGATGTCGCCGGACTCGTCCATCAACGAGGGCACGGGCGGCTCGGGCATGGATGACAAGAACCAGGACATGGGCAAGGGCAACGACTCCACGATGAACCCGGACACGGGCTCCAACACCGGGTCCAGCAGCTCGCCGAAGACCTACTAGCACCGCCTCTCCCCTCCCCTGTTCCTCTCCCGCATGGGAGGGGAACCCGGCTCGCGGCCCTCCGTTCGTCTGGTGGGCCGCGGGCGTCTTTCCATGATGGGAACTCCGCGCGACGGAGCAGGAGCGGCATGGATCACAAGGCGGATGTCGTCATCCTGGGGGCTGGCGCCGCGGGGCTCGCCGCGGCTGAACGATTGATGGGCAAGGGCCTGCGGGTCATCGTGCTGGAGGCGCGTGATCGCGTGGGCGGCCGCGTCGCGACGGTCCGGGACACGGTGGCGGACGTGCCCCTGGAGTTGGGGGCCGAGTTCGTCCACGGCAAGCCCACCGCGCTGCTGAGGCGCATCCACCGGGCCGGGCTGACGGTGAGCCCCTGCAACGATACGCATGCCCTTCTGTGGCGGGGGAAGCTGGGCGACGGGGAGGATGCCTTCGCGTTCCAGGAGCCCCTGATGTCCGCGAAGGGACCCGACCGTCCCATGGCGGCATGGGTGGCGGAGCAGGCGCGCGTCCACCACTGGCCTCCCATCGTGAGCGCGATGGCGGGCTCATATGTCCGGGGCTTCTACGCGGCGGATCCGCACGTCGCGAGCACGCTCGCCATCGCTCGGATGGAGCGGACCGCGGACGCGTCCGGAGGCACGACGCCTTCACGCGTGCTGGAGGGTTACGACCGCGTGTTGCATGCGATGGCCGCGAAGCTGCTCGCGAAGCCGGACACGTTGTTCCTCAACGCCGTGGCCGAGGAGGTGCGCTGGAAGCCGGGCGCGGTCCGTGTGCGGGCCCGGACCCGGCAGGGCACTCCGCTGGGGACGTTCCAGGGGGAGCATGCGGTGGTGACGCTGCCCGTGGGCGTGTTGCAGGCGAAGCCGCCCTCCCCTGGTGCCGTGCGCTTCGTGCCTCGCGTCCGGGCGCAGGAGCGCGCCTGGAACCGCCTGGCGATGGGCTCCCTGTTGAAGATCCTCCTGCGCTTCCGCACGGCGTTCTGGAGGGAGCAGGAATCCACCGCCCGCTTCGGCTTCTTCCATGCGCCCGCCTCCCCGTTCCCCACGTGGTGGACGCTGGCGCCTCACCGGCGCACGCGGCACCTGGTGGGCTGGAGTGGAGGCCCCGCCGCCGCGGCGCTGTCGCGCTTGAGTGAGAAGGCGGTGCTGGGGCGCGCGCTCCAGGGACTGTCGCAGCTCTTCCATCGCCCCGTGCGGGAGCTGAACGAACAGCTGGAGGCGTGGCACGTGCAGGACTGGCAGGCCGAGCCGTACACGCGCGGCGGCTACGCGGTCATTCCCTCGGGCGCGATGGACGCCGTCGAAGCGCTCGCCAGGCCCGTGGGCCGGACGCTCTTCTTCGCTGGCGAGGCCACGCACTGGGGCGGGAATGAAGGCACCGTGCATGGCGCGCTCGAGACGGGCCGGCGCGCGGCGGACGAGGTGTTGGCCCGGCGCTCGAAGGCTTGAGCCCCGGTCGCCCGACAGGCGGGCCAGCGGGCGGAGGGGCGCTGGTGACGATGTGGAAGCGTTCGCGCGTGGACATCTTCAGGGCATGCGCTTCTGGATCGCCATCGTCGCGGGATTGAGCCTTGGACAGACGCAGGACGTGGAGCCGTTGCCTCCGGAAGATCCATCCGTGAGGGACCCCGCCGCCGCGGCCCTGCAGGATGCCTATGAGCAGGCCGCGGACGACATGGACGGTGCGCGGCCTCCGCAGGGTTATGTCGTCCAGTCACCGACGGATCCGACCGAGGGCAACTATCGCGCGCTGACGCCGCTGCTGCCCGATGGCAGCGTGCCCATCAGTTCGGGTGACGTCGCGGTCCAGCAGTCCCAGACGTACGTGCCTCCGCCCGTCCCCACGATCTTCGAGCAGCAGCCCGCTCCCAGCGAGCCGACGGAGACGGAGGAGACGCAACCCCAGACAGGTACGGGGGGCGCGGGCGCGGCGGGAACCGCTCCGACCGCGGGGGGCACCACCACGGGCCAGGCCGCCACGGGCGCGGGCGCGGCGGGGACTTCGCCAACGTCCGGCGCCACTGACGCGAACGCGCCTGGCTTCGGTGGCACCTACGACACGGGCGCGGCCTCCTCGACGCCTCCGGGAAACGCCGTGCAGGGGGGGACGGAACAGCCTCCGCTGGACTCGTCACGGGTGACGGTGCAGGAGCCGGGCACCACCCCTCCGGCGACGCCGGAAGCCGCGACGGGAGGCTCGGGTGCCGCTGGTACGACGGGGACCGCTGCGCCATCCGCCCCCTCGGGATCCACCGCCACGCCCACGACGGGCACGACGGCGCCAGTTCAGGGTGGCACGCCGGCCGCGGCACCCGTGGATCAGACGACTCAAGCCACGCCCGCCCAGACGACGCAGGGGCAGGCCCAGACGACGCAGGGCGCCGCCGCGGCCAACGAGGAAGTGACGCGGCTGCGCCAGCGCGTCGCGGACCTGGAACAGGAGATGGAAGCCCGCGACACGCAGGCCACCGAGCGCACCCAGTCCGTCCAGTCGCAGGTGGATACGCACGAGCAACGCGCCTACGAGGCCGAGCGCGCACGGCAGCAGCGGCTGGCGCGCATCCAGTCCGGGGGCCAGTGGATGCTCGCGGCGGATCAGGCGCTGGAACAGGGTGAACTGGACGTGGACAACGCCCTGGGCATCGCCGACGAGGACTTCTCCGTCGTGCGCGAGAGCGCCTCGACCTTCGGACAGGGCACGGTCGTGGTCCAGTCCGAGCGCATCCGTGCGCAGATCGCACTCGCTCGGGATGCCGCAAGCCGCCGGGACACCTACGCCGCGCGCATCGCCCTGCAGAACGCGGGCTACATGCTGCAGTTGGCGCGCGCCGCGAGCCTGGAGCGTTCAGGCACGTCCAACGCCCTGCTCAATCCGTGATGCGCGGGGTGGCCCGGGCTGGCGCGTCCGCGGGCCTCGCGATGAGGTAGCCCTGCACGAAGTCCACCCCGTGCCGGCGCACCCAGGACAGCTCCTCGACCGTCTCGATGCCCTCGGCCACCGTCTGGATTCCGAGCTGACGGGCGATCTCCAACAGCTTCTGCACGATGGACGCCTTGTAGGGGTCCGCGTGGACGCCTCGCACCAGCTCCATGTCCAGCTTCATGAACTCCGGCTTGAGCTGGTGGATGAGGTTCAGCGACGAGTAGCCCGCGCCCAGGTCATCCAGCGCCACCTTGAAGCCCGCCGCCCGGTAGAAGTCCACGATGGCGCGCAGGTGCGCGGCGTTCGCGGCCCGGTCGGATTCGATGATCTCGAAGACGACGTGCGACTCCGGGATGCCCGACTCGCGGATGGCCGCCACGGTGGAGCGCAGGCAGAAGGCCGGGTCGTAGATGGCCGTGGGCGTGAAGTTGATGAACAGGTGCGTGCTCAGCCGGTGCCGCACCGCCTCGCGGATGGCGGTGGTGCGCGCGGCCAGGTCCAGCTGGAACAACAGGTCCGCCTCGCGGGCCGTGTCGAACAAGCGGTTCGGCGGCACCAGCGCGCCGTCCCGGTCACGCCCGCGAAGGAGCCCCTCGTGCGCGAAGACCTGGGAGGTGTCCTGCGCGTGGACGATGGGCTGGAAGAACGTGGTGAGCCGCGCCTCCGCCAGCATGTCCACCAGCCACCCGGACTGATGCAGCGTGGTGAGGCGCTGCAGTGAGTCCACGCGCGGGAAGTCCGCCATGCCCGGCTCGCCGTCACCGGCGACGAAGAGGGCGCGCGTGCCCCGCACCTCCTCCGCCGTCAGCACGTTGGGCAGGTGCGCGGAGAGCTTCTGCAGGTCGCCCTCCGCCATCCCCACCACGATGCACTGCGCGTCGGAGCGCAGCTGGTAGGTGCCCCCCGAATCACGCAGGTGCGCCACCAGCTTGCCCAGGCTGTGGCCCAGCGGCGGCCACAGGAAGAGGCGCCCCGGTACGTCAGGCGTCTCGGGCAGGGTCTGGCAGCGGCCACATCCGTTCAACGGGGTCATGAAGCGGCCTTGGCGTCACGGGGTGTGACGGAAGATGAGCAGGCCCCGCGCCGTATCCCACCCATACACCAGCCCGTCCGCGACGTGAACGCCCTGGAGGCCGTCGAAGTAGCTCAGCCCCCGGCCCGTGTCGGTCTCGTTCCAGGTGTTGAAGTACCCGGCGGCCTTCGGCGTCCCCAGCGTGGACACGTCGTAGACCCGCAGGCCGTCCTGGTAGTTGGCCACGTAGAGCGTGGTGCCCGACAGGGCCATGCCGCCCATCGTCGCCTCCTGCCGCAGCGGCAGCTCGCCGCGCTGCACGATGGCCTCCGGGTGCGTGGCGTCCAGCGCCAGGAGCGAGGAGCCCCACGCGTCCGAGCCCTGGTAGACGACGGTGGCATCCCCCAGCTTGCCCACCGCCAGGGCGCTGGTGGAGGGACCCCCGAAGCGGCCCAGGATCTTGGGCACCTTCGTCGTCGTCGCCAGCGGCGCGAGGTCCGTCACCGTCACGCCGTAGCTCCAGTTGCTCACGTACAGCCGGTCGTCCTGCACCGCCAGCGCATAGGGGTACTCGTTCAGGTCGGCCGAGGCGCCCTCCACCGTGTAGCGCACCACCAGGGTCGGCGCGGACGGCTGGGTCACATCCAGGATGACGATGTCCGACTTGGGCAGGGGCGACGCCACGTAGAGCAGGTTGCCCGCCTTCGCCATCCCGTCCACGCGCACCGTCAGGTCCGCCAGCACCGTCTTGTCACAGCTGGGGGCCTGCGGTTTCGCGGCCAGGTCGCAGATGCGGATGCCCGTCGCGTAGGTGCCCAGGTAGAGCGTCGTGCCGCTGATGAGCGCGCTGGTGTACGTCTCCGTGGGGATCTTGTGCTCGGACACCAGCGCCGGGTGCGCGGGGTCCTTCACGTCGAAGACGAACATGCCCTCGCTGCCCGCGATGACGTAGGCGTAGCCACCCGCCACCACCACGCCGTTGGCGGCGCCCCGGGGCAGCGCGCCCTGACCCAGCAGCTCCACGCGGTCGGACTCGGCTTCCCCCGCGCGCCGCGCCACGCGCACGGCGGTGAAGGTGCCGTTGCGCACCGTCGTCCCGTTGCGGCACACGCGCGCCACGCCCAGCACCTCGCCCGGCCCGTTGGCCTTGCAGCCGGAGAACGCGTAGCGCACTGTCGAGCCATCCGTGCCCGTCACGTCGCTGGCTAGGTAGAACGTGTCCGAAGTGACCTGCTTCGTCGTCATGGACAGGCCGACGAGCAGCGGGTCTCCGGGGGAGAAGCGGATGGAGGACGGGCCCGTGTAGCCGTCGTCGAAGTTGATATTGGCGTTCCAGATGCCTTCGCCCTGGACGGCACTCAACGTCGACCTGTCACATCCGGTCAGGTCGATGGCTTCAACCTGACACTCGGCCTTGTTTTCGGAATTGTCCTTGCCACAACCGAAGGCGAGGAACGCGGTAGCGGCCACGAGAGGGAAACGATTCATTCCCTCCTCCATACCGGGCGAGCCCGACCCGCGCCAAGTCCCCCGGCGCGCGCAGAGGGAGAAGGCCCGGGAAGTCCACCGCAACGCAAAGAAACAAAACGACCGCTTGTGCGTTTCCGGTGGGAGAGGGAGCCTTCCGCCGGGCCCCTGACAGCCTGTCTCCTCGCCGTACCGAGGTGCTTTTTGAACCCCCGTCCGCACGTGATCGCCGTGCTACTGGCCCTGCTCCTGCCGGAGCTCGCGCTGGCCCAGGTCTTCGTCGTTCCCCGTCGCGCGGGGAAGACACCCGTGAACAGCTACGAGTTCGAGTGGCGCCACGTCGACATCCTCGTGGGCCCCGCCTCGACAGGCCTGGCGAAGCCCGCCGACCACACCGCGCATGATCAGCCCCCCGGCACGCAGGGCGGCGCCAACCCGAGCGCGCCCACCACGTCGCCCCAGACGGGCGACACGCAGTCCCCGCCGGGTGGCCCGGAGGTCACCCCCTCCGGCAACGTGACCATGGCCCCCCCGGCGGATCAGCCGTCCAAGTCGGGCGGCATCGCGCTGGACATGGGCGCGTCGGACGGAGGCGGTCCTCCGACCGTCCTGGGGCTTGCCGACGGCGGCCTCCCGCCCCCGGGCGTGGTGGCGCTGGCGGACGGCGGCACGGCGGGCGACGCGGGCACGGTCGCGGGCATCACCAGCGCGGACGGCGGCCCGGTGTTCTCCGGCGCGCCGCTGATGCTGGGCGGTTCGGATGGCGGCTTCAACTACACCTACGCGAAGGACCTGGGCGCGAAGACGGGCGGCGTGCGCTTCTACTTCTACGAGCGCGAGCGCGAGGTGGCCGAGCGGGCCGCCCCCATCATCGAGGAGGCGTACCGGTACCTGGTGGAGCAGTTCAAGTACGTCCCCACGGAGACGTTCCCGTACATCCTCTACAGCAGCTACGCGGAGTTCCTCCAGACGAACGTGTTCGCGGTCTCCGAGGGCACGCTGGGCGTCACCTCCACGGAGGACCTGAAGCTGTCGCTGCCGTACCTGGGCGACCACCACCTCTTCGAGGAGGTCAGCACGCACGAACTGGCGCACCAGTTCACCATCCAGAAGGTGCGCACCGTGGCCGAGCAGGCCAAGACCTTCGGGGATCCGCTGGGCGGCTATCCGCTGTGGTTCATCGAAGGCCTGGCGGAGTTCTACGCCAAGCGCGGCCTGGACCCCGAGGCGGAGATGATGGTGCGGGACCTGCTGGTGAACCCGGACCTGATGAAGGGCTATGCCTTCCTCGACTTCTTCTCCCCCGGGCCGTACGGCTACCTGTGGATCTACAAGGTCGGCCAGGCGCGCGTGGCGTTCCTGGAGGACGAGTACGGCGCGGGCATCACCCAGCGGCTGCTGGAGGAGGCGCCCCGGCTGGTGGGCGGCTCGCGCGATTCGCCGTCGCTCAAGTTCGAGGAGCTGCTGGAGCGGCTGACGGGAGATGACCCCAAGCGTATCTCCGCGCGGTTCGAGAACTGGCTCAAGCGCCGGGCGTTCAAGACGTACCTGGAGTCGTCGCAGACGGCGCCCGCGCTGGACTCGCTGGGCGAGACGCCGGGAATCGTCACCGCGATGGCCAGCGGTCCGGATGGCAACGTGCTGGCCCTGCGCACCATCATCCCGGAGACGGGCGAAAGCCGGCTGTACCTGACGGATCCGCGCACGCCGGGCAAGACGGTGAAGGTGGCGGGCGATGGCGTTCCGGGCGTGGAGTCCCTGCACCCGGTGTCCGGCCGCAACTTCGCGCTGACCAAGGACAAGATCGCGTTCGTGGCGGAGCGCACCGGGCGCGACGTGCTCTACGTGCAGGACTACGTGCACACCTCCGAGAAGCGGTCCACGGACGTGCTGGTGCGCAGGTCGGCCGTGCGCACGGGCATTGGCACGGAGGTGGGCCTCAACGTGACGCTGGAGACAGGGGACCGGCGCCGGTACCGCATCGACAAGCAGGGCGTGCTGGCCATCTACTCGCCGGCCTTCTCCCCGGACGGCCGCTACGTCGCGTTCATTGGCATCAACGACGCGGGCCTGCGCGACGTGTACCTGGTGGACCTGACGCAGGGGGAGGACGCGAAGATCCGCAAGCTCACCGACGACGTCTTCGCCGAGCGGCAGGTCACCTGGGGCCCGTCAGGCATCATCTACACGTCCGACGCGACGTCGCACCGCAAGTACAACCTCTTCCGCGTGAAGCCGGACGCTCCGGCGGGACAGGCCGAGCGCCTCACCAGCGAGGACCGCGACGAGGCGGATCCGCTGGCGCTGCCGGACGGCCGCGTGTTCTTCGTGGCCTTCAACAAGAGCAGCTCCGACCTGCACGAGCGGCTGGCGGACGGCCGCATCGTGCGGCGCACCGACCTGACGACGGGCGTCTTCGAGCCGAGCCCCGGTCCCGACGGCGGCCTGTGGATGCTCTTCCACATGAGCGGTGAGCGGAAGCCGTCCCTGCTGCGTCCGCCGCGCATGCTGTCGCTGGAGAGCGCGAAGGAGCCGCTGGCGGATCCGCCCTCCCCGCTCGCGCTCCGGCCGCTCACCGACGCGCAGCCCTACCGGCCCTTCACGCGGGAGAACATCGAGCTGGGGCCCATCTTCGGCTTCGCGGGCGCGGGCGGCGGCGGCTTCGTGGGCCAGGTGTTCGCGTCCGCGTCGGACCGGCTGCGCGACCACCAGGTGGTCCTCACGCTGGCGGTCTACGGCTCCTTCGAGTTGACGGACGGCCTGCTGCTCTACGTCAACGACGAGAAGCGCGCGACGTGGGGCGGCGGTCTGTTCCAGTCGCTGCGCTTCCGCGTCGACAAGACGTTCGACAACCTGCCCGCGGACCAGCGCCCGTTCTTCGTGTCATCGGAGCGCTACTTCGGCGCGTTGGGCAGCCTGCGCTACCCGCTCAGCACCTTCTTCTACCTCCAGGGAGACCTGAGCATCGGCGGCACGAAGTACTTCCTGGATGACTTCAGCGAGTTCTACCTGGCGTTCCCGGAGCGCAACGAGTCGAACACGGAGCTGCTGTCCGCGTGGCGCGCGGACAACCAGCACATCCGCTTCCAGACGGAGGTGAGCGGGCGCGTCGGCTACGACAGCATCAAGTATCACTATGCGACGGGGCCGCTCGCGGGCAGCTCCGTGCTGCTGGAGGCCACTGCTGGCGTGCAGCCCTTCGACGGGCAGGCGTACGGCAACCTGCGCCTGGACGCGGAGCGGTACTTCCCCATCTACGGCCGCACCAACTTCTTCGCGCGCCTGGGCGCGGGCACCACGGTGGGCGGCCGCTACGCGCGCTCCTACTACCTGTCCAGCTTCGACACCCTGCGCGGCGTGAACTTCGGCGACGAGCGGTGGCTGCTGGGCCAGCACTTCGTCTACTCCACGCTGGAGGCGCAGTTGCCCCTCAACGACATCATCCGGGTGGCCTTCCTGAGCGACCTGGAGGCCATCGCCGCGGTGGACATGGGCGGCGTGGGCGACGGCGCGAGGGACCTCTGGGACCACCGCGTGCTCAACGCCGTCGTCGGCTTCAACCTGTCGCTGGGGCCCCTGCTGTTGCGCCTGCACTTCGCGAAGCCCTTCGACATCAATGCGGCCGCGGGCAAGCCCGACGAGGGCTGGGTGACGAACTTCTCCATCGGCGTCGCCGGCCTCAACGGCTTCTTCGACACCAAGGGTGACCGCAGGCCGGGGTCCAGCACTCCGGGCCCGGCCCTGATGCCCGCGCTGGGCGGCGGCTACACGACGCCCATGGTGCACTGAAGCAAGAGGGGCGCGCTTCCCGCATCCACGGGAGGCGCGCTCCCTTCAGGACTGCGCGGCGACGAGGGCGGCGTTGGCGCGAGCCAGCGGTCCCCCGTCACTGGGGATGCGCTCGAAGTCCCCGCGCAGGGCCTTGATGGCGAACTTCTCCAGGTCAATCTCCCGGCGGGTGCGGATGCCCAGTCCGCGCACCAGCACGGACAGGGGCCCGAAGCCGGTGATGCCCTGCTGGAGGAGCAGGCCCAGGGTGACGCCGCTGAGCAGGCGCCAGCCGTGGCCGGACCTGCGGCCCAGGAGCAGGCCTGCCAGCGCCAGCGCGGAGCCGCCCACCGCCAAGGCCCGGTGCACGTCCCACTCGTGCTCCAGCTTGTCGAGGTACTGACTCATCTCCGCGCGGTCCGCCCGCTCCGCCATGCAACGGACACACGACTCCACGTGGGCGTCGATGCGCCGGTTCACCGTGGATGGCGCGTGGGTGCGCACGGCATCGGTCGAGGTCTGGTTCCAGGACTCCATCGTCACTCCCTTGACGGACTCGGGCCGTCCTCCAGCCTGCTTCCAGGAAGCTAGGTCCGCCGGTCGCGTCCGTGCATAGGACGGCTTCCAACGGCCGACGCCCGGCTGCCCACCCCGGGGGCGATGACGCCGGCTGCCCCCTGTTCCGAAGAGCAGGCGGGCAGGCTCGGGCGGGCCCTTCACGCGGTCCGTCAGGGCCGCCCGGGGAGGGCAGGCGAGCATTCCGGGGAGGGAAAGAGTTTTCCATTCACTGGGTGATCCACCGCCCTTGCGTCACCCGTGTGGACTTCCACGCAGGCGGCGGAGGGTCCCCTCCGGCTTCCTGGCAGGGAGGCATGGGGCTTGCTCAGAGGTCGGACGATGATGCGCCTACGACTTCTGATCAGCCTGTCGATGTTGCTGGCCGCTTGCGGTGCCGGAACGTCGAATCCCGATGACCCATCGCCGTCCGTGACGGATCCCGGCATCACGGACCCTGGCGGCCAGGACGCCGGAGTGCCTGACGCGGGCTCCGTGGACTCGGGCACCCTGGATGCCGGGGCTTCCGACGGCGGCTCCGTGGACTCGGGCACGACGGGCCCCGTGGATGGCGGAAGCTCGGACGCCGGAACGGATCCGCAGCCGGAGGTGGAGCGGCCGTTCACGCTGCCGAAGGTCCAGACCACCCTGCCGGAGTACGTGCTGATCATCCCTCCGGAGGCGATGGAGAAGTTCAACACGGACCCGTGGACGGAGGAGCAGGACGCGACGTTCCAGGCGAGCGGCAAGACCTTCCCCGTGAAGGTGCGGTTGCGCGGGGCCTCCGCGCGCTTCTTCGACAAGAAGAGCTGGAACGTCAGCTTCGCGGACAAGGACAAGTTCGAGGGCCGCACGTCGCTCAACCTCGTGGCCGAGTACGCCGACGCGTCGATGATCGCGGAGAAGATCGCCTACGACCTGCTGGCGGCGATGCGGGTGCCGGCGTCGAAGGCGACCTTCGTGCGGCTCAGCGTGAATGGCCAGTACGAGGGCGTGTTCCTGGAGGTGGAGCAGGTCAACAAGGCCTTCGTCAAGGCGAGGCAGTTCCCGGACGACGATGCGTCCATCTACCGCGCGGGCTGGAAGGACACGGAGTTCAAGACGTGGAAGGTGCCCTACCAGGGCGACTGGGTGAAGAAGACGAACGAGAGCGAGCCCAACGACGCGCTGTGGGCGGTGCTGGACGTCATCAACCACACGCCGGAGCCGCAGCTGGTGGCCGCGCTGGAGAAGAACCTGGAAGTGGAGTCCTACGTGCGCTCCATGGTGTTGGACGCGCTGATGTCCAACAACTACGTGGAGGACTCCGAGAGCTACTTCATGCGCGACAAGCTCACCGGGCGCTGGCGCTACGTGCCCTGGGACCTGAACAACGTGGATGCGCGCTGGTGGTACACGAACACGGTGGAGGACATGTCCACCTCCACGAACAGCATGAAGCACCCGCTGTTCAACTTCACGCTGCTGGATGGCTGGGTGGAGAAGATGTACCAGCAGCGCAAGCTGGAGCAGGGAAGCTACCCGGGCTACCTGCCGGTGTTCTCCAACCTGGGCACGCGCGTGGTGATGAACCCCGTGCTGCGCACCCGGCTGGAGGCGCGGCTGGACAAGGCGCTGGATGAGCTCTTCACGTCGAAGGTGATGGACCCGTACATCGACCAGCTCCATGCGCTGATTGACGCGTCCATGCAGGCCGACCCGTACATGGACTACGCGAAGTTCAGCGCGGGCAAGGCGTTCATGAAGCGCTTCGTGAAGGTGCGCCGCGAGTTCGTGATGGCGGAGGTGAAGCGGCTGAAGGCGCAGCAGTCCACGCTGGTGCTGGAGGCGTTCGACCCTCGCGAGGGCTGGGTGGAGGTGGGCAACCACGGCACGCAGGCGGTGTCGCTCCAGGGCATGACGCTGACGACGAACCTGCGGGTGAGCCTGGCGGGCGGTGAGTACGCGCCCACGGTGGTGAAGGCCCCCACGGGCGCGGTGTTGGGCAACATGACCGTGGCTCCGGGCCAGACGGTGCGGCTCACCGCGGCCTCGTTGGGCATCACCTTCCCCACCAAGGGTGAGGTGGGTCTCTTCGACGGCAAGACCGTGGTGGGCGTGAAGGACGCGCTGTTCTACGGCGAGCTGCCCACGGGCAAGCACTACGTCCGCGGCACGGAGGGCTGGGAGGTGCGCTGAGTCGTCGCGCGGACATCACATGAGGGGGAGACG
>NZ_RAWE01000236.1 GCF_003611695.1 Corallococcus carmarthensis | reverse complement strand
GACGGGGCGCTTCCGGGGCGGCCGGGGCGTCGTTGGCGAACACCTCCTTCAGCATGGCGATGGAGCCCAGCGCGGTGGTGGCCTCGTAGGGGACGAACATCTTGTTGTCGCCCTTGCCCAGTTCCTGGAGGGTCTCCAGGTAGCGCAGCGCGAGCACCTCCGGCGTGGCGCGGCCGGTGTGGATGGCCTCGAAGGTGAGGCGCGTGGCCTCGGCCTTGCCCTCGGCCTCCAGCATCACGGCGCGCTTGTGGCCTTCCGCGCGGGCGATCTCCGCGTCGCGCTCGGCTTCCGCGCGCAGGATGCGGGAGATCTTCTCGCCTTCCGCCTGGAGGATGGCGGCGGCCTTGTCGCCTTCCGCCTTGGTGACCTCCGCGCGGCGCTCGCGCTCGGCGGTCATCTGCTTGGCCATGGCGGCCTTGATGGCCTGGGGCGGTTCAATCTCGCGCAGCTCCACGCGGGTGACCTTCACGCCCCACTTCTCCGTGGCCTCGTCCAGCACCATGCGCAGCTTGGTGTTGACCGTCTCGCGGCTGGTCAGCGTCTGATCCAGCGTGAGGCCGCCCATGACGTTGCGCAGGTTCGTCATGGTGAGCTGCTCGATGGCGAGCGCCAGGTTCTCCACCTGGTAGAGCGCCCGGCCGGGGTCGACGATCTGGTAGTAGATGACCGAGCCGACCTCCATGTTGACGTTGTCATGGGTGATGACCTGGACGGTCTCGAAGCCCATGACCTGCTCGCGCAGGTCCACCAGCGTGTTGCGCGTGAAGCGGTTGCCGGCGCGCATCTCCATGGCGCGCGGGCTGTCCATGAAGGGGATGAGGATGTTGAGGCCGCTGGAGGCCACGCGGTGGAACTTCCCCAGCCGCTCCACGACCATCACCTTGGCCTGGGGAACGATGCGCACACCGGTGACGATCCCGAACACCACGGCGGCGGCCAGGAAGAGCAGTACAATGGTCAGTCCCATCCTTCGTTCTCCTTCTTCTTCTGACGCGCCGGTTGCAGCGCGACTTCGTGGGACGCCGACGGGCGCCGCACCCACAACTTGAGGCCTTCAATCTGCTCCACGGTGACGCGCTCGCCCTCGGGCAGGGGCCCGGACAGGGAGCGCGCCATCCACAGCTCGCCGTTGATGCGCACGGTGCCCCCGTGCCCCTCCGCCAGCGCCTCCGTCACCACGGCCTCCTGGCCCAGCATCGCTTCGACGCCGGTCTTCAAATGCACGGCGTCCCGCATGAAAACATTCTTGAAGAGGGTGCGGGACGCGCCGAAGAGGACCGCGGACACCAGGGTGAAGACGAAGAGCTGGCTGTTGATGCCCAGTCCCGCCCCGGCCATCAGGGACGCCATCAGCGCGCCCACGGCGAACCAGAGCGTCACGAAGCCGGAGAGCTTGATCTCCATCGTCCCCAGGACGATGGCGGCGATCAACCAGAGCTGCCAGGCGGTGGGGTCCATGGGGTCCTTGTTTGGCAGCCGCTTCGGCCCCCTGTCAAACCGGGCAGCCGGGCATCAGGAATCAATCCGGAAGGAGGGTGGGTTCCGGGCAAGGTCCTAAGGGGGCCCGAGCCAGGGGAAAAGCAGATGCCATACCTGTCCATCCGTGGTGCTCGACTGTACTACGAGGACACCGGGGGAAGTGGGGAGCCGGTGCTCTTCAGCCACGGGCTGCTCTGGGACTCCCGCCTGTTCCACAGGCAGGTGGAGGCCCTGAGGGGCCACTACCGCTGCATCGTGTACGACCACCGGGGCCAGGGACTGAGCGAGCCCCCGCCTGGCGACTCGGTCATCGACCTGCGGACCGTGTACGAGGACGCGGTCGCGGTCATCCAGGCGCTGGGCCTGGCGCCGTGCCACTTCGTGGGCCAGTCCATGGGAGGCTTCGTGGGCCTGCGGGTGGCCGCGCGGCACCCGGAGCTTCTGCGCTCGCTGGCGCTCCTGGATTCATCCGCCGCGGCGGAGCTGCCGCTGACGCTGGCGCGCTACCGGGTGCTGACGACGCTCACGCACTGGCTGGGCCTGAGGCCGGTGGTGGACCGGATCATGTCGCTCTACTTCGGGCGCACGTTCATGCGCGATCCGGAGCGGGCCGCGGAGCGCGCGTTGTTGCGCCGTCAGCTGGCGGCGAACCCGCGCGCGGTGTGGCGGGCGATGCAGGGAGTCATCCACCGCCGCAGCGTGGAGGGGGAGCTGCACCGCATCATGACGCCCACGCTGGTGCTGGTGGGGGACGAGGACGCGGTGACGTTGCCGGCGGTGGCGGAGCGGCTGCACCAGCGCATCCGGGGCGCGCGGCTCAAGCGGCTGCCCTGCGGCGGGCACATGTGCATCCTGGAGCAGCCCCAGGCGGTCAACGTCGCGCTGGGAGACTTCCTGGAGGAGGTGGAGCGCACCTCGCCCCAGGAAGAACAACGGATGGCGGCGAGTGGCTAACCCCGGGCCTCGGGCTCGCGGCAGACGGCCTCCGACGCATCCTCATCGGCCTGGGCGGGCGCGGGCTGCGCGGAGGCCTGCGGCTCGGACGGGGCGACCGGCGAGGCGCCGATGCAGACGCCGATGTCGCCGCAGGTGATGATGATGTCGGGAGACGAAGACAGCCCGGTGCATGGTCGCCCGGAATCCAATGACGGATCAAAGCCTGAAGCGGGCCACCTGAGGAGAGACAATTCCTTCCGCCGCCGCTTCCTGACCGCATCCAACGAAAATCAAACGTGGGCGGGGCAGGTCCATTCGCGCGGGCCCTGAAGTGGGCGTGTCCCAGGCCTCTGGGATATAGTGGGCACAATGGCATCACGGAAGTTCATCGCAGGCCTCATCCTGGGGATCCTGGCCCTCGTCGGAGCCATGGCGGCTTTGCGCCAGCCGCCTCAGTTGGACAAGCGAAAAGAGGCATTTCAGGGAGCGTCTTTTGCGGCCGCCTCGCCCCGCTCGCGAGGAACCCACAAAGGCTGGCTTGGCGTCGTTATCGCCGAGGAGTCATTGGATGTGGCGCCGCGCCTGGAGGGGCGTGTCGAAAGCGTGAGGGTGCAGGTGGGGAGCATGGTGCGCCATGGAGAAGTGCTGGTGACGCTGGATGCGCGCAGCCTGAAGGAAGACCTGGCCATGGCCGACGCCGTGTTGCTCTCCAACAAGGCGGAGCTGGACCTGGCCTCGCTCTCTGTGGGCCAGGCCCGCGAACGGCTGAAGCGCAGGGACGCTCCCGAACAGCTGAAGCTGGGAGCCATCTCCGAGGAGGAGCTCTCCGCCGCGCGCTATGAGCAGAGCATGGCCGAAGCGAAGCTGCTGGTGGCGCGGTCGAAAGTGCAGGAGCAGGAGGTGCGCGTAAGCCAGCTGCAGCAGCAGGTCGCGGAGGCCTCGCTGCGAGCTCCGTTCGATGGGGTGGTGGCCGGACGCTTCGTGCACCCCGGAGCGCTGGCGCGGGCAGGCCTGCCCGTCCTCCACCTGATGCGGCAGGGCAAGCCCCAGGTGCGCTTCGCCATTCCCGCCGAGGAGATGCGCTCCGTGAGCGTCGGGCAGGCGGTGTCGGTGGCGGGGCGGGATCTGAAGCTGACCGGCCAGGTGACGCAGCTGGCGCCCCAGGTGGATGTCAGCACTCTCATGGTCTTCGCGCTGGCCAACCTGGATGTGGCGGAGGGCCACGCGGTTCCCGCCGGTACCGAGGTTCGCGTGAGCGCGGCCTCCGACAAACCTTCACTGACCGTGGGGCCATAGGCACGTGGAAGGCAAGCCATCCATATTCCGCAAGGAGGCCGTGGACTACCACCAGATGCACCGCCAACAGGACGGCGATGTGCTGCGACTGGCGCCAGACTGGACGCGTTGGACCTTCTGGTGGCTGGCCCTCATCCTAGGGGTGGGACTGCTCATGTGCGTCGTGGGCACCGTGTCCGAGTACGCCGTCGGGCCCGCGCTGGTGAGGGTGGAGCAGCGCCGGGATGTGACGGCGCAAAGCGCCGGTGTGGTGGCCACGGTCGAGATCCAGCCCGGGCAGCGCGTCGCTGCGGGGCAGGTCCTGGTGACCCTCCAGTCCGAAGAGGAGGACGCCGAGCTGGCCCGCATCGAGCATCAGATGGAGCTGCTGCTGCTGCGCTACATGCGGGACCTGACGGATCAGGGAGCGCTCCAGGCGCTCACCGCGCTCAGGGCGGAGCGTGAGCAGGCCCAGGCCCGCCTCAAGGCCCGCTCCCTGGTGGCCCCCCTTGAGGGCTTCGTGGGGGATGTGCGCATCCACCCGGGCCAGTACCTGGCGGTGGGCACGCTGGTGGCCTCCATCGTTGAGAATGATGCTCCCGCCTACCTGCTGGCCATCCTTCCTGGCTACTACCGTCCCTTCCTCCGCCCGGGCATGCCCCTGCGCGTGGAGTTGGAGGGTTTCCAGTACGAGTACCGCGAGCTGGTCATCGAGTCCGTTGGCGAGCAGCTCATCGGTCCTGGGGAACTCAAGCGCTACCTGAGCCCGGACCTGGCGGATACGATGGAAGACCCCAAGGGCCCTGTCGTCCTGGTGCGTGCCCCCATTCCCTCACGCTCCTTCTCCATCCGGGGACGGCGGTTCGAATACTTCGAAGGCATGCCCGCAAGGGCCCAGGTGGCCGTCCGCTCCGAGGCGATCTTCGTGGCCATGATTCCAGGGCTCAAGGTGCTTTTCCCCAATGACGACTGATCCGAAGCCCGGCAAGCCCACCCTGGGCGGGGTGGTGGAGCGCTTCCCGGCGCTGCAGCGGCTCCAGCACCGGCGGCGGAAGATGCCGGAGGTGCGCCAGCTTGCCGCCACGGACTGCGGTGCTGCGTGCCTGGCCATGGTGTTGGGGTACCACGGCCGGCAGAGCACCCTGGACGAGGTGCGCCAAGTGACGGGCAGCAGCCGTGACGGCCTCTCTGCCCGCGTCCTGCTCGATGCGGGCCGCAAGTTGGGACTTCGCGGGCGCGCCATCTCCATCGACCTGAACCGGCTGCCCTTCCTGCAACCGGCCTCCGTGCTCCACTGGGACTTCAACCACTATGTCGTCTTCGAGCGCCTGGTCGGTGATCAGGTGCAGATCGTGGATCCAGCCCACGGACCGCAGCTTGTTTCCATGGAGGGCTTCAGCCGGCACTTCACCGGCGTGGCGCTCCTGTTCGAGCCCAGCGAGGACTTCCAGAAGTTGGCGGCTCCACGCGCCGGGAGCTTCCGCTACGTGCTGCCGCTGATGCGCCAGTCGGACACGCTGGGACGCATCGTCGTGGTTTCGGCGGCGTTGCAGCTGTTCGCGCTCGCCGTGCCCGTGCTCACGGGCATGGTGGTGGATCGCGTGGTGCCCCGTGGGGACTACCACCTGCTAGCGGTGCTGGCCCTATCGCTGGGCATGATCGTGCTCTTCCACTGGGTGTCCACGCTGCTGCGGGGGCATCTGCTGATGGAGATGCGCGCCCGCATTGACGCGAACATGACGCTGGGCTTCCTGGATCACTTGGTGGACCTGCCCTTCTCCTTCTTCCAGCTCCGCCCCTCGGGCGATCTGCTGACGCGTATGACCACGCAGAGCCAGGTGCGGGAGATCCTCTCTGGCGCGGCCATATCCACGCTCCTGGATGGCACCATGGTGGTGCTGCTGGTCGGTCTGCTGATGCTCTCCAGCCCCTTGATTGGAACGGTGGTGGTGGCGCTGGGCATCCTGCAGGTGATCTCCTTCCAGATCACCCGGGATCGCCGCCGCAGCCTGCTGTCACAGAACCTGGAGCTGGAGGCCCGGAACCAGAGCTACCAAGTCTCCATGCTCACGGGCATGCAGACGCTCAAGTCCTTCGGCGCGGAGAAGCGCGCGGTGGAGACCTATTCGCACCTGTTCGTCGACATCCAGAACGTGACCCTGGCCCGGGGCCGGGTGAACCTGGTGCTGGAAGCGCTGATGAGCGCCCTGAAGCTGGCCTCTCCGCTGCTATTGCTCAGCCTGGGCGCCTATCAGGTCCTTAAGGGGAGCCTGACGCTGGGTGAGATGTTGAGCGTCAATGCCCTAGCGGCCGCCACGCTGATGCCCGTGTCCAACCTCATCACCGCGTCGGGCCAGTTCCAGCTGCTCAGCAGCTACTTGGAGCGCATCAACGAAGTGCTGGACGCGCCGCTTGAGCAGTCCCGGGACAAGTTGCTGCCTACACCTGAAATCAAGGGGGCCATCGAGCTGGACAAGGTCACCTTCCAGTACGCGGCGACCCTACCACCGGTCATCCAGGACGTGTCCTTGCGCATCGTGCCTGGCCAGATGGTTGCCATTGTCGGCCGTTCCGGCGCGGGCAAGTCCACCCTGGCCAGTCTGCTGCTGGGGCTCTACCTGCCCACCTCCGGACGGGTGCTGTATGACGACATGGACCTGAGCCACCTCGACCTGCGCTGCGTGCGTTCGCAGCTGGGCGTGGTTCTGCAGGATGCCAGCTTCTTCACCTCTTCCCTGCGTGACAACATCACCCTGGGCAATCCGGACCTGCCCATGTCTCGCGTTGAAGCCGCCGCCAAGCTGGCCCACATCCACGACGACATCATCGCCATGCCCATGAAGTACGAAACGATGATGGTGGACCGGGGCCTGTCCCTGTCCGGCGGCCAGCGTCAACGGCTGGCCCTGGCGCGCGCCCTGGTGCACCTCCCCAAGGTGCTGCTGCTCGACGAGGCCACCAGTGCGCTGGACGCCATCACCGAAGGCCAAGTGCAGAAGGCGCTGGCGGGCATCCGCTGCACGCGCATCGTCATCGCCCACCGGTTGAGCACCATCCGCAACGCGGACCTTGTTGTCGTGATGGACGCTGGGCGTATGGTGGAGCAGGGCCGCCACGAGGAATTGCTCCAACGTGGCGGGGTCTACGCCCAGCTCATCGCCGCGCAGGTGGAACAACAGGAGCCTCTCTCGCAAGCCGGTTGAGCGGAGCCTGGCCGCCGTGGCTCAGGCCGTCGTCGCGGCCCCCCTCCCCGGAAGCAGCTCGTCGAGCATCAGGAAGCGAGGTTGCTCCGGACGCAGCAGCCGGTGCAGGAACAGGCCAATCCCCGCCGAGCCCGCGCCCAGGTCACAGCTGATCCGGAAGAGTTCGTCGGCCGCGAAGGCAATGCCCTCTTCCTTGTCAATCCGATGCGGCAGGATCGCCTCCGCCATGTAGAAGGCGCGGTTGAGGTACTGCCGGTCTCCCAACAGG
Source organism: Corallococcus carmarthensis (assembly GCF_003611695.1). Taxonomy (GTDB): domain Bacteria; phylum Myxococcota; class Myxococcia; order Myxococcales; family Myxococcaceae; genus Corallococcus; species Corallococcus carmarthensis. Next base: position 8,067 of record NZ_RAWE01000236.1, on the reverse strand, counting down.
CGGTACATGTCCAGTTGGTACTCTCCAAACCCGGACAACCCATAGCTGAGCCACAGCTTGTTCGTGTGCCGACTGCCCACGGTGGCCGCGCACCACTCGGCGAGCTTCCGAAGCCGGGGCTCACCCGTGGCCACGTATGCCCTGAGGAGCGCGGTGCCCACACCGGCCGTGCCATGCCGCATGCTGGGAGATTTTGGCTCACCGGCCCTCGCGCCCACCCGGGGGTACCACAACAGCTTGCCAAACAGGGACTGGGCCTCGGAGAGCTCGAAGTCGAGAGCCTTGATCGCCGTCTCCAGGAAGCCCTCCCCGGGCCGGGCCATGGCTAGGTAGGTGAGAAAGAGCGCCACCCCTGACTGGCCGTGTCCCAGGCCCAGGCGTGTCTCGCCTTTGTAGTCCCAGGAGGCGCCCTTGTCGGACTCCTTCTTCGTCCGCAGCAGGTACTCACCCGCCTCGCAGGCCCGCATCAGGTACTGGCTTTCACCGGTGCGGTGCCAGAAGTGGAGGTTGGCCAGCCCCCAGCCCGCGTCTCCCCAGAAGAGGTCATGCGCCTGATGGTTCAGCGGTGACCGCGCTGCTGTCTCCATTGCGTTGCGCGCCGCCTGGTGTTCTCCAATCTCATGCAGGACGAGCGCGACGCCCGACAAGCCGCTCATCAGCCCGGGTGGACAGTCATACCCATCCAGGTGCTTCAACAGCCAGTCGACCGTCTCCCTGGGAAGGCCGCCATTCTGGCGGTGGAGGAAGTAGGCCGTGCCGGCGGCGCCGTAGTCCAGGTTGAGCGGGTTGCGGCTGAAGACCTCCGGCTGCGTGGGCCACAGCCGGTCGTCCCGCGAGGGGTCCGCCTTGGCGAGGATGAAGCGGCTGATTCCCGACAGGGTCTGCTCAATGGCACCCAGCAGGGCGCTGGGTGGCGGCGGCAGGTCCGTGATCTTCTCTCCCCAAACGTCCAGGAGCTTCTCGTGCTGCGGCACGGGGATGGCATTGAAGGCGGAGATGACACGATCCAAGTCCCAACGGCGGGCAGGATCCACCTCCAGCAGGCCGAGCACGATATCGTACACCTCCATGGGCAGGCCATAGTCGTCGAACCGCTGGCGGAACGAGCGGAGGATTCCCTCGCGGTTGAGGTCCAGGCCCGGCGCGGTGAAGGTGATCTGATCCAGGATGATGGCGCCCAACGAATAGAAATCATCTGCGGGGGTGGGGCGGTCGCCGCGGCGCTGCTGGGGCGAGCTGTGTCCGTCGGTCCAACTGAGGGTGTGCGGCTCCTCGCGGTCCAGCTCGAAGGCGAACTCGAGATCGATGAACTTCACCTGGTCATCCCGGGTGACCATGATGTTCTTGCGGGTGAGATCCCTCACGACGACGTTGTTCGCGTGAAGCGCTTTCAATCCGTGCGTGATCTTCAGCACCGTCTCGCGCAGGTGCGTGAAGAAGAGAGACACGCTCTGGTCTGCGGCTGCAACGCCGTACCCCATGGCGTGCCCCCACAGGGAGTCCGCATCCAGCTTCTCCTGGACGAGGAACCGGTGCTCCCACTGCTGGAAGAAGTCGATGAAGCGGGGTGTGTAGCCGGTGTGCTCCAGCCGCTTGAGGATCCGGGCCTCCTTCTCGAGCAACTGGATGTCGTAATCCTGTGCGGGGTCCGGGTGCCGGATGTGGCGGGCCTCCCGGATGATCACCGGCTGCCCCGTCTGCACATCCATCGCCTCGTAGATGCCTCCGGGGGCATTGAACTTGAGGGCCTCCCCGATACGGTATCGGTCCTTCAGCAACTTGCCCCCGCTCTTCGGGGCCGGGGCGCGCGGGGCTGCGGGCGGTTCGGTGGCGGCGGGCTTGGAGGAGGGGAAGGGGCTCTTGACCCAGGGCGGAACCCTGAAGACAGGCACGCGCGGATCCTCGACCCAGCTTCCATCCGGAGCCTCGATCATCGGCCGGCGGATTCCCTCGCCGTCTGTCTGCTCCATGGGCAGGTGTCCGCCGTAGCGGTAATAGATCACCTTGCTGTCCTTGTAGGGACGATCCGTCAGCAGGTAAGGCCCCCAGAGATCGCCCAACGCCTCGTGGAGTTGGGCGCACTGCATCCTGAAGTCCTCGTCACTGCGCGGGTAGACGGTGACGAACTTTCCTGCGCCGGTCCTTGGGGCGTTCTTGTTGAGCGACATCCTCAGGATGTACGGGTCGGAACAGAACTTGAACGCGACCTGGGACGCCACGAGCACCGGCAGCGCGCACTCCAGCACCTGCTCCGCGGTGTGTTCCGACGCGGAGAGGTGGATCTTCCAGCCCTGCTTGCGGCGTTGAGTGTCCTTGGGCTGGAATCGCGTCCAATAGCCCCCGCGCTTCATCTCCCACGAGAAGCCCACATGGCGCTGGGCAATCTCGATGTATTGAGTGCTCGGCTCGTAGCGATCCAGGCTCTCAAAGTACTCACGGTTGAGGAGGGCATAGAAGAAGGACGCGTGTTGTGCCATGGGGCGCTCGCCGCGAGATGGGGTTGGGAGGACCGGCGCCACCATTATGGCAGGGCGTATGAACCCACGCTATCGCTGCACCGGGGGACACCGGTCTTGCCAGAAAAACGAAAGGCCAGACTGGCATGTCATTGCCAGCCTGGCCTCGGTGTGATCCGAGTCACGCTGCAGGAAGAAGCGTGACACGAATGGAGGGCGCCATGCGTCAGTTGCTGGTGTACGAGGAGCAGCTGTTCCAGGACAGACAACCGTCATCGCCCTTCACAACCTCAAGCTGCTGCATGTCGAGCACGTCGGCCGCACCGCCCACAACCTCGTCCAGCTCCGCCTCGTTGATTTGCACTTCGTCCAGATTGGTCGGCTTCTTGATTTCCATGAGCAACTCCTGGGGACGACGAGGTTGGTCCTTCTTCCGACGGCGGGGCCGCCATCGTAAAAGCCTATCTACACAAGTTTTCCAGGACAAGCAAGTGAGTGGTTTCTTGCCTGTCAAAGCCTTGAGGCTGGCAAAACGAATGAGTGCGGATCCGTGCCATACTATGTTCCCGGTGTGAGCCATTTGGGCTCAGCTGTCAGGGAGGACCCCGCATATGAGTTCACCCACGATTCGCCTTTTGGGCGGATGGCGCGAGTTGCTCACCGAGCACAGGGCAAGCTGTGGCCGGAGTCATCCCGTGATGGGCATGCAAGACGCTGAGCTGGAGCAGGTGCGGCGATTGCTCGCCCAGGTTTCGTACCGGGACTGGACGCTCGTGGTGAACGTCAATCGCTACAACGTGGCGAACATGCAAGTGTGTACGATGGTTCCGGATACGGAGACTGGGAACCCGATAGAGAACCGGGGCAGACCGCTCCCTCTCTGCCCGCAGATGAGCGACGGGTTCATTCTTGACCTCGTGTTCGAGCTCATCAAGGAGTTCGAGCTTCACGAGGCGGCCGAGCGCTTCAGCGTGGCGGGCAAACGCCTGTTCCACCCTCATCAACCCGACGGCGTGCCGCTCTTCGAGGTACCCGCCATGCGTCGCGCACCGTCCAGTCTGTCCCCCTCGGCCCCTGTTAAGGAAGACGACGCGGGTTCAGCGGGTACGGAGCAGCGAGGAGCCTCCTAAATGAGTTCACCCATGACTCGCCTCGTTTCTGGATGGCGCGGGGCGATGGCTGAGCACATCACCAGCTGCAAACGCAGTCATCCAATGGTGGGCATGACTCCGGAGGAGTTGGAGCGGATCCAGCAACTGGTCGCCGGGGTTTCGTACCGGGACTGGAAGGTGATCAGCTTCATTGATCCCAAGGGAGTGGCGCGGATGCAGATCTCCGCGATCCTCCCAGACAGCACGACGGGAAAACCCTTCGAGAACTACAGCATCGCGCTGCCCCTCTGCTCGGAGATGAGCGATGGGCTCATCCTCGACCTCGTGTTCGAACTCATCAAGGAGTACGAGATCCATGAGGCCGCCGAGCGCTTCAGCGTGGCCGGCAAGCGCCTGTACTTCCCCCACAGGCCAGACGGCATGCCGCTCTTCGAGGTGCCCTCCATGCGCGGCGCACTGCCCACCCCCGTGTCAGCTGAAGGCGAAGGGGCAGGGGAGGGTGAGGCCCGAGCCCATGTTCCAATGGCAGGCCGCAAGTCCGGGTGACGCCGCATGGAGGCGGAGGGAATCGAACCCTCGTCCGAAATATCCTTCGGCGAGAAGTTCGCCGCGCCCCGTCAGGACACCCGGCAGACCTGACCGGGGGGCAGCGGGAGTGGTCGTCAGCCTTGGCGCCGCGGGAACGAGAAGCGCTGCCCACGAGTCATGACGATGAGGATGCACTGCCATGACGAGAAGTGGGCGTAGCACCCCTCTCCGTAACTGACCGGCATTGCTGCTGGTTCTACAGCTGTAGAACCAGCCCTGGGCCTGCTCGACGGGCGCGCGGCAGACGAGGTCTGTGTCATCGGCCTGGGCCGACGCGGGCTGCTGCGCGGACGCCTGCGGCTCGGAGGGCGGCTCGCCCGGAAGCGCGGCCGCGCAGGGGCCGTATTCGCCGCAGGTGGTGACCATGCTGCCGTCGGTGCAGAGCAGGCTACAGGACCGGGTGGGCTTACACTGCACGGCACAGTCGGGCGGCAGGGCGCTCGCGGACAGCGGCAGCAGGAACAGGCTTGCGGCGGCGAGCAGGGTCTTCGAAAGCGGTGTCATGGCGTGGCTGCGGCTGGGGTAAGGCCTCCACCTTGCGAGAAGTTGCCCATCCTCAATCGCAAATCAGACCCTGAAGGATGTGGTATTTACATGAGAGATATTCACGCCACGTGGTCCCCTTTCCTGGCGGCAAATGATGGTGGCAGGGGCTGGGTTTAATTTTCCATTGTTTATGGCTAACCTTGCATGTCTGTCCTGACCGGAGAGTCCAGTCATGGAGGGATGCATGCGGATGCGTGTCATGGGAACGCTACTGGTGCTGGGGGCCTTGAGCGGATGTGGTGGCGTGGAGCCGAAGGAAGAGGCGGAAGCCGCCCAGGAGTCCGGGACGCGAGAGCAGCTGGAATGGGACCTTGCAGTGGTACGCGCCCCACTGGAGCGACGACACGCGCACGATGCAGGTGGGCTTCGAAAGCTGCCTCTGCCCCCAGCCCGGCCAGGAGACATACACCTACGGGGGTGAACTGACCGGCATCCGCAACTTCTGGAATGTCACCAAGTGCCCCCGGCGGGAGCCGTACTGAGCCCGGGTTCCGGCTGGGAACAACCCATGAAGTCGGCCTCTCGCGGAACGGAGATCCAATCTAGCGCCTGAACGCCCGCTCAGTATCCTGATCCGGCGTGAGCTACGCCGAGCTGGTGTGCCGGTCCCACTTCTCCTTCCTGCACGGCGCCTCCCATCCGGAGGAGCTGGTGGCCACCGCGGCGCGGTTGGGGCTGTCCGCGCTGGCGCTGACGGACCGGGACGGGCTCTACGGCGTGGTGAAGGCACACCTCGCGGCGAAGGAGCACGGGGTCAAGCTGCTCCTGGGCGCGGAGCTGACGCTGGAGGACGGACCTCCGCTGGTGGTGTACGCGCGGGACGCGGGCGGGTACGCGAACCTGTGCCGGCTGGTGTCCCACGGCCGGATGACGCACCCCAAGGGCGAGGCGGGCCTGCCCTGGCGCAAGGTGGCGGAGCACGCGTCGGGGCTGCTCGCGCTGCTGCCGGGTCCCGCGTCGTTGGAGGCGGTGGCGCCGCTGGCGGAGGCGTTTCCCGGCAGCTTCCACGTGGGCCTGAGCCGTTCGCTGTCGGCGGGGGACGCGGCCCGGGAGGCGCGAGCGGAGGCGCTGGCCCGCGCGCTGGGCGTGCCGCTGGTGGTGCACAACGACGTGCACACGCACCACCGTGACCGGCAGGTGCTCCAGGACGTGCTCGCGTCCATCCGCCACGGGGTGACGGTGGATCAGGCGGGCACGCGGCTGTTCCCGAACGCGGAGCGGACGCTGAAGTCGCCTGGGGACATGGCGCGGCTGTTCGCGGACCGGCCGGACGCGCTGGCGCGCACGGTGGAGCTGGCGTCGCGCTGCGAGGCGTCCCTGGACGCGCTGCACTACCGCTTCCCGGAGGAGGACCTGCCCGAGGGGCGCACGGCGGATCAGCACCTGCGGGTGCTCACGGACGCGGGCCTGCGCACGCGCTATCCGGAGGGTGTGCCGCTGGCGGTGACGAAGCAGATCGACCACGAGCTGCGGCTCATCGCGGCGTTGGACTTCGCGGGGTACTTCCTGTCGCTGTGGGACATCGTGATGTTCGCGCGGGGGCGGGGCATCCTGTGCCAGGGGCGGGGCAGCGCGGCGAACTCGGCGGTCTGCTACGCGCTGGGCATCACCGCCATTGATCCGGTGCGGATGGGGCTGTTGTTCGAACGCTTCCTCAGCATGGAGCGCAAGGAGCCGCCGGACATCGACGTGGACTTCGAGCACGAGCGGCGCGAGGAGGTGCTCCAGTACGTCTACGAGAAGCACGGCCGCCGCCACGCGGGCATGGTGTGCGAAATCATCTGCTACCGGGGGCGGCTCGCGCTGCGTGAGGCGGGCAAGTCGCTGGGGCTGTCGTTGGATCAGGTGGACCGGCTGTCGCGGGTCGCGTCGTCGCACGGTTTCCAGGTGACGCCGGACGTGCTCCAGGAGGCGGGGCTGTCACCCACGGACGGGCGGGTGCAGCGGACGCTGTCGGTGGCGAAGGAGCTGGAGGGCGTGCCCCGGCACCTGTCCATCCACGTGGGCGGCTTCGTGATGACGCGCGAGCCGCTGGTGGACCTGGTGCCGGTGGAGAACGCGGCGATGCCGGGGCGCACGGTCATCCAGTGGGAGAAGGACGACATCAACGCGGTGGGCCTGCTGAAGGTGGACCTGCTGGCGTTGGGCATGTTGACGGCGCTGTCGCGCTGCTTCGCGTTGATCCACAAGCATTACGGCCGCGAGCTGTCCCTGGCCACGGTGCCGCCGGAGGATCCGAAGGTCTACGACATGCTGTGCGAGGCGGACACGGTGGGCGTGTTCCAGATTGAGAGCCGCGCGCAGATGAACATGCTGCCCCGGCTGCGGCCCCGGGAGTTCTACGACCTGGTGGTGCAGATCGCCCTCATCCGGCCGGGGCCCATCGTGGGCAACATGGTGCACCCCTACCTGCGCCGGCGGCACGGCCAGGAGGCGGTGACGTACCCGAGCGAGGCGGTGCGCGGCATCCTCCAGAAGACGTTGGGCGTGCCGCTCTTCCAGGAGCAGGCGATGCGGCTCGCGATGGTGGCGGCGGGCTTCTCCGCGGGAGAGGCGGACGGCTTGCGGCGGGCGCTGAGCCACAAGCAGGCGGAGGCGCGGATCCTCCCGTACCGGGGCCGTTTCGTGGAGGGCTGCGAGGCGAAGGGCTATACGCGCAAGCAGGCGGAGGAGTGGTTCGATCACTTCCGGGGGTTCGCGCACTACGGCTTCCCGGAGAGCCACTCCGCGAGCTTCGCGTTGATCGCCTATGCGTCCAGCTGGCTGAAGTGCCACTACCCGGCGGCCTTCACCGCGGCCTTGCTCAACTCACAGCCCATGGGCTTCTACGCGCCGCACACGCTGGTGGCGGACGTACAGCGGCACGGCGTGGAGGTGCGGCCGGTGGACGTGCGCCGTTCGAACTGGGACTGCACCCTGGAGGACGGAGCGGTGCGGCTGGGCTTGAGGATGGTGCGGGGGCTGGGCGAGTCCTCGGGCCGGGCGGTGGAGACCGCGAGGCGGGGGGACTACGCGAGCGTGGGAGAGCTGGCGCGGCGGGCGCGCATTCCCCGGCATGACCTGACGCGGCTGGCGTTGTCGGGGGCGCTGGCGTCGCTGTGTGGGGCGCGGAGGCAGGCGCTGTGGGAGATCCAGGCGCTGGGGCCGCTGGACGCGGACGACCTGTTCTTCGGGATGCCCATGGATGGCACCGCGGTGGAGTTGCCGCCCATGGACGTCCAGGAGCGGGTGGTGGCGGACTACGACACGGTGGGGCTGTCGTTGGAGAAGCACCCGCTGGAGCTGCTCCGGCCCACGTTGAAGCGGATGGGGGCGGTGACGGCGGAGGGCTTGAAGCGGGTGTCGGCGGGGCGGCGGGTGAAGGT
>NZ_RAWE01000235.1 GCF_003611695.1 Corallococcus carmarthensis | reverse complement strand
GGCGGAAGGGGCGGAGGCGGCGGGCTACGTGGATGAATCCCTCCCGGCGGATCAGCGCCTGGAGATGGAGCAGTTGAAGAACCGGGTGCGCTCGGCCATCGAGAAGCTTCCGGAAAAAGAGCGCAAGCTCCTGCAGGGCTATTACTTCCAGGGACGCACACTGGAAGAGGCAGGAGCGGAGATCGGGCAGTCGAAGAGCTGGGCGTCGCGGCTTCATGCGCGGGCCATTGATCGGCTCAAGGAACTCTTGAACGAGGAGGAGGAACTCCCTCCCCCCTCGACGGATGCAAGGAGGGTGTCACATGGCGGCTCCGATGAGCGGCATCTCCGCGGGACAGGTAGCGCAGCAAAAGCTGCAGGACCAGGGCGCGCAGCAGACGCAGAAGACGGGCGCGTCGAAGTTCGACGGAGTTCTCGCTGACAAGGCGCAGGGCGCCGGCCAGGTGGACGCCGCCCAGAACGTCAACAAGGCCCAGGCCGCGCAGGCCACCCAGAAGGTGGACACCGTCCGCCAGGTGGAGACCGTCAACAAGGCGGAGAAGGCCAACCTGAACAAGGTGAGCGGCGCCGCCCAGCAGCCCGCCACCGCCAAGGGCGCCGAGCCCGTGGACGCGAAGGCGGAAGCCTCGAAGACGACCAAGTCGGGCGGCATGGTGTCCGACCTCGTCTCCGGCCTTGAGAAGGGCCAGGTCAGCATGGACAAGCTCATCAAGGAGGCCTCCTCCGGGAAGAACATGTCCAACGCGGAGATGCTCGGTCTCCAGGCCTCCATGTACAAGTACTCGCAGGAGCTGGACCTCACCTCGAAGGTCGTCGAGAAGGCCACCAGCGGCCTGAAGGACGTCGTCAAGACGCAGGTCTGAAGTCCCCACCCCGCCGGGCCATGGCGGCATGTGAAGGGCGGTCCCTCCCAAAGTCGGGAGGGGGCGCCCTTCCGCGTTTTGCAAGGGCCCTGTTAAGCTACGCGCGCCCATGACTCGCCGAACGTCCGTCTACGCCGCCCCGCTCCTCGCCCTGCTGTTCCTCACCGGCTGCTCCATCGAGCTGCAGCACGAGCTGACGGAGGCGGACGCGAATGAAATCTACGTCCTGCTCAGCAAGAACGGCATCAACGCCAAGAAGGAGAAGGCGGAGGGCGGCAACGAAGTGCGCTTCACCATCGTCGTCCCCAAGGGCGACGCCGCTCAGGCCGCTGAGCTCCTGAAGCGCAACTCGCTGCCGCGTCCGGTGGAGAAGGGCCTGTCCCACTTCGCCAAGGGCAGCATGGTGCCCACCGCCACGGAAGAGCGCGCCATGCTCCTCAAGGCCATGGCGGGTGAGGTCTCAAACGCGCTCAACCAGATCGACGGCGTGCTGGAGGCGCGCGCCATCGTGATGGTGCCGGAGAACAACGACCTGTCGCAGCCGGAGAACAAGCCGATGCCGTCGGCCTCCGTGTTCATCAAGTACCGCACCGTGGAGGGCGGCAAGCCCCCCGTCACGATGGAAGCGGTGAAGCAGTTCGTCGCCAGCTCCGTGTCGGAGCTCAAGCCGGAGGCCGTCACCGTGCTGATGACGGAGGCCATGGCCCCCACGGCGGAGACCACGGAGGCCGGCCGCCTTCAGGACGTGCTCGGCGTGCGCATGACGGCCGCCAGCGCCAGCACGTTCAAGATGATCCTCGGCGGCGCGTTCGCGCTCATCCTGGCGATGATGGGCGTCACCGCGTGGACCTTCATGCGCGGCGGCGCCGGTGGCGGTGCCCCCGCAGCGGCGGCGCGTCCCGCCCGTGCGCGCGGCGGACGCACCGAGTAGTCCTGCACGTCGCTTCCCGCGGCCCTCCTGGGGCGGACCGCGGGACGTGTCCTCCAGGCCGGGGACGCGTCTTCTTTCTTCAGCGGGCCACCTGGGGGCCCGCGAGGTGACCGTTGGATTCCTTCTTCACCTCGCTCAGCAAGCGCCAGACCATGATGCTGCTCACCGCGGTCACCTTCGGTGGCCAGGAGAGCATGGCGGCGCTGGAGCACCTGCCGGACGAGGAGGGCGCGCTCTTGCGCCACCGCGCGCAGGAGATCCTCCAGATTCCGCGCGAGAAGCGCCTGCCCGCGGTGGTGCAGGAGCTCAAGCGTCTGATGAAGGACCGGCGTGGCCAGCTGTGGACCGCGGATCCGGAGCGGCTGGCGGCGCTGCTCCAGCGCGAGCGCGGAGCGCTGGTGGAAGTCACCCTGCGCGCGCTGCCCGGCAACATGGCGGACGCCGTGCGCGGCCACCTGCCGCCCTCGCGCGTGAAGCTCACCCGCGAGGTGCGGCCTCAAGTCCTGGACATCATCCGCTGGAAGCTGGAGGAGGCGCTGTCGCGCGAGGTCGCCGGTCAGTCCGCCGGCTTCAAGTTCGCGGACGTGCTCAACCTCCAGACGCGTGAGCTGCTCACGGTGAGTGATCGCCTGGGCGCGCGTGTGCTCGGCCCGGCGCTGGCGGGGCTCCCCGAAGAGGAGCTGAACGGCCTCATGGAATCGCTGCCGCCGGACCTGCTCCAGCTCGCGAGCAAGTCCGTGGCGGCCAATGCGCCGCGCAAGCTGCCGGAAGAGGACGCGCGCGCGCAGATCAACCTGCACGAGGGCTTCAGCCGGCTGGCCGGCGCCATCCGCAGCGCGGGCGTGCAGCGGCTGGCGCGCGCGTGCGTGGCGCAGTCTCCGGAGTTCGCCGCGCGCATGCTGGAGAAGCACCGCGGAGAGTTCGGCCACCTGCTGGCGAAGTGGGTGCGCGAGGAGCGCTCACGGCCGACGGCCCGGGGCGATGGCGGCCGCACCGACATCGTCATGGACCTGGAGCGGCTGGCCGTGCGCGGCCTCATCGAGCGGCCCGTGCGGCTGACCGCGCCGCCGCCGCGTCCCTCCGCCGTGCTGCCGCCGCCGCCGGGAGCCCGGAAGCCCGCCGCACCGGCCCCAGGGGCCCGTCCAGAGGCCCCGGGAGCCCGTCCGGCGGCCCCAGGGGCCCGTCCGGTGGCGCCGCCGGGTGCGCCCGCGCGGCGCGAAGGTCTGCGCACCACCGCGGCGGATCCGTCACAGCCACCCGCGCTCAGGCCTCCCAAGCAGCTCCGGGGCGGTGCCGCCGCGGAGGACCCCGCGGGGGATGCCGGTGCCCGGCGCGACTTCATGGCCGAGCGCGCGGCCCGCCGCGCGGGTGCGGCGTCCAGCCGTGACGCGGGCCCGGGCGCGGCCCCCGCCGGACGCTCGCGGCCGCCTCCGGGTGAGGAGCGGGGCTCCTCGGTGGGGCCCGCGCCCCGCGCGCCCGTGGTCTTGCCGGAAGGGGACGCGAACGGTTCGCGGATGCGCCGGATGCCGGTGGAGCGTGAGCGCGGCCCCGCGCCCCGTGCCTCCATGGCGGCGCCGGAGGGCGAGGCGGGTGGCTCGCAGATCCGCCGGATGCCGCCGGAGCGGGCCCCCGCGCCCCGCGCGTCCATGGTGGCCCCGGAAGGGGATGCCAACGGCTCGCAGATGCGCCGGATGCCGGTGGAGCGGGGCTCTTCGGTGGGGCCCGCGCCCCGCTCATCGACCGGCGGTGTTCCTGGCCGCCGTGATCCGGAGGCCCCCCGGCCCTCGCGTCCCGCCCGGCCGGATCCGGAGGGGGCCCGCATTGGCCCTCCTCCTTCGCGGTTGGGCGCACGCGGTGCGTCACGCCCGCCGGAACCAGACGCACCCGAAGGCCGGTCCGTCCGGGCCGAGCGCCCCGCGCGGCCTCCCGCGGACGCGGAGGAGCGCGCTCCCCGGCGCCCGGACCCCGCTGGCGAGTCCGCCGACGGGGCCCGGGTGCTGCGCTCGCGCACCGGGAGCCGTCCCGCGGCGCGTCCCGAACCGGGAGGCGAGCCGGAGCGTCCCCCGCGCGTGCTCTCCAGCCAGGCGTCCTCCTCCCGGGGCTCGGAGGGAACCCAGGTGGGCCGCAGGCGGCCCCCTCCCACCGACCGGCCGGGCCCGGATGACGCGGGCGGCCCGGGAGGGCGTGGACCGCGCGGCGGAACGCGCTAGCATCCGGTCTCCAAGGAGCGGCCCATGGCGATCGGTAAGGTAATCAAGGGGGACGGGTTGGCGGAGTCGGTGGTCGTCGCCACGACCGAGCGACCGGCGCTGCGTCCGCCGCGCGCGGGCGTGATGAACGCCGAGGTCTTCGAGGCACGCCAGGGCGCCCAGGGCATCATCGAAGAGGCCCAGCGCGAGCGGGAGCGCATCCTCGCCGAGGCCCAGCGCGAGAAGGAGGAGCTCTTCGCCAAGGCCAGGGACCTGGGCCGTCAGGAAGGCCTGGCCCAGGCGACGGAGCTCTTGCTGCGCGCGAAGATGCAGGCCGGGGAGATGCTCAACTCCCAGGAGCAGGACATCATCGCGCTGTCGCTGAAGATGGCGGAGAAGATCCTCGGACGCGACCTGGAGCGCGAGCCGGAGCTGCTGGTGGACATGTGCGCCGCGGCCATCGACAACCTGCGCAACGCGCGCGCCATGGTGCTCCGCGTGCACCCGAAGACGGCCGCGGTGCTGCGCGCCAAGCGCCCGGTGCTGATGGAGCTCATCGGCCGCACGGTGGACCTGGCCATCAAGGAGGACCCGGAGGTCGCTCCCGTGGGCTGCATCGTGCAGACGGAGTTCGGCACCGTGGACGCGCAGCTGCCCACCCAGCTGGAGATGCTCCAGAACCTCCTGCAGCCGGACACCGCGCGCAAGAGCGGCCCTCCCTGAGCCTTCCGGCCCCCGCCGCGCCCTAGCGCCTCCAGGAATCATCCGTCATGGCCATCGACCTTTCGCGCTACTACGACCTCATCAAGGAAGCGTCCCTCGTCCGGGTGCGCGGCCGCGTGACCGAACTGACGGGCCTCGTCATCAAGGCGAGCGTGCCCAACGTGCGCATCGGCGAGCTGGTGCTCGTCAAGAACCGTCAGCGCGGCCTGATGAAGTCGGAGGTCGTGGGCTTCGTGGGCGACGAGGTGATGCTCATGCCCCTGGGCGAGCTGTACGGCATCGGTCCGGACAGCGAGTGCATCCCCACGGGGCGTCCCCTCACCATCAAGTGCGGTGACGGGCTCCTGGGCCGCGTGCTCAACGGCATCGGCGAGCCCATGGACGGCAGGCCCCTGGAGGGGGAGAACCTGATTGACTGGCCCGTGGACCGCGACTGCCCGGACCCCTTCACCCGCCAGCGCATCGAGCGGCCGCTGCCCCTGGGTGTGCGCTGCATCGACGGGCTGCTCACCGTGGGCGAGGGCCAGCGCGTGGGCCTCTTCGCCGGCTCCGGCGTCGGCAAGTCCACGCTGATGGGACAGATTGCCCGCAACACGCAAGCAGACCTCAGCGTCGTGGCGCTCATCGGCGAGCGTGGTCGCGAGGTTCGCGAGTTCATCGAGGACGCCATGGGCGAGGAGGGCATGAAGCGCGCCGTGCTGGTGTGCGCCACGTCCGACCAGCCCGCCCTCGTGCGTCTGCGCGCAGCCTTCGTCGCCACGGCCATCGCGGAGTACTTCCGTGAGCGCGGCGGCAATGTGCTGTTCATGCTCGACACGGTGACACGTCTGGCGCGCTCCCAGCGCGACATCGGCCTCGCCATCGGCGAGCCCCCGGCGCGTCAGGGCTACCCGCCCAGCGTCTTCTCCATGCTGCCGCGCATCCTTGAGCGCACGGGCAACTCGGCGAAGGGCAAGTGCACCGCCATCTACACCTGCCTCGTGGCCGGCGGTGACATGGAAGATCCCATCGCCGACGAGGTCCGCGGTATTCTCGACGGCCACTTCATCCTCAACCGTGAACTGGGCGCGCGAAACCAGTGGCCGGCCATGGACGTGCTCCAGAGCCTCAGCCGTGTGATGAGCGGCATCGTCAGCAAGGAGCACAAGAAGGCCGCCGGCAAGCTGCGCGAGACGCTCTCCACCTACGAGAAGCAGCGCGACCTCATCCTGCTGGGCGCCTACCAGGCCGGCGCGGACCCCAGGACGGACTACGCCATCGAGAAGTACGACTCCATCATCGACTTCCTCAAGCAGGACACCCACTCCAACTCCCCGTACGAGGAGACCGTGGAGCAGCTCATCAACCTGTTCGCGGAGTGACCCGGGCCGCCCCCGGCACACCTACGGACCGGACGGTTTTTGGGTAGGATGCCTGCACCATGCCCCCGTACCGGTTGCAGTCACTGCTGGACATGCGTGAGAAGGTGAAGGAGGAGGCCGAACAGGCCTTCTCTGACGCCGTCAAGGCGCTGGCGAAGGAAGAGCAGGAGCAGGCGCGCCTGGAGGCGGAACTCGAGCGCCGCCGCAAGGAGCGCAAGGCCAAGGTCGCCGAGTACTTCCAGCAGATCATGGCCAAGGGCGCCGGCATCAACGGCATGAACATGATGGGCCGCTTCGAGGAACGTCTGAAGGACGACGAAGCCCAGGTCGCCCTCCAGATTGAACACCAGAAGGAGGTCGTCCGGACGGCGGGCCGTTTGGTGGAGCAGCGCCGCATGCTGATGGCCGAGGCCGCCAAGGAGCTCAAGGCCATCGAGAAGAACAAGGAGAAGTTCGTCAAGCAGGTGAAAAAGGAACGCCAGGACCGGGAGGAGTTGGGCCAGGAGGAGATCGGCAGCGCCTTGTTCCTGGCCCGCCAGCGCAAGTAACCTCCCGCCGCCTTCCGCTGAGTCTGGAGAGACGCCATGAGCCGAGTTGATGACGATCGCGATGCCGCGCGCTTGGCGGAGCGGATGATCCAGGAGCGCAAGCTCGCGGAGACGAAGACCCAGAAGCGCCTGCAGGGCGAATCCGTCTTCTCCAAGCTGGTCCAGCAGGGCCAGGCCGAACAGGCCCTGCCGAAGCAGGCGCAGGAGCTGAAGCAGCCCCTGGGCAAGCAGGTGCTGGCGCGCCTGGCGCAGGGCCAGGGCAAGACCTTCGACGAGAAGCTGGCCCAGAAGGAGACCGCCTTCGCCAGGCCCGGGGAGTCCACCCAGGGCGCCCAGCAGTCCCAGCGCAACGCCGAGTCGCAGGGCCCCTCCAAGGGAGGCGAGGCCCGCAAGTCGGAGGTCGTGGAGGAGAAGCGCTCCACGGACGTCCGCGAAAGCGACATGACCAAGGCCGAAGGACAGGCCGGCCGGCTGAGCCAGGAGAAGGGCGAGCTGAAGACCGACGTCAACGCCGGAGGTGGGAAGGGCGCGGGCGGCGGCGGGGCCAGCAACAAGGAGAAGGACGACAGGGGCGGGCAGATGGCCGCCGCGGGCTTCCGCTTCAACCCCGCGCTGATGGCGCCGGTGCCGGTGGCCAAGCCCAAGGACACGGCGGGCTCCGAGCGGCTGCGCGCCATGGCGAACGAAATCGCCCAGAAGATCGTCGAGCGCGTGCGCGTGGGCACCAACGCCGCGGGCAACGCGGAGTTCCAGATCGACCTGCGCGGCGACGTGCTCAACGGCCTGTCCATCAAGGTCAGCGCGAAGAACGGGAAGATCTCCGCCACTTTCAGCGGCAGCGACCGCGACACGCTCAAGCTCCTGGAGGAGCAGAGCGAAGGCCTGCGCAGCGCCCTGGGTGGCCGGGGGCTGGCGCTTGAAAATCTGAGGTTCGAGGCCAAGACATGAGCCTGGAGCCGGACGACGAGCCCGGAGTCTTCGAGCGCACCATGTTGGTCGACACCCGGAAGCTGGGACCGCCCCCGAAGCCCGCCGCGGCACCCGCCCGCGCTCCCGAGCCGGTCGTGCCGTGGCGGCCGTTCGCCTTCACGAACCTGGAGAAGGTGTCGCGCTCGCAGGGCCAGCTGGCGGAGCGGCTGCGTTGGCTCACGCCGAACGCGGGCACGCTGGAGACCGTGTGCGCGCGCCTCAAGGCCCTCTTCGACGTGGACGTGCGCCTGTCGGTGGAGTCCGCCCAGGCGCGCCCCATGACAGAGCTGCGCCGCTTCCTGGGCGACCCGTCCTTCCTGGCGGTTTTGGCCCCCGGCGCGCTCAAGGGCCGGGCCATCCTCGAAATCGAGCTGTCGCTGGCGCACTCGGCGGTGGACCTGCTCCTGGGCGGCGCGGGTGAGACGGTCGGCCTGCGCCCCCTGACGGACATCGAGGAGGGCGTGATGGGCTACGTCGTCCTGGAGGCCCTGAAGGAGCTGGTGCCCGGCCTGCAGCCCGGTGTTCCCCGGCCCCGGCTGGACGGCGTGGCGCGCGGCGTGGATGAGGTCTCCGCGCGCCTGGGCGAGGACGGCCCGATGCTGGCGGTGCACCTGAACGCGGTGCTGGGCTCGCACCGCGGCATCGTTCGGCTGGTGGTGCCGTCGGCGGTGCTGGAGGCGGCCGAGCCCGCGGTGGAGAGCGCCCAGCGGCGCGACCACCGCCGTCAGGACATGAAGGCGAACGGGCGGCGCCTGTCCTCGCTGCGCGACTGGCTGCGCGCGGAGATCGGCGTGGCGGAGCTGTCCGCCCAGGACCTGGCGTCGCTGCGCATCAAGGACGTGCTGCTGCTGGACCTGCTGCTGGCGCGCCCGGACAAGGGTGAGGCCGGCACGGCGCAGCTGCGGCTGGGCCTGGGCCGCACCGGTCATTTCGCGGCGGACGTCTTCGTGGAGAACGGCCGCTACCGGGCCCGCATCACGGACATCATCCCCGGCGAGCCAGGCAACCCGCAGGGTGGGGAGTCCGGCGGGTCGGCGGAGAACGAGGACTTCACCAACCCGGAGCTGGGCGTTCCTCCGGAACTCGAAGGGGCGGCATTGGACGACAAGGACGGAAGCGATCTGCTCAGCGACCTGCCCCTGCAGGTGGCGGTGGAGCTGGCGCGCGTGCCCATCTCGGCCGAACAGGTGGTGGGCCTGCGCACAGGGCAGGTCATCGACCTGCGTCGTGGGGCGGGTGAGCCCGTGGACCTGTCGGTCAACGGCAAGGTGGTGGCCCGGGGCGAGCTCGTGGAGCTGGAGGGCCAGCTCGGTGTGCGCATCATCCACCTGAGCTGAAGCACTTGCACCCGTGCGTCACAGGGCAGGCGGGCAGGGGGGCGTACTCGTGTCGGGGGCCGTGGCGGTCCTGACTCGGGTGCACTAGGCTCGCGCCCATCCATGGCGGTCTTCGGTCTCTCCTCCTCGCGCCTGTTGCTCGGCGCCGCGCTGCTCTTCGCGTCGCCCGCCGTCCTGGCGCAGGCGCCCGCGGCCTCCACGCCTGACGCCTCCGTGGCCGCCCCGGCGCCGAAGCCGGCGCTCGAGCCGGCTCCGGCGTTGGCTCCGCCCGCGGCTTCAGCGACCGTGAAGGCAGAAGCTCCCGCGGTCGCGCCGGCCGTCGTGGGGGACAACGCGGCCCGCGCGAAGCGCCACGCGGACGAACTGGACCGCGAGCTGGGCATCGGCGAGCCGGAAGCCGCCGAGGAGCAGGAGAGCCTGGCCTGGGTGGTGGTGCGCACGGTGGCGCTCCTGGGCGCGGTGCTCGCGGCCATCTACCTCACGCTCAACGTGGGCCTGCGCAGGCTGATGGGCCTGCAGGGTGTGCCCGTGGGCAAGGCGTCGGTCGTGTCGGTGATGGAGCGCATCCCGTTGGATCAACGGCGCACGCTCTTCGTCCTGAAGGCCGCGGACGAGTACCTGCTGGTGGGTGGCGGCGAGGGTGGCGTGCAACTGGTTTCGAAGCTGGACCGCGACGCCGTGGAGCGCATCCGCGCCGCGCGTCCGCCGTCGTCGCCGGTGTCCCTGAGTCCTTTCCTCCAGAAGCTCCTCTCCCGCCGGACCGGTGGCACCACGCCGCCGCCGGGCGTCTGAAGGCCGTCCCGTGAACCGTTCGTCTCCCGCCCGCCCGCTGCTGTTCCGCGCTCCGCCCTGGCTCTTCGCGGCCCTCGTGTCGCTGCACCCCTTCGTCGCGTCCGCGGCGAAGAAGGGCGGGGACGCGCTGCCGGATGAACTGGTGAAGGAGGCGGTGAACACCGACTCGTTCACCTCCCGTCCGCTCATCCTCATCCTCGCGCTCGCGGCCATGTCCCTGGTCCCGTTCGCGCTGATGATGGTGACCAGCTTCGTGAAGATTTCGGTGGTGCTCTCCATCGTCCGCTCGGCGCTGGGCACCCAGCAGATTCCCCCCACCCAGGTCATCACCGGCCTGGCCATCATCCTCACCGTCTACATCATGGCCCCCGTGGGCCAGGAGATGTACCGGGCCGGAGGCATCGACGTCTGGTCCCGGGGAACGTCCGTGTTCTCCTCGGAGACGGTGGGCACCATGCTGAGCGCCGCGGACAAGTCCAAGGAACCGCTGCGCGACTTCCTGATGAAGAAGGTCACCAACAAGGACCGCACGCTCTTCTACAGCCTTGCGAAGAAGATGCGGAAGGAGGAGGACCGCAAGGACATTGGCCCGAACGACTTCATGGTCATCGTCCCGGCCTTCGTCGTGTCCGAACTGAAGGAGGCCTTCCAGATTGGCTTCCTGCTGTTCGTGCCCTTCATCGTCATCGACATGGTGGTCGCCAACATCCTCCTGGCGCTGGGCATGCACATGCTGTCGCCCACGACCATCTCCATGCCCTTCAAGCTGCTGTTGTTCGTGCTCGTGGACGGCTGGTACCTCATCGCCAAGGGCCTGGTCATCGGCTACCTGTAAGGAGCCCGGTACTCCCATGAATCAGCTCACGTTCATCACCCAGGAGGCGCTGTTCCTGGTGCTCGTGGTCTCCGCGCCGCCGGTGCTCATGAGCCTCCTGGTGGGCTTCCTCGTCTCGCTGTTCCAGGCCACCACGCAGATTCAAGAGCAGACGCTCTCGTTCGCGCCCAAGGTCGTCCTCGTCTTCGGCGTGCTGGCCATGACGGGCCCGTGGATTGGCGGTCAGCTCCTGCGCTTCACCTTCCACGTCTTCGACCGGTTCCCGGCGCTCATCGGCAGATGAACATCGGCGAACTGATGACCGAGCTGAGTTCTCGGGTCAACCTGTCGGTCGTCATCTTCACGATGGCACTCATCATGTGCCGCGTGATGCCCATCCTCATCTTCAGCCCGTTCCTGGGCGGCGAGGTCGTTCCCTCGGAGATGAAGCTGGGCCTGGGCCTGCTGGTGTCCGCGGTCATCTTCCCGTCCGTCGCGGACCGGATGGACCGGATTCCCTTGAGCGCGCTCCCGTACATCGGGCTGCTGCTCAAGGAGGTCTTCATCGGCGTGGCGCTGTCGTACATCGTCAACATGGTGTTCGACGCGGCCCGCGTGGCCGGCACCCTGATGGACACCATGTCGGGCAGCAACAACGCCCAGCTCTACGTGCCGCAGTTGGGCACGCAGGTGTCGCTCTTCTCCAGCCTCAAGGTGCAGCTGTGCGTGGTGCTGTTCCTGTCGCTGGACGGGCACCACATCATCATCCGGGCGCTCGCGGACAGCCTCGCCGTCGTGCCGCTGGAGGGTTTCCCGCACTTCAGCCGCGGCGTGTGGCCCTTCTTCGACCTGATGATCCGCTCCTTCGCGGACCTGCTGAAGATCAGCCTGGCGCTGGCCGGCCCCGGCATGGTGGCCGCGTTCGTCACCGACCTGGCTCTGGGCGCCATCAACCGCGTCGCGCCGCAGATCCAGGTGTTCTTCATCTCCATGTCGCTCAAGCCGCTGGTGGGCGTGTTGATCATGTTCATCGCCATCCATGTCGTGATTGCGCGCATGCAGCAGGAGCTGGCCAACATGCTCCGCATGTTCCAGCACGCCATCCAGATGCTGGCCTGAGCCGGCTGAGCCTCCCGGGATTCCTCCATGTCGGACGAGAGTGGCGACAAAACAGAAGAACCGTCGCAGAAGAAGCTCGACGACGCGCGCAAGAAGGGTCAGACCTGGAAGAGCAAGGATCTGACGGGCGTGGCCGTGCTCGTCGCGGGCCTGGGCATCGTCAAGGGCACCTGGGACTCCGTGGAGCGGGAGATCTCCTCGCTCTTCCGCTTCAGCTTCGACGCCATCGCCCACTCGCAGGACCTGGGGCTGGCGACGACGCAGCTGCTCTACCTGGGCCTGCGCACGCTGCTGCTGCTGACGGTGCCCATCGTGGCGGGTGCGGCGGTGCTGGGTGGGCTGATGGACTTCCTCCAGGTGGGGTCGCTCTTCACCATCGACCCGCTCATCCCCAAGTTCGACAAGCTCAACCCCATCGCGGGGTTGAAGAACATGTTCTCCAAGAAGTCCTTCGTGGAGCTCTTGAAGAACCTCATCAAGATCTCCGTCGCCGCCTACGTCGTCACCGGCGTGGTGCGCGACTCGATGCCCCTGGTCATCGAAACGGTGCGGCAGGACACGCACGGCATCATGGCCATCCTGGGAGAGATCATCTACCGGGTGTCCGTGCGCATCATCATGCTCTTCGTCATCTTCGGCGTGTTCGACGTGTGGTGGCAGCGCAAGTCGTTCATGAAGGACATGATGATGACGAAGGAGGAGGTCAAGAAGGAGTACAAGTCGAGCGAAGGCGATCCGCACCACAAGGCCAAGCGCAAGGAGCTCCACCACGAAATCATGGAGGGGGCCCAGATGGAGGCGGTGAAGGACGCGAGCGTCATCGTCACCAACCCGGACCACGTCGCCGTGGCGCTCCAGTACGACCAGAACAAGGACGGGGCGCCCCGGGTGCTGGTGAAGGGCATGGACGCCAAGGCGGAGCGCATCAAGGCGCTGGCGCGCGAGGCGGACATCCCCCTGCTGCGCAACGTCCCGCTGGCGCACGCGCTCTTGCGCGTGGAGGTGGGTGAGGAAGTCCCCGAGGACCTCTACGACGCGGTCGCGGAGGTGTTGAACTTCGTCTACGGGCTGAAGCAGCAGCAGAACGCGGCGCCGCCGGCGCGCGCCTGAGGAGGACGCAATGGCCAGCGACCAGGAGGCGGACATCGCCATCGCCATCAAGTACGACAAGCAGGCGGACGGTGCGCCGCGGGTCGTGGCGAAGGGAATGCGCCTCAAGGCGGAGAAGATCCGGGAGATCGCCAAGCAGTACGGCATCCCGGTGATGCGCAACGTGTCCCTGGCGCACGCCCTGTACCGGGTGGACGTGGGGCAGGAAGTCCCGGAAGAGCTCTACGACGCGGTCGCGGAGGTCCTGAACTTCATCTACGAGCTCCAGCGGGAGCAGGCGGGCGGACGCTGAAGGGGGCTGGACGAGCCCCCCCCACCTGTATTGAAGTCGGGCCACCATGGCCAGAATCAACAATCAGCCCCCCAGCACCGCGCTTTGGCCCTGGGGAGGTCCCCGCAGCGTCCGCGAGCGGCTGGTGGACCCGTCCCAACTGGACCGGGCGAAGAAGCTGCGCAAGGCGGGCAACATCAAGAACCCGTCGCTGCCCTCCGCGGCGCTCCTGGACTTCATCGGTCCGGCGCACTCATCGGAGGAGCTCCGGCTGCCGCTGCCGCCGCACCCGGGCGGGCACGACGCGGACCTGGAGGGCTTCAGCGACCGGCCGCACCTGGCCAGCGTCGCTGGCCGCGGGGATGACGGGCAGCGCCGGATGCTGGAGCGCGGCCTGTCCAAGGTCAACGCGCCGCCGGAGCGCCTGGAGCGCCTCAAGGCCCTCCTGTCTCGCGAGTCCGCGATGCTGGGCCTGGTGGATCAGGTGAGCGCGGAGTCGCAGGAGATCATCCGCCGCATGTGGGAAGAGCAGAAGGACGAGGGTTACTGACCCATGGCGGCGCTGGACCCCGAGGATCCGCAGGACGAGGCGAAGCTCACGGCCCTCCTGCAGCGCTGGGCGGAAGGGAAGGCCACGCTCCGCGAGGTGCGCGGCTATTCCAACGATGAGCTCTACGCCATCGCCAAGACGGCCTATTTCTTCTTCTACCAGGGCCGGGTGGCGGAGGCGCGGACGCTCTTCCAGGGGCTCTACGCCATCAACCCCACGGACGTGTACTTCGCCAAGGCGCTCGGGGTGGTGGAGATGGCCGCGGGCAACGGGCAGGGGGCGCTCGCCGCCTTTGACGTGGCCGCGAAGCTGGCTCCGCAGGACCCCGCCGTCTACGTGGGACGCGCGGAGGTGAAGTTGGCCATGGGACAGAAGCCGCAGGCGCTCGAGGATCTGCGCCGCGCCGCGGCCATGACCCCTCCGGATGATCCGGTGGTGCGCAAGGCCGGCGCCATGGTGAGCGCGCTGACCCGGCGCTGAGCCAAGGCGGGCCCGTTCCAGCCGGGCCGTCGGATGTGGAAGCCCAGTAAACTCTGTTAGGCTCGATTCATTCACCTCAACCGATGGAGAGGTTCATGGCCCCCCCCAAGAAGGAAGTCCCGCCGCTGCCGCCGGAGCCGCCTGAGCTGACCGCGAAGCGAGAGAAGCTGCTGGTGGAGCTGGACGAGCAGTCGAAGGCCGCGACAGGCGTGTTCCAGCAGGTGCTGCGCAACATGCGCAAGCTGGTGGCGTCCGGGGCCCCCACGGCGCCGCTCGACCAGCAGCTCTACACGGACGTGAAGGACGCGCTCACGCGCTTCATGAAGGAGCCCATCCTTCCGCCTCCGCCCATCCTCGGCCAGGTGGTGGAGTACCTCCAGTACCGCATCTCCACCTACGGCATGACCATCCAGAAGATGGCGCTCGAGATCAACCCCGAGATCGCCGGCAAGATGGCCATCCAGACCCCGGGCGCATCGGCCCCCGCCGCGGCCGCTCCCGCCGCGGCCCGCCCCGGCGCCAAGGGCCCGTCGGACGGTTTCGAGAGCTCCAGCAAGGGCAAGATGACCCTCAACCCCGAGTTCGCGGGTACGCCTGATCCGAAGGCCGAGCAGCAGCAGCTGGAGTCCTTCAAGGCCTGGATGAAGAATCCGGCACTTGGGAAGTTGAAGGGCTGACAGTTTCCGCGCCGTCCCAGCAGGTTGGGAGGCCCGGAAATGATCCTGGAAATCCCCAGGAAACTCCGGCCCCCCTCCACCGATAATCTTTTTGTAGCTGTCGCCGTACAAACCTCCGTCTTCCTCCTGAAGGAGCACCCCATGGCCAGCGGCCTCGCGAACGTCCTCTCCACCGCCATCAGCACCTCCAACTCCCAGCGCTCTTCGATGGACGACATGATCGCCCAGGCCCCGCCGGAGCAGAAGGGCTTCCTGGAGGCGCAGAAGAAGGTTCAGCAGGACTCGCAGATCATGAGCACGATCACGAACCTGATGAAGAAGATGGACGAGATGGCGATGGCGGCCATCAACAACCTGAAGTAGTCGCTGACAGGTTGAGTGGTTCGCTCCGGCCCCGCGCTGGTGCTCCTTCGGGGGTACCGGTCCGGGGCCGGCGGCGTTTCAGGCCAGGTGGTGCGTTGCGCTAGACTGCACAGTCGGGAGGCTCGGCGCGGGCGTGGAGTCCGGAAGAAGAAATGATCCTGGAAATCCCCAGGAAACTCCGGCCCCCCTCCACCGATAATCCTTTTGTAGCTGTCGCCGTACAAACCTCCGTCTTCCTCCTGAAGGAGCACCCCATGGCCAGCGGCCTCGCGAACGTCCTCTCCACC
>NZ_RAWE01000234.1 GCF_003611695.1 Corallococcus carmarthensis | reverse complement strand
GTGGAGACGCCCTGCACCACGGCCCGCCTGCCTCCGTACCCGCCTCACTCTTCAATCACTACGGGCCCACCGAGAGCACCGTCGTCGCCACCTTCACTCCCGTCCCGCCCGCCACACGTGACGACGGCACCCGGCCTCCCATTGGCCGTCCCATCGCCAACACCCGCACCTACGTCCTCGACGCTCACCTTCA
Organism: Corallococcus carmarthensis; assembly: GCF_003611695.1. GTDB lineage: Bacteria > Myxococcota > Myxococcia > Myxococcales > Myxococcaceae > Corallococcus > Corallococcus carmarthensis. Next base: position 15,200 of record NZ_RAWE01000234.1, on the reverse strand, counting down.
GCCGGTGCCCATTGGCGTCCCGGGGGAACTCTTCCTCGCCAGTGAGGGCCTCGCGTGGGGCTACTTGGGCCAGCCCGCCCTGAGTGCCGAGCGCTTCATCCCGCATCCCTTCTCCTCCACCCCGGGCGCCCGCCTCTACCGCACTGGCGACGTCGTTCGCTGGCGGGCCGACGGCCAACTGGACTACCTGCAGCGGCTCGACTTCCAGGTGAAGGTGCGCGGATTCCGCATCGAACTGGGTGAAATCGAAGCCTCCCTCCTCGCCCATGCCTCCGTGCATGAGGCCGTCGTCCTCGCCCGCGAGGATGTCCCCGGCGACAAGCGGCTCGTAGCCTACGTCGTGCCGACCACAGGCCAGGAGCTGGACACCACCGCCCTGCGCGCCTTCCTCAAGGAGCGGCTGCCTGAATACATGGTGCCCGCCGCCTTCCTCGTCCTGGAGGCCCTCCCCCTCAACGCCAACGGCAAGGTGGACAGGAAGGCCCTGCCGGCGCCGCAGGGCACCGCGCCCACGTCCAGCTACGTCGCGCCGGGAACCGCCACCGAGGAGCAGCTCGCGGCCCTCTTCACGCAGGTGCTGCGCGTGGAGCGCGTGGGCATCCACGACGACTTCTTCTCCCTCGGTGGCCACTCGCTGCTGGCCACCCAGCTCATGTCCCGCGTGCGCGCCACCTTCCGGCGCGAGCTGCCCGTGCGTGCGCTGTTCGAGGCCCCGACCGTGGCCGGGCTTGCCCAGCGAATCGACTCCGCCCAGACCTCCGCGGTGCAGGCGCCGCCGAGCATCCCCAGGGTGCGCGCCACCACGGCGCCCCTGTCCTTCGCGCAGCAGCGGCTCTGGTTCCTGGATCAGCTCACTCCAGGGGATGCCTCGTACAACATCTCCAGCGCGCTGAGCTTGAAGGGCCGGGTGGACGTGGAGTCCCTGCGCCGTGCCTTCGAATCGCTCGTCCAGCGTCACGAGGCCCTGCGCACCACCTTCCGCGAGCACCAGGGTCAGGCCGTCCAGTCCATCCACCCATCGAGTGCGTGGACCCTGCCCCTGCATGATCTGTCCGCCCTGCCCGGAGCGCGGCGCGAGGCCGAAGCGCGACGCCTGCTCACCGAAGATGTCCGCCAGCCGTTCCATCTGGCAGAAGGACCGCTCCTGCGCACCGCGCTCGTTCGGTTGGGCGCGGAAGACCACCTGTTGCTCGTGACGATGCACCACATCGTCTCCGACGGTTGGTCCATGGGTGTCCTCGTCCGTGAGCTGGTGGCCTTCTACGAGGCCTTCCGGGCGGGTCAGGGCCCATCACTCGCGCCACTGCCCATGCAGTACGCGGACTTCGCGGCGTGGCAGCGCCAGTGGCTCCAGGGCGAAACGCTGGAGGGGCACCTCGGGTACTGGAAGCAGCAGCTCGTGGGTGCGCCAGCCGCGCTGGAACTGCCCGCGGACCGGCCGCGTCCGCCCGTGCAATCGTACCGGGGCGCCAAGGTGGACGTGCGCATCCCGTCGGAGGTCGCCCACGCACTCAAGGCGCTGGCGGGACGCGAGGGCGCCACGCCCTTCATGGTGCTGCTCGCGGCCTTCCAGGTGCTGTTGTCGCGATACGCCGCGCAGGACGACGTCAGCGTGGGCACGCCCATCGCGGGCCGGACCCAGGCGGAGACCGAAGGCCTCATCGGCTTCTTCGTCAACACCCTGGTCCTGCGCGCGCAGGTGGATCCACGAGCAACGTTCCGCCAGCTGCTTGCTCAGGTGCGCGGCACGACGCTCACGGCCTACGAGCACCAGCACGTGCCGTTCGAGAAGCTGGTGGAAGCCCTCCAGCCCGTTCGCGACTCAAGCCGCAGTCCGCTCTTCCAGGTGATGTTCGCGCTGCAGAACACACCCACCGAGGCGCTCCAGCTCCCGGGCCTCTCCCTGCGGCCACTGCCCCTGGAGGCCCACTTCGCCAAGTTCGACCTCACGCTCTCCCTGCAAGAGATTCAGGAGGGAATGGTCGGCACGCTGGAGTACGCGACGGACCTCTTCGACGCGGCGACCCTCCAGCGCATGGCCGGACACTTCGGCGTGTTGCTGGAGGCTATTGCCGCGAAGCCGGACACGAGGCTCGGTGACCTGCCGCTGCTCACCGACTCCGAGCGCCAGCAGCTCCTCGTCGACTGGAACCCGCCGGCCTCGCAGACGACGCAGGAGCTGAGCATCGTCGCGATGGTGGAAGCCCAGGTGCGTCGCACGCCGGATGCATTGGCTGTCATCACGCCCGAGCGGCAGCTGACGTACCGAGAGCTGGACGCGAAGGCCAACCAGCTCGCACACCGTCTGCGCGGTCTGGGTGTCGGCCCCGAAGTCCGCGTCGGCCTCTGTGTCGAGCGCACCGAGGACCTCCTCATCGGCGCGCTCGGCATCCTCAAGGCCGGTGGTGCCTATGTGCCGCTGGACCCCAGCTACCCGAGGGAGCGCCTGGGCTGGTTGCTGGAGGACGCCCAGGGCCCCGCCCTCGTCGCCCACTCGCACCTGCTCTCCGCACTGCCTGAAACGTCCGCCACGCCGGTGTGCCTCGATTCGGATGCGGAACTGGCGAAGCAGCCCACCACGGCCCCTGCCGTGGACATCCACCCGGGCCACCTCGCCTACCTCATCTACACCTCTGGCAGCACCGGCCGTCCCAAGGGCGTCGCCATCTCCCATGGCAACGCTGTCTCCTTCCTCCACTGGGCCCTCGCCACGTTCTCTCCAGAGGAGCTGAAGGGCACCCTTGCCGCGACGAGCCTCAACTTCGACCTCTCCGTCTTCGAACTCTTCGCACCGCTCTCCAGTGGCGGTGCGGTGGTGGTGGCTCGCAATGCCCTGCACCTGGCGGAGCTGCCCACCGCCTCTCACGTCACCCTCGTCAACACCGTGCCCTCCGCCATGGCGCAACTGCTGCGCCTGAATGCGGTGCCTTCCACGGTGCGCGTCATCAACCTCGCGGGCGAAGCCTTGCCGGAGACGCTGGCGAAGCAGGTCTACGCCGTCCCCACGGTGCAGAAGCTCTTCAACCTCTACGGCCCCTCCGAGGACACCACCTACTCCACCGCCTCCCTCGTCGGCCGTGACGAGGTGCCCCTCATCGGAAGGCCCCTGCCCGCGACGCGCGCCTACGTGCTGGACGCTTCGCTTCAGCCAGTTCCCGTGGGTGTCTCTGGAGAGCTGTACCTTGCCGGTGAAGGACAAGCGCGTGGCTACCTGCTGCGTCCGGAGCTCACCGCGGAGCGCTTCGTCCCGGAGCCCTACGGGCCTCCGGGTGGCCGCATGTACCGCACGGGCGACCGCGTCCGGTACCGCATCGACGGGCGCCTGGAGTACCTCGGCCGCATCGACTTCCAGGTGAAGGTGCGTGGCTTCCGCATCGAGCTGGGCGAAATCGAAGCGGCGCTCCGTCGCATCCCCGGCCTGAAGGACGCCGTCGTCGTCGCGAAGGGTGAAGCCGCCGACAAGCGCCTCGTCGGCTACGTCACCGCACGCGAGGGCCATGCCCTCGACTCCGAAGCGCTCAAGGCCCACCTCCGGCAGCAGCTGCCCGAGTACATGGTTCCCTCCGCGCTCCTCGTCCTCGACGCCCTGCCGCTCAACTCCAACGGCAAGGTGGACCGCAAGGCCCTTCCTGACCCGGGGAACCTCGCGCGTTCGTCCGATTTCATCGCGCCGCGGACCGACACCGAGGGGCAGCTTGCCGCGCTCTTCGCGGAAGTGCTGCGGGCGGAGCGCATTGGCATCCGCGACGACTTCTTCGCGCTGGGCGGCCACTCCCTGCTGGCCACCCAGCTGGTCTCGCGCGTGCGAGCCACCTTCGGCGTGGAGCTGCCGCTCCGGGTGTTCTTCGAAGCGCCCACGGTGGAGGCGCTCGCGACGAAGCTCGACAGCGCCCAGCGCTCCGAGCATCACCTGCCGCCGCTACGCCCCTCTTCGCACGAAGGCGCCCTGCCGCTGTCATTCGCGCAGCAGCGGCTCTGGTTCCTGGATCAGCTCACCCCGGGCGACGCGTCGTACAACATCCCCACGGCGCTGCGCCTGACGGGCCGCGTGGACGTGGAGTCCCTGCGCCGCGCCTTCGAAGCGCTGGTCGCCCGCCACGAGTCCCTGCGCACCACCTTCCATGAGCATCAGGGCCAGGCCACCCAGCACATCCACGCGCCCGGTGCATGGACCCTGCCGCGCATCGACGTGTCCAACCTGCCGGAGGAGCAGCGCGAGGCCGAGGCCCGGCGCCGGGTCGCGGAGGATGCGCATCAGCCGTTCCATCTGGAGCGCGGACCGCTCCTGCGCACGGCGCTCGTGCGATTGGGAGAAGCGGAGCACCTGCTGCTGGTGACGATGCACCACATCGTCTCCGACGGCTGGTCCATGGGCGTCCTCGTGCGCGAGCTCGTGACGCTCTACGCGGCCTTCACCCAGGGCGCAGCGCCAGCCCTCAGCCCCCTGCCTCTGCAGTACGCGGACTTCGCGGCGTGGCAGCGTCAGTGGTTGCAGGGCGAGACGCTGGACGCGCAGCTCGGGTACTGGAAGCAGCAGCTCGCGGGAGCACCCTCCGCGTTGGAGCTGCTGACGGATCATCCGCGGCCGTCCGTCCAATCCCACGAGGGAACGGCCCTCTCCCTCCAGCTCCCGGCTGAGGCCTCCCATGCCCTCAAGGCGCTGGCCCGGCGCGAGGGCGCCACGCCCTTCATGGTGCTGCTCGCGGGCTTCCAGCTCCTCCTGTCGCGCTACGCCGGCCAGGACGACATCACCGTGGGCACGCCCATCGCGGGTCGCACCCAGTCAGAGACCGAAGGCCTCATCGGCTTCTTCGTCAACACCCTGGTCCTGCGGGCCCACGTCGAGCCAAAGGCAACCTTCCGCGAACTGCTCGCCCAGGTGCGCGGCACGACGCTCGCGGCCTACGAGCACCAGCACGTGCCCTTCGAGAAGCTGGTGGAGGTCCTCCAGCCCGTGCGTGACACGAGCCGCAGCCCGCTCTTCCAGGTGATGTTCGCCCTGCAGAACGCGCCCACCGAGGACCTGCGAGTCCCCGGCCTCACCTTCCAGCAGGTCGCGTCCGACGCGCGCTCCGCCAAGTTCGACCTCACGCTGACGCTGCAGGACTCACCGCAGGGCTTCGTCGGCTTGATGGAGTACAGCACCAGCCTCTTCGAGCGGAGCACCGTCGAACGGATGGCGGGCCATCTGCGCACGCTGCTGGAGGCCGTGGCCGCGAAGCCAGAACAGGCCCTGTCCGAGCTGTCCCTCCTCTCCAACGACGAGCGCCAGCGCATCCTCGTGGATTGGAACGACACCGGGGTCGCGAGCCCCATGGACGTCCCCGTCCACGTCCACTTCTCACAGCAGGCCCGCCGCACGCCCGGCGCGGTGGCCCTGGCCCTGGGGGACGCAACGCTGACGTATGCCCAACTGGAATCGCGCGCGAACCAACTGGCCCACCACCTGCGCGCCCTCGGCATCGTGCCGGGCGCGCGCGTGGGCCTCGCTGTCGAGCGTTCCTTCGAGATGGTGACGGCCCTGCTCGCCATCCTCAAGGCGGGCGCGGCCTTCGTCCCCGTGGACCGCAATGCCCCGGTGGAACGCATCACGACGCTGCTGGAGGACGCCGACGTCAGCGTGGTGCTCACGCATCAGCCCTTCGCCTCGAAGCTGCCCGCTTCCGGCACGCGTGTGTGGCTGGATGCGCAGCAGGACGTCATCGCCGCGCTCCCTACGCACGCCCCCGACGTCCGCGTGGAGGGGGAGTCCCTGGCCTACGTCATGTTCACCTCCGGCTCCACGGGCCGTCCCAAGGGCGTCAGCGTGCCCCACCGGGGCATCACCCGCCTCGTGCTCGGCAGCACCTTCATGCGCTTCGGATCCGAGGAGGTGTGGCTGCAGATCGCCCCCATCGCCTTTGATGCCTCCACGCTCGAAATCTGGGGTGCACTGCTGCACGGCGGGAAGCTCGTCCTTGCCCCGCCTCACGCCTTGTCGTTGGAGGAGCTGGCGGAACAGATGCGTCGCCACCGTGTGACGGCGCTCTTCATCACGACCGCGCTCTTCGAGCAGATGGCCCTGCACCAGGGCGAAGTCCTGGCGGCGGTGCGCCAGGTCGCCACAGGCGGAGACGTAATGCCCTGGTCGCGCCTGCGAGACCACCTCCCGCGCCTCGCTGAAGGGGCGACGCTGGTGCACGCCTACGGCCCGACGGAGAACACCACCTTCTCCACCACGCTGCCGTTGCACCGCGACACACGCGTGGAGGGTCCTGTCTCCATCGGCCGTCCCATCCAGAACGCCACGGCCTACGTGTTCGATGCACACCTGCACCCGGTGCCCGTGGGCGTCGCGGGTGAGGTGTACGTCGGCGGTCCGGGCCTCGCGTGGGGATACCTCCATCGCCCCGACCTGACCGCGGAGCGCTTCGTCCCCCATCCCTTCGCCGCCACACCCGGCGAGCGGCTCTACCGCACCGGCGACAAGGCTCGCTGGCTGGCCGATGGCACGCTCGACTTCCTGGGCCGCGTCGACTTCCAGGTGAAGGTGCGTGGCTTCCGCATCGAGCTGGGTGAAATCGAGTCGGGTCTTCGCGCCTTCCCGGGCGTCAACGAGGCCGTTGTCGTGGCTCGGGGCGCTGACGCGGACAAGCGCCTCATCGGCTACATCACCGCGCACCCAGGACGGACGCTGGACGTGGAGGCACTGCGGGCCCATCTGCAACAGCGGCTGCCCGAGTACATGGTGCCCGCTTCGCTCCTGGTGCTGGAGGCCCTGCCCCTCAACGCCAACGGCAAGGTGGACCGCAAGGCCCTGCCCGAACCGGGAGATGCACCGCGCTCGGCCGCCTTCGTCGCGCCGCGCAACACCACCGAGGAGAAGCTCGCGGCCCTCTTCGCCGAAGTCCTCCGCGTGGAGCAGGTCGGCATCCGGGACGACTTCTTCGCGCTGGGCGGTCACTCCCTGCTGGCCACCCAGCTCGTCTCGCGCGTGCGCGCCGCGTTCGGCGTCGAACTGCCGCTGCGGGCCCTGTTCGGAGCGCCCACCGTCGAAGCCCTCGCACCGAAACTCGAAGGGCCGCCGTCCTCCGTGCTCCGCGCTCCGCCACTGCGGCCCGCGTCTCGAGAAGGAGCCATTCCGCTCTCCTTCGCCCAGCAGCGGCTCTGGCTGTTGGATCAACTGCAGCCCGGAGATGCGTCGTACAACATCCCCACCGCCCTACGGCTGACAGGCCGCGTGGACATCGAGGCACTCCGAAGCGCCTTCGAAGCGCTGATCACCCGCCACGAGTCCCTGCGCACCACGCTCGCCGCATCCCACGAAGCGCCGTCGCAGCGCGTCCACGATTCGGCGGCGTGGGAGCTGCCCGTCGTCGACCTGGCCTCGATGCCCGAGGGACAGCGCGAGGAAGAAGCCCAGCGCCTCGTGGCCGAGGAGGCACGCCGTCCGTTCCAGCTCGCCACAGGACCGCTGCTGCGCGGGCTGCTGGTGCGCCTGGGAGCGGAGGAGCACCTGCTGCTGGTGACGATGCACCACGTCGTCTCCGACGGCTGGTCCATGGGCGTCCTCGTTCGCGAGGTCGCGGCCTTCTACGAGGCCTTCAGCACGGGCAGGACACCCGCCCTCGCGCCGCTGCCGGTGCAGTACGCGGACTTCGCGACGTGGCAGCGCGACTGGCTCCAGGGAGAGGTCCTGGATGCGCAGATCGATTACTGGAAGCAGCGGTTGGCCGGTGCTCCGGCGGCGCTGGAGCTGCCCACGGACCGGCCGCGTCCGCCCGTGCAATCGCACCGGGGCGCCACGGTGGACGTGCGGGTCCCCGCCAGCCTCACGGAGGCCCTCAAGGCCCTGGCCCAGCGTGAGGGCGCCACGCCCTTCATGGTGTTCCTCGCGGCGTTCCAGGTGCTGTTGTCGCGCTACTCCGCGCAGGACGACATCAGCGTGGGTTCCCCCATCGCGGGACGCACCCAGGCGGAGACCGAAGGCCTCATCGGCTTCTTCGTCAACACGCTGGTCCTGCGAGCCCAGGTGGATCCTCGCGCGACGTTCCGCGAACTGCTGGTCCAGGTGCGAGGCACGACGCTCGCGGCGTACGAGCACCAGCACCTGCCCTTCGAGAAGCTCGTCGAGGCTGTGCAGCCCACGCGCGACCTGAGCCGCAATCCGTTGTTCCAGGCCATGTTCGTCCTGCAGAACATGCCGGGTGAGGTGCTGCGTCTGCCCGGGATGTCCATGCAGACGCTGCCGCTGGAAACCCGCTTCGCGAAGTTCGATCTCTCCCTGGGGCTGAGGGAGGCGCCGACGGGCATGATGGGCACGCTGGAGTACGCGACGGACCTGTTCGACGCGTCGACCCTCCAGCGCATGGCCGGGCACTTCGGCGTGTTGCTGGAGGCCATTGCCGCGAAGCCGGACACGAGGCTCGGTGACCTGCCGCTGCTCACCGACTCCGAGCGCCAGCAGCTCCTCGTCGACTGGAACCCGCCGGCCTCGCAGACGACGCAGGAGCCCAGCATCTCCGCGATGGTGGAAGCCCAGGTGCGTCGCACGCCGGATGCAGTCGCCATCATCACGCCCGAGCGGCAGCTGACGTACCGGGAGCTGGACGCGAAGGCCAACCAACTCGCGCACCGTCTGCGCGGTCTGGGTGTCGGCCCCGAAGTCCGCGTCGGCCTCTGTGTCGAGCGCACCGAGGACCTCCTCATTGGAGCCCTCGGCATCCTCAAGGCCGGTGGTGCCTACGTGCCGCTGGACCCCAGCTACCCGAGGGAGCGCCTGGGCTGGCTGCTGGAGGACGCGCAGGGCCCCGCCCTCGTCGCCCATTCGCACCTGCTCTCCGCGCTGCCGGAGACGTCCGCGACGCCGGTGTGCCTCGACTCGGATGCGGAACTGGCGAAGCAGCCCACCACCGCCCTCGCCGTGGACATCCACCCGGGCCACCTCGCCTACCTCATCTACACCTCTGGCAGCACCGGCCGTCCCAAGGGCGTCGCCATCTCCCATGGCAACGCTGTCTCCTTCCTTCACTGGGCACTCGCCACGTTCTCTCCGGACGAGTTGAAGGGCACCCTCGCCGCGACGAGCCTCAACTTCGACCTCTCCGTCTTCGAGCTCTTCGCACCGTTGAGCAGCGGTGGCGCGGTGGTGGTGGCGCGCAACGCCCTGCACCTGGCGGAGCTGCCCACCGCCTCTCACGTCACCCTCGTCAACACCGTGCCCTCCGCCATGGCGCAACTGCTGCGCTTGAATGCGGTGCCTCCCACGGTGCGCGTCATCAACCTCGCAGGTGAAGCCCTGCCGGAGACGCTGGCGAAGCAGGTCTACGCCGTCCCCACGGTGCAGAAGCTCTTCAACCTCTACGGCCCCTCCGAGGACACCACTTACTCCACCGCTTCTCTCGTAGGCCGTGACGAAGTGCCCCTCATCGGCCGCCCCCTGCCCGCGACGCGCGCCTACGTGCTGGACGCTTCGCTTCAGCCAGTTCCCGTGGGTGTCTCTGGAGAGCTGTACCTTGCCGGTGAAGGACAAGCGCGTGGCTACCTGCTGCGTCCGGAGCTCACCGCGGAGCGCTTCGTCCCGGAACCCTACGGGCCTCCCGGTGGCCGCATGTACCGCACGGGCGACCGCGTCCGTTACCGCATCGACGGGCGCCTGGAGTACCTCGGCCGCATCGACTTCCAGGTCAAGGTGCGTGGCTTCCGCATCGAGCTGGGCGAAATCGAAGCAGCGCTCCGTCGCATCCCCGGCCTGAAGGACGCCGTCGTCGTCGCCAAGGGCGAAGCCGCCGACAAGCGCCTCGTCGCCTACGTCACGCCCAAGGCCAAGGCCTCACTGGAAGTGGAAGCCCTCAGGACACATCTGCGTCAGGGGCTCCCCGAGTACATGGTGCCTGCCACCCTCGTGGTGCTGGACGCCCTGCCTCTCAACTCCAACGGCAAGGTGGACCGCAAGGCCCTCCCGGAGCCGGAAGCACCGCAGTCGGGCAACACCTACGAAGCGCCTCGCACGGAAGTGGAGGCGAAGCTCGCGTCCATCTGGGCGGAGGTGCTGCGTCTGCCCCAGGTCGGTGTGAAGGACTCCTTCTTCGAACTGGGCGGGCACTCGCTGCTGGCCACGCAGGTGGTGTCGCGCGTGCGCACGGAGCTGGGGGTGGAGCTGCCCCTTCGCGCCCTCTTCGAATCCTCCACGGTGGAAGCCCTGGCCGCACGGCTGCACGGAAGCGCGAGCATTCAGGCTCCCAAGCTCACCCGCGTCGCGCATGACGGTCCGCTGCCGCTGTCCTTCGCTCAGCAGCGACTGTGGTTGCTGGATCAACTCCAGCCAGAGGACGCCTCCTACAACCTCCCGGCTGCGCTCCAGCTCTCCGGACATCTGGACGTGGAGGCCCTGCGCCGTGCCTTCGAGTCACTCGTCGCCCGCCACGAAGCCCTGCGCACCACCTTCCACGAGCATCAGGGTCAACCCACGCAGCGCATCCAGGCTCCGACGGGATGGACGCTGCCTCTCACGGACCTGTCCGCCCTGCCCGATGCTCAGCGGGAGGAAGAAGCCCGGAAGCTGGCCGACGAAGAAGCCCGCCGGCCCTTCCACCTCGCCACAGGCCCCCTGCTGCGCAGTGCACTGGTGCGGCTGCGCGAGGACTCGCACATGCTGCTGGTGACGATGCACCACATCGTCTCCGACGGTTGGTCCATGGGCGTCCTCGTCCGTGAGATCATCTCGCTGTACGCCGCATTCCATGACGGCAAGGCGCCCCACCTCACGCCGCTGCCCGTGCAGTACGCCGACTTCGCGACGTGGCAGCGCGACTGGCTCCAGGGCGAAGTCCTGGATGCGCAAATCCACTACTGGAAGCAGCAGCTCTCTGGGGCCCCCGCCGCGCTGGAGCTGCCCACGGACCGCCCGCGTCCTCCCGTGCAGTCGCACCGGGGCGCCACGGTGGAGGTACGCATCCCCACGGAGGTCGCTCACGCGCTCAAGACGCTGGCGGGACGTGAGGGCGCCACGCCCTTCATGGTGCTGCTCGCCGCCTTCCAGGTGCTCCTGTCGCGATACTCCGCGCAAGACGACATCAGCGTGGGTTCCCCCATCGCGGGTCGCACCCAGGCGGAGACCGAAGGCCTCATCGGCTTCTTCGTCAACACCCTCGTCCTGCGCGCACAGCTGAATCCGCGCTCGACGTTCCGTGAGCTGCTCGCCAAGGTGCGCGGCACGACGTTCGCGGCCTTCGAGCACCAGCACCTGCCCTTCGAGAAGCTCGTCGAGGCCGTGCAGCCCACTCGGGACATGAGCCGCAGCCCCCTCTTCCAGGCCATGTTCGTCCTGCAGAACACGCCCACCGAGGCGCTGCGTCTGCCCGGCTTGTCCTTCCAGGCCCTGCCGCTGGAAGCCCACTTCTCCAAGTTCGACCTCTCGCTCGCCCTGCAGGAGGTTCAGGCAGGACTGGCCGGCACGCTGGAGTACGCGACGGACCTCTTCGACGCGGCGACCATCCAGCGCATGGCCGGGCACTTCGGAGTGCTGCTGGAGGCCATTGCCGCGAAGCCGGACACCCGGTTGGGTGACCTGCCGCTGCTCACCAGCTCCGAGCGCCAGCAGCTCCTCGTCGAGTGGAATCCGGAAACGGCACTGGCGATTCGTGATCCCAGCATCCCCGCGATGGTGGAAGCCCAGGTGCACCGCACGCCGGATGCGATTGCTGTCATCACGCCCGAGCGGCAGCTGACGTACCGAGAGCTGGACGCGAAGGCCAATCAGCTCGCACACCGGCTGCGCGGCCTGGGCGTCGGCCCCGAAGTCCGCGTTGGCCTGTGCGTCGAGCGCACCGAGGACCTCCTCATCGGCGCACTCGGCATCCTCAAGGCCGGTGGCGCCTACGTGCCACTGGACCCCAGCTACCCGCGTGAGCGCCTGGGCTGGCTGCTGGAGGACGCCCAGGGCCCCGCCCTCGTCGCCCATTCGCACCTGCTCTCCGCGCTGCCGGAGACGTCCGCGACGCCGGTGTACCTCGACTCGGATGCGGAACTGGCGAAGCAGCCCACCACCGCCCTCGCCGTGGACATCCATCCGGGCCACCTCGCCTACCTCATCTACACCTCCGGCAGCACCGGCCGTCCCAAGGGCGTCGCCATCTCCCATGGCAACGCTGTCTCCTTCCTCCACTGGGCGCTCGCCACGTTCTCAGCCGAGGAACTGAAGGGCACCCTCGCCGCGACGAGCCTCAACTTCGACCTCTCCGTCTTCGAACTCTTCGCGCCGTTGAGCAGCGGTGGCGCGGTGGTGGTGGCTCGCAACGCCCTGCACCTGGCGGAGCTGCCCACCGCCTCTCACGTCACCCTCGTCAACACCGTGCCCTCCGCCATGGCGCAACTGCTGCGCCTGAATGCGGTGCCTCCGGGCGTGCGCGTCATCAACCTCGCGGGCGAAGCCTTGCCGGAGACGCTGGCGAAGCAGGTCTACGCCGTCCCCACGGTGCAGAAGCTCTTCAACCTCTACGGGCCCTCCGAGGACACCACCTACTCCACCGCCTCCCTCGTCGGCCGTGACGAGGTGCCCCTCATCGGAAGGCCCCTGCCCGCGACGCGTGCCTACGTACTGGACGCTTCGCTTCAGCCAGTGCCTGTGGGTGTCGCCGGTGAGCTGTACCTCGCGGGTGAAGGACAAGCGCGTGGCTACCTGCTGCGCCCGGAGCTCACCGCGGAGCGCTTCGTCCCGGAGCCTTACGGCCCGCCCGGCGGCCGTATGTACCGCACGGGCGACCGCGTCCGGTACCGCATCGACGGGCGCCTGGAGTACCTCGGCCGCATCGACTTCCAGGTGAAGGTGCGTGGCTTCCGCATCGAGCTGGGCGAAATCGAAGCAGCGCTCCGTCGCATCCCCGGCCTCAAGGACGCCGTCGTCGTCGCCAAGGGCGAAGCCGCCGACAAGCGCCTCGTCGCCTACGTCACGCCCAAGGCCAATGCCTCACTGGAAGTGGAAGCCCTCCGGGCGCATCTGCGTCAAGGGCTCCCTGAGTACATGGTGCCAGCCACCTTCATGGTGCTGGACGCCCTGCCTCTCAACTCCAACGGCAAGGTGGACCGCAAGGCCCTACCCGAACCCGATGCCCACACCACCAAGGCCAAGGACTTCGTCGCGCCCCGAGATGCGCTCGAGATGCAGCTCGCCCGCATCTGGGAGGACGTCCTCGGCGTCCGCTCCGTCGGCGTCCGCTCCAGCTTCTTCGAACTCGGCGGCCACTCTTTGCTCGCGGTCCGCATGCTCGCGTCCATCCGCGAGCGCCTCGGCCTCAGCCTCCCGCTCTCCGTCCTCTTCCAGCAGCCCACCGTCGAGCAGCTCGCCCAGGTGCTCCGCGATGACTCCCAGGCCTGGACACCCCTCGTCCCGCTGGAGCGCGGAGAGTCAGGCCACCGGCCCTTCTTCCTCGTCCACCCGGGCGGCGGCAACGTGCTGGCCTACTCGGAACTGGCGCGCAGACTGGGCCCCGCCCTGCCCGTCTACGGCCTCCAGTCGCGCGGCCTCGACGGACGGCCCGTCGCTGAATCCATCGAGGAGATGGCTACCCTCTACATCGAAGCCATCCGCACGGTTCAGCCTCACGGCCCCTACCAGCTGGGAGGTTGGTCCCTGGGTGGCGTCATCGCCTACGAGATGGCTCGCAGGCTGCGCGAAGCTGGCGAAGCCGTGGGCCTGCTCGCGCTCATCGACGCCCACGTGCCCGGGCTCACACAGCCTTCCGCACAGGACGCTCGCTTCTCTTCTGAAGCCCGGGTGAGGATCGCCTTCGCCCAGACCACCGCCACCGCCTTCGGCCAGGAGCTCTCTGTCTCCGCCGAAGCGCTGGCGCAGGGCGATGACGACGCGATGCTGGAGCACCTGTTCCAGGAAGGGCTCCGGGCGCGCATCCTCGACGCGCACTCCGGGCCCGCCCAACTGCGCGCCCTCTTCCGCGTCTTCCAGGCCAACCTCCTCGCCCAGGAGAAGTACGTGCCCCAGCCGTACGACGGCACTGCCCTGCTCCTGAGCGCCAGCGAGGCCGCGACCGAGCTCCCGCGTCACCGCGGATGGGAGCGCCTGATCCGCGGCGGCCTGGAAGTGCACGATGTCCCCGGCAGCCACCATGAGCTGCTACAGGACCCACACCTCGGGTTGATCGTGGAGCAACTGCGTGTGCTCCTCGCCCGGACGTCGGGCCGCGAGTCTCAAGCGCCCACGGGAAGTTGAGCCCCGTCCGCCCCCGCGCCTGAGCGTTCAGGCGCGGGGATTCAGCCCGAGCGAGCCAGGCGCTCCTCGCGGCTCATTCCGCAGGGTTCGTTGGTAGCCCCATTTCAAAGGAGGCTTCCGAGCCCGTGGCCTGCCCACCAGGTCGCGTGGGCGCTTCGAAGTCGGAGCCCCCGCCTATGATGGGGACCGTAAACACAAGGATTTATTAAGCCCCCAAGCGCTGATCCGGAGCGCTGAGTCGCCCTCATGACACGTCACGTCGTCACGGAATAATGTAACACCGCGATTTTGGCCACCGCCGCGCTTCTCCCGGGAGAGCGGCGCAGGACGGCACCCCAGCAACAGCAGCAGTTCCGATTTCTCGCGAGCACCACCTCCCCAGTGGTGTTCGTGCGCCATGGCAGCCCCCATTGCGGAGTACACGAGATGAGCCACGAGCTGTCGAAGCGGATCGCCAACCTCTCACCGGAGAAGCGCGCCGAGTTGCTCAAGAAGATGGCCGCGCAGAAGGCCGCCTCGGGCAACTCCGCCCAAGGTCTCATCCCGGTGCAGGACCGCTCGCGCCCGCTGCCTCTCTCCTTCGCCCAGCAGCGCCTGTGGTTCATTGATCAGCTGCAACCCGGCACCTCCCTCTTCAACGTGCCCATGGCGGTGCGTCTGGAGGGCGCGCTCGACGTGGCCGTGTTGGAGCGCGCGCTGCGCGAAGTCGTGCGCCGTCACGAAGTCCTTCGCACCACCTTCCGTGAAGATGCCTCGGGTCCCGTGCAGGTGGTGTCGCCGGAGCCGGCGCTCACCCTGGAGCGCATGGACCTCACGGGCTCGCCTCCCGAAGAGGCCTGGCGCCTGGCGCGGGAAGCGGCGGCGCAGCCCTTCAATCTCGCGACGGGGCCGCTGCTTCGGGCGCTGCTGCTGACGTCGGCGCCGGGAGAGCACCTGCTCGTCGTGGTGGTGCACCACATCGTCTCCGACGGCTGGTCCATGACGCTGCTGGTGC
>NZ_RAWE01000233.1 GCF_003611695.1 Corallococcus carmarthensis | reverse complement strand
TGAGCGTCTCGTGGGCTCGGAGATGTGTATAAGAGTCAGGCCTGCGACATCGCCTTCGCCAACCGCCAGGCCTGGGCCCACGCGGGATCCGCCGCGACACGCTCGACGACCTCCCGGCGCTCCTCCGCCGGAAGCGCGTGCGTCACCGCGAGCCAGATGCGCTCCGCGTCCACCGGCTCCCCTTGCGCGTCATCGTCGCGCAGCGCCGTGCGCAGCCGATCCACGCCCCCGGCATCCAGCGTGTCATCCTCGGGACGGCGTTCGCTCACGGCTCGATTCCCTTCGTGGAGAGACAGGCTCGCAGCGCGCTCAGCCCACGGTAGATGAGGTTCTCCGTGCGCTTGGCCTCCCAACCCAGCAGCTCCGCGGCCTCCGGAACGGTGTGCCCCTGCAGGTGCAGCGTCACGGCGAGACGGCGGTCCTGCACCAGCCCCTGAAGACAATCACGCACGGCCCGGGCGATCTGCGCGGCACCGGCCGAGCGCTCCGGATCTCCCGGCGCCACCGGCTGCGCGGGCCCCTGCTCCATCTCCTCCAACGCCACCTCCTTGCGCGCCCCCAGCCGGCGAAGCTCGTCGATGAGCGTCGTGTACGCCACCCGGTACAGATACGCGGGCGTCAGCTCCGCGTGACCCGGACCGCGCCCGCGCAGCTCCACCACCTTCATCATCGCGACCTGCAGCAGGTCGTCCCGCCGGTCCGCGAGCGACGCGGGACAGACGCTCGCGAGCGCCCGGCCCAGGTCACGCCGCAGCGTCTCCAGCCCGGCATCGGGGGATGCACCCGCCCATGGGCCGTGTCGCAGCTCCAAGATGCCTCCCCTCGCGTGAAAAAAGGGCGCCGAGCGTCGTCGAACCCATCATCCGAGGCAAGGCGGGATCAGGCAATCCAGGAGAATCCCCCCGGAGCTCGCAAGCTCCGGAGAGGACACTCCCGGGCGCTACTGCAGGTTCGCGTCCCAGGCAATCAGCCGCAGGTCTCCGCCGCCGTGCCCGTCGTCAGGCGCACGGCCGTGATGACGATGCGCCCGCCCACGTAGGTGGAGGTGGTGGCCACGGCGGTGAGCCGGGCCACGGAACGGAGACGCTTGGACGGTGACATGGGGCTGCTCCTCGGAAGGTGGCGTCCGGCGGCCGTGAGGGCCGTCCGGTTTCGCGCCTGCCCCCACCCAACGGAAATGCCCCTTTTTTCCCCTCACCCCCGCCGCGCGATTCCTGGCGAGGACGAACGTCAGACCATGCCGCCGTTGGCGCGGAGGACCTGTCCGTTGATCCACCCGCCCTCCGGCCCGGCGAGGAACGCGACGGACGCGGCGATGTCCTCCGGCGTGCCCAGCCGCTCCAGCGGGTTCAGCTTCGCCATGCGCTCCACCAGCTCCGGGGACTTGCCGTCCAGGAACAGGTCGGTGGCGGTGGGGCCGGGCGCGACGCAGTTGACGGTGATGTTCCGGCCGCGCAGCTCCTTGGAGAGGACGGCGGTCATCGTCTCCACGGCGGCCTTGGTGGCCGAGTAGACGCCGTAGTTCTCCATCCGCAGGCCAATGACGCTGGTGGAGAAGTTGATGACGCGCCCACCGTCGCGCAGGCGGCGCGCGGCTTCACGCAGGCCGTTGAACGTGCCCTTGATGTTGACGGCCACGTGCTGGTCGAACAGCGCGTCGTCGAAGTCCGCGAAGCGGATGAACTTCCCGATGCCGGCGTTGTTCACCAGCACGTCCACTCCGCCGAACGCCTTCTCCGCCGCGTCGAACATCCGGGGGAAGGAGGCGGGGTCGGCGACATCCGCCTGGATGCTCAGGGCCCGGCCGCCCGCCGCTTCAATCTTGCGCACCAGCGCCTCCGCGGCGTCGCGGCTGCCCGCGTAGTTGACGATGACGTTGAAGCCGTCGCGAGCGAGCCGCTCCGTCACCGCGGCGCCGATGCCGCGCGAGGCGCCCGTCACAAGGGCGGTCTTCTGGGTCTGAGGCGTGGTCATGGGGTCTTCCTCCGCAAGGTCGCCGTCACCGGCGTCGTGTGAGAGGAAGATGGACCTTTCCGCCTCGCGGATAATCGGCTTTGTTCCGGCATCACTGTTCGACAGGGCGGACAATGGACCGGTTCGACGCCATGAAGGCCTTCACGCGCATCGTGGAGTGCCGGAGCTTCACCCAGGCCGCGCACGACCTGGGGCTGCCGCGCTCGTCGGTGACGGACGCGGTGAAGCAGTTGGAGGCGCGGCTGGGCGTGCGCCTGCTCCAGCGCACCACGCGCCACGTGAGCCCCACGCTGGACGGCGAGGCGTACTACCAGCGCTGCGTGTCACTGCTGGCGGACCTGGAGGAGGCGGACGCGGCGTTCGTGGGGGCGCAGCCGAAGGGGCTGGTTCGCGTGGACGTGCAGGGAACGCTGGCGCGCCGGGTGGTGCTGCCGCGGCTGCCGGAGTTCCTGGAGCGCTATCCGGGCATCGAGCTGTACATGAGCGAGGGCGACCGGTTCGTGGACCTGGTGCGCGAGGGCATCGACTGCGTGCTGCGCGCGGGCGAGCCGAAAGACAGCGACATGGTGGCCCGCCGGGTGGCGATGCTGGAGGAGGTGACGTGCGCGTCGCCTGCCTACCTGGCGAAGCACGGCGTGCCGGAGAGCATCGAAGCGCTCCAGCGCGGGCACCGCATGGTGGGCTTCCGCTCCTCGCTCACGGGGAGCCTCATCCCCCTGGAGTTCCAGGTGGGCAGCGAGGTCCGCCACGTCGTGCTGCCCACCACGATGACCGTGAACGGCGCGGAGACCTTCGTCGCGGCCGCGCGGCTGGGACTGGGCCTCATCCAGGTCCCGCGCTACCGCCTGGAGGAGGACTTCGAGCGCGGCACGCTGGTACCGGTGCTGCCCCAGTACCCGCCGACGCCGACGCCCGTGTCCCTGATGTACCCGCGCAACCGGCAGCTGTCCCCGCGCGTGCGCGTCTTCATCGACTGGCTGACGCAGGGCTTCGCCGCGCCCTGAGGCCTGGCGCCCTCAGCTCAGCTTCATGCACTTGGGGCGGGCCAGCAGCCGGTCCACGTAGGCCTCCAGCTTCGGCCGCCCCGTCGAACCTCCGAACATGCGCTGGTAGATGAACATGGAGCCAATCATCACGTCCGCGGCGGTGAACCAGTCGCCGAAGAGGTAGGGGCCCGCCCCCAGCTCGCGCTCCACGGCGTCCAGCGTCTGCTCGTACTCCGTCCACCCGCGCTGCGGCAGCGTGGGGGCCTTCGCCATGTGGTCCCCCATGGACGGCTCCAGCTGCGACGTCGAGTACACCATCAGCGACAGGTACCGGCCGCGCTCCGGCGCATCGAACTTCGGCGCCAGCCGGGCCTGGGGATACCTGTCCGCGATGTACAGACAGAGGGCCGCGTTCTCGAACACGCGGGCCTCTCCGTCCACGAGGGCGGGCAGCTTGCCGGCGGGGTTCACCTTGAGGAACTCCGGCGACTTCTGCTCCTTCTTCTCCAGGCTGATGGGCACGATTTCGTACTCGACCCCCGCCTCGTCGAGCATCCACTTGCCAATGACCGCCCGGCTGCGCGGATTGAAATAGAGCTTCATGCAGGCACCTTTCGTGAGCACCACGTTGGACCGCCCCCCGGACACAACGCCCGGGGCGCGGGCCGCATTCGCTCACATCTGGTGCGTCTAGGGCACGGCCTTCGTCGCGGGCGGCCCTGCCTGTGCATCCAGCTTCTGGAGCGCGGCCGCCGCGTTCGCGTTGGCGGGGTCCAGCTCCACGGCCTTGCGGTAGTTCACCCGCGCCTGCTCCTTGTCGCCGACGGCGAGGTACGCCTCCCCCAGGCTGTCGTAGCCGTTCCCCACCTTCGGGAACATCTCCACGTTGAGCTTGAAGATTTCAACGGCATCCGCCGCGCGGTTCGTCCGCAGCAGGCGATAGCCCAGCGTGTTGAGCTGATCATCGGAGAAGTCATACGCGTCCGGCTTCGTGGCCTTCAGCTCGCGGTAGCGCGCGACGGTCTTCGCGACGGGCTCCTTGTCGACCGTCATGCTCAGCATCTCCCGGATGCCCTGCCGGGGCTGCTTGGGCGGAATGCCGTGGAGGACGCTGAAGAGGCCAGCGGCCAGCGGCTTGAGCTTGTCGCCGCGCGACGTGTTGTCCAGGAGGATGACGACCTCCTTGCCCGCGGGCACGCGGAAGATGCGCGTGCTGAACCCGTTGATGCCGCCGCTGTGGTTGATGGTGGCGAGCTCCGTCTTGCCGTCATCCAGCTTCAGCGGATCCATGGACAGCCCGAAGCCATAGTTCTCCAGGCCGGGTGTGAACATCTTCTGCTTGAGGGCCTCCGGCAGCAGCTTGTTTTCGTAGAGCGCCCGGTCCCAGCGGTAGAGGTCCTCCACCGTCGAGTACAGCGACCCGGCGGCGTATGGCAGGGACATGTCCAGGTAGGGGGCGTTGATGTAGCCCTCCGGCGCGAGCTCGTAGCCGCTGGCGCGCTTGGGCAGCACCGTGGCGTAGACGTCGTAGCCGGAGTCCTTCATGCCCAGCGGAGTGAAGATGCGCTCCTGCACCGCCTGCGCGTACGTCTTGCCGGTGGCGCGCTCGATGATGGCGCCCAGCAGGAAGTAGCCGGAGTTGCTGTAGGCGAACTTCGAGCCGGGCTCGAACTCCAGGTCACCGCTGGCGAACTGCTTCACGAAGTCCGCGACCGGGTACGGGTTGCGCGACACCTTCGGGAAGAAGTCCGGCGCGTTCGTGTAGTTGGGGATGCCGGACGTGTGGTTGAGCAGCTGGGCAAGGGTGATGCGCGAGCCCGTGTCCTTGCGGTAGTCCGGCAGCGCCGACACCAGCGTGTCGTCGAGCTTCAGCTTCCCCTCCGCGACGAGTTGGAGGATGACCATCGCGGTGAACTGCTTCGTCACGGACGCGAGGCGGAACTTCGTGTCCGGCGTGTTGGGCACGTTCCATTCGAAGTTGGCCGAACCGTAGGCCTTCTTCAGGATGACGCCCTTCTCGTTGGCGACGAGCGCCGCGCCGTTGAACTGGCGCAGCTGGTGGTACTGCGTCAGCAGCCGGTCCAGCTCCTGCTGCCGCGTCGCGGCACCCGCGGCGACGGGGACGAACAGCAGGGCGACAGCGAGCACACCCAAGAGGCGCAACGGGTTCCAGGTCATCCGGTCTCTCCCAACATGAGACTACAGACGACTCAACCGCGAGGCGATTGCGTCCGGTCTCCGCGGAAGATCGCGGCGGAGCGGGGTCAGGTGGTGTCGAAGCTGCGGAAGAACCAGCGGTTGAGCCACGCCGCACAGGCCAGGTACAGCGCCACCAGCGCGCCCAGCGACGCGAGGATGGCGGGCGGCGGCGGTACGAAGCCGAAGACGTGTCCCAGCGGCGTGAAGGGCAGCACGTTGGCCACCACCACCACGCCCAGCGACGACAGCAGCAACAGCCGCGCGGGAGGACCGCGCCCCGCCCCGCCCCGGGTGCGGATGATGAAGATGACCAGCACCTGCGTGGTCAGCGACTCCATGAACCAGCCCGTCTGGAAGAGCGGCGCGCCAGCGTGGAAGCCGTGCAGCAGCACCGTGAAGGTGGCCGCGTCGAAGAGCGAGCTGAGCGTGCCGAACACCGCCATGTAGAGGCGCACGAAGCGCATGTCCCAGCGGGTGGGCCGCGCGAGCTGCTCCGCGTCCACCGTGTCCAGCGGGATGGCCAGCTCCGACACGTCGTACAGCATGTTGTTGAGGAGGATCTGGATGGGGAGCATGGGCAGGAACGGAAGCACCAGCGACGCCAGGGCCATGCTGAGCATGTTGCCGAAGTTGGAGCTGGTCCCCATGCGGATGTACTTCATGACGTTGCCGAAGGTGCGCCGTCCCTCCAGGACGCCGTCGTGCAGGACGCCCAGCTCCGGGCGCAGCAGCAGCAGCGCCGCGGCCTCGCGCGCGACGTCCACCGCGCCCGCGACGGAGATGCCCACGTCCGCCTCGTGCAGCGACGGCGCGTCGTTGATGCCGTCCCCCAGGAAGCCCACCACGTGGCCGCGCTGCCGCAGCGCGCGGAGGATGCGGCTCTTCTGCGCCGGGGACACGCGCGCGAAGAGGGTGGTGTCCTCCGCCCGCGCGCGCAGTCCCGGGTCGTCCAGCAGGGCCAGCTCCGCGCCGGTGAGCACGCCTTGCACCTCCAGGCCCAGCTCCTGGCAGACGTGCACCGCCACCCGCGCGTTGTCGCCCGTCACCACCTTGACGGCGATGCCCGCCTCGCGGAGCGCCGTCAGCGCGGGACGGGCGCTCTGCTTGGGTGGGTCCAGGAACGAGGCGAAGCCCGCGAAGACGAGCCCCGTCTCGTCCTCCAGGGAGACCTGCGCGTCCGGGGCCAGGTCGTCGCGCCAGGCGAGGCCCAGCACCCGGAAGCCCTGCTCGCTCAAGGCGTCCGCGCGGTCCTGCAACGCCTCGCGCCCGGCCGCGTCCAGGGCCTGCACCGTCCCATCCACCGCTTCACGCGACCCGCAGAGGGGCAGCAGGGCTTCCGGCGAGCCCTTCACCACGAGGACGCGGCGGCCGGCCTTCTCCAGCAGCACGGACACGCGGCGGCGCTCGAAGTCGAAGGGCAGCTCGTCCTGCTTCACCCAGCCCTGCGTGCACTCCACGCGGCGGGCCAGGATGGCTTCGTCCATGGGGCTGCGCAGGCCCGTGGCGAAGTGGCTGTTGAGGTAGGCCCACGCGAGGGTGCGCTCGCTGCGCTGGAAGGCGGCGTCCTCGGCGCGCTCCAACCGGATGTTCGCCTCCGTGAGCGTGCCCGTCTTGTCGGTGCACAGGACGTCCATGCAGCCCAGGTCGTGCACCGCGCTCAGCCGCTTGACGATGACGCCCTGGTCCGCGAGCCGCAGGGCGCCCCGCGCGAGCGTCACCGAGACCACCATGGGGAGCAGCTCCGGCGTCAGCCCCACCGCCAGGGCCATGGCGAAGAGGAAGGACTCCAGCAGCGGGCGCTCCAGGGTCAGGTTCACCAGGAGCACGAACAGCACCATGAGGACGGTGAGCCGCATCAACATCACGGAGAAGCTGTGCGTGTCCCGCTGGAAGGCGGTGGAGGCGACGGGCGCGTCCAGCCCCCGGGCGATGCCGCCGACCTCGGTGTCGCGGCCGGTGGCGAACACGAGCGCGCGGCCCGTGCCGCCCAGCACCGACGTCCCAGCGAAGACGGTGTTGCCCACCTCCGCGAGCGGGGCGTCCCCGGGCGCGAGGCCCGGCGCCTTCTCCACGGGATAGGGCTCGCCGGTGAGCGGCGACTCGTTCACGGACAGCGCGTGCGACTCCAGGACGCGCGCGTCCGCGGGGACGCGGCTGCCGGTGGCCAGCAGGACCACGTCTCCCGGGACGACCTCCGTGGCGGGCCGCACCTGCTCCACGCCGTCGCGCAGCACGCGGGCGCGCAGGGCCACGGCGCCGCGCAGCCGCTCCGCGGCCTCGCTGGCGCGGTGTTCCTGGACGAAGTCCAGCGTCACGCTGATCAACACGATGACCGCGATGATGATGGAGCTGGTCAGGTCGTGGACGACCGCCGAGATGCCGCACGCCACCAGCAGGACCAGCACCAGCGGGTTGCCCAGCCGCAGCAGCAGTTCCAGGAGGAGCGGCCGGCGGCGCCGGGCCTCCAGCGCGTTGGGACCCAGGGATTCGAGCCGCGCCTCGGCTTCCTGCTGGGACAGTCCCTGGAGCGTGCTGCCCAGCCGGGCGAGGAGGGCTTCCACCGGCTCGCCCCAGGCGGGAGGACCTTTTCGCTCCGGTGCCGGCCCCCGTCGCCCGCCAGCGTGACGCGGAGGATGCGCGAGGGCTCTGGCACCCCGGCTGCTCGAGCGTTCGACGCCCATCTTCACAACGTGCGCAGTGTCCGCCAGGGAGACAGCCACCCGGACGGGAAGGAGGTTGGCGCTTGGAGGGACGGCCCCGCCGGAAGGTCCGTGCCCTAGCTGGCGTCGTCCTTGAAGGAGAGGACCGTGGCCGCGTCCAACGCCTGGAGGAAGCGGACCGCGAGCGGCACGGCGACGCGGCCTCCCACGCCGCCTCCCTCCACCAGCACCGCGAAGCCCATGCCGCCGCGCACTCCGATGAACCACGCATGGGTTTCGGGCGGCACGGTCAGGCCGAACTCCGCCGTGCCCGTCTTGCCCATGAGCCCCGCGACGCTCGCGGCGGACTTCGCCGTGCCTTCCTTCACCACGGCGCGCATCAGGTCCCGGAGCGGCTCCGGAGTCCCCGGACTCAGCCGCGCCTCCGGGCCGGCCTCCGCGTCCGCCAGCAGGCGCGGCGCATGCCAGACGCCGGAGGAGGCCGCCGCCACGACCGTGGCCATGTGCAGCGGCGTGACCAGCACGCGGCCCTGGCCCATGGCGTCCGCGGCGCGCTCGGCATCGTCGCGGGGTTCAGGGAAGGCAGCACCCGGCGAGGGCAGCCCCACGTCGTAGCCCACCCCGAAGCCGAAGCGCCGGGCCGCGTCCTCCAGCGCGCGCCGGTCCAGCTTCGCTGCCAGCTGGATGAACGTCGTGTTGCACGACAGCGCGAACGCCCGCCGCAGCGTGGTGGTGCCCAGCACCTCGGACTCGAAGTTGCGGAAGCGCTGGCGGCCCGCTGTCACCTCCAGGGGACAGTCCACGCGGGAGTCCGGCTTCAGGCCATTCGCGAGCACCGCTTCGGCGGTCACGACCTTGAACGTGGAGCCCGGCGGATAGCGTCCCGACAGCGCGCGGTGCGGCGCCTCCCCGAGCGGCCGGCTGGCCACCGCCAGCACCTCCCCCGTCGCCGTGTCCACCGCGACCAGCGCGGCGGGCCGGGTGACGTCCATGAGCGCCGCCTCCGCCGCGGCCTGCACGTCCATCCGCAGCGTGGTGCGCACATCGCGTCCCGGCTCGCCGTCGAAGCGTTGCAGCAGCTCGCTGCCGCCCGAACGGCGCAGCAGCCGCACCTCGCCAGAGGGACGCCCCGCCAGCGTCCGCTCCTGCGCGCGCTCCAGGCCGGACAGCCCCACCACGTCCCCCGCTTGGTAGAGCGGGCCCAGCACCTGGAGCGCCTCCGCCGTCACCTCGCCCACCCGGCCCAGCGTGTGCGCGGCGAAGCCCTCCGCCGGGGTGAGGCGCGCCAGCTTCTTGCGGAAGAAGATGCCGGGCACCGGCGCGAGCGCGGACCGCACCTGCTGGTAGCGCTCCGGCCGCACGTCGATGAACGCGACGAACTGCTCCGGCTGGATGCTCGCGACGTTCAGCGCGGCGAGCACCTTCACCGGGTCCACCCCGAGCTGCGCCTGGAGCACGCTGGCCACGGCCGCGCGGTCCTTCACGCGGCCCGGCAGCACGCCGACGCGGATGACCTCTCCCGGCACGGTGAGCGGATGGCCCTTCGCATCGAGCAGCGCGGCGCGCGGTCCCCAGCTCCGCGTGCGGCCGAAGCGATCTCCGGACCGCAGGGCGGGGTGCAACACCTCCGGCGTCCAGCGCAAGCTCCAGCGCTGGCCCCGGCGTTCGAAACGCAGGCGGGACTCCACCTCCCATTCGCCCAAGCCCCGCAGCGTGTGCACGCCGTGGAACTTCATCACCGCCGTGGCGCCGTCCTCGGACTCGAGCTCCAGCCGTTCGAAGCGCGAGGCCACGACGCCCAGGTCCTGCCTCCAGCGCGCGTGCTGTGCGTCGAAGTCCGCGGGCGCGTCCACGAGCACGCGGCGCTGCGCCGCCACGTCATTGCGCGCCCAGGCGTCCAGGTACCGCCGGGCCAGGTCCTCGGCCCCACCGGGCACGGCAGGCACGGCGGGCACGGAGGGCACGGAGGGCCTTACGGCTCGCGGCGCGCACGCGGGAAGCAGCAACAGGAGGCAGAGCCCCACCCAGGAAATGACCGCCCGTCGGTGCACGCGCCCCGTGTACCGCGCCCTGCGCGCGGAGGCGAACATCCTGCGGCAGGCGGCGGGTCGCTTCGCCATGCGCACGCGGAGCGCGGCACTCCGCGTGCGGATCAACGGACCGTCTGCTCCTGGGGGGTGCTCGCGCCGTCCCCCGTCGCCGTGATGGTCAGCGGACCCGCGGTCGCGGCCTTGACGTAGAAGAGGCCCTCGCGCTGCGGGTTCTTGAGGCTCACCACCGTCACGGGCGCATCCGAGCAATCCGGCAGCAGGTGGAAGGTCGCGCCCGCATCCGACGCGGACAGCGCCACCTCCGGCACGGACAGCGGGGCCAGATTGCCCGCCAGGTCCCAACCCTGCACGACCAGCACGTCCGAACACGTCCCCACCTCCAGCGTCCGCGCGGGGGTGGCGAAGCCCACCTGGCGCGCATCCCCCTGCGTCGTCACGTCCACGGAGATGGCATTGTCCGGGTACACGTCCGGGTCGTACCCGTCACCGCTGATCCGGTTGCGGCTGAGGAGGTTCGCGGTCCCGTTGTCCGAGATGGCGGCCTGGTAGGAGCCCGTCAGCTCCGTCTTGGTCAGCGTGTTGCCAATCACCTGGATGTTCTGGGACGCGGCGGGAGGCGTGAAGTCGATGTCCACCGCCTGCAGCAGGCTGACGCCGACGTCGTTCTCCGTCAGCACGTTGTCCTGGATGCGCAGGTCGTGGCACAGCTCGGGCCCCCCGACGTAGTACGCGCCGCCCAGGACCATGATGCCGGAGCTGTAGTCCCGCCCGAACCGGTACGCGTTGCCCTGCACCTGGTTGCCCACCACCTGCCCGGAGACGCCGTGCGAGAGCTGGATGCCGATGCGCGCGATGCGGTCGGTGGGGCCCAGCGCGTCGATGATGTTGTCCTCCACCGTCACCGCCATCCGCCCCACCATCAGCACGCCCGCCTTCTGGTAGCCCGTCAGCCGGTTGTTCCGGACGGTCACCGTCACCGGGGCAGCGCCCGCCGCGCTGTTGCGCACGTCGATGGCGAAGCCCTCCTGGCATCCGCCGACGTTGCCAGCCTGGTTCAGGTCCTCCACCACCGTGTCCTCGATGGTGCCGCTCGCGCCCTCCAGCAGGATGCCGCGCAGCCGGTCCACGTCCGCGTCACACACGTCCGACAGGTTGCGCGCCGTCACGGTCACGCCGCGCACGTTCGCCACCGTGCCCCGGTTGCGCAGCACCGCGCCCTTGTAGTGGTCCCCCGCGTTCTCTTCGGACGCGGTCAGCGTGTGCCCATCCCCGTCGAACGTGAAGCCATCCGGGATGAATACCGCGCTCTGGACCACGCAGTCCTCGCGCAGCGTCACCTGCCCCGGCGACAGGGTGATGGCGCAGGGGGACTCTCCCGCGCCACAGCGCCGGCCCGTCCACGCGACGGAGAAGGACTGCCGCGTGCTCTGGCCTGAGACGTTCGTCACCACCAGGTCCACCGTGGGCGTCACGTCCGCCGGCAGGCAGCTGAGCTCTGTCCAGTCCACCGTGCTCGTCGTGCCATCCCCCGCCGCAGTGCCAAGCGCGCCCGCGTTCGACGTCCAGGCGAACGTCATCGCCTCGCCGCGCGGGTCCGTCGCCTTCACGGTGAACGTCACACGTTCACCCGCGAGCGCGGACGGCGCGGACTGGGTGGTATCGCCGAGGACCGGCGGCGCCGCTTGCAGCACGCACAGGTTCACGAGCTGCTCCGTGCTTCCACCGGAGCTGTCCCTCACGACGCCCTTCAACTGGCAGCCGCAACCCGAGGGCTCCGCCGTCGCGGTGAAGACGGGCGTGGCCAGGGTGACGTCATTGAAGGTGCCCTCGCACGTCGCGCTCCAGGCATACGTCAGCACGTCCCGGGGACCGTCCTCGTCCGTCACCGTCGCCTGGACCTGCACGGGCACGTTGACGCCCACCTGCTGGGTCGCCGCGGGCACGGACGCCACGGGCGAGCGGTTGAACGCCGTGAAGTCCACCGTCGGCGGCGCGCGCGTGGTGCCCATGCCGATGCGGAACTGGAGCGTGGACACCGCGCCCTGCGCATCCGTGACGCTCAGGCGGATCAGCGCGTCCTTATCGAACTTCGGATCGACACCGGCATCGGGCTTCGGGAGCGCCGCCGTCCACGCACAGGTCGCATCCACGCAGTTGATCACTCCGGAGGAGGCGGTCCAGGCGTAGGTGAGCGCATCGCCTTCCAGGTCACTCGCCTGCGCGCTCAGCTCCACGGTGTCGCCGGGCGCCACGATGCTGCTCGGCGCGCGAACCTCGTGGATGCGTGGCGCATGGTTGGCCAGTCCCGGCAGGCCGGATTCGGGCAGGGGCACCAGGACCACGAGCGCTTCTTCATAGAGCGGCAGCTTCACCCCGGCGTCCAGGCTCAAGGTGCCCACGGACGCGTCCGCGGCATTCCTGGCGTCCACGGCCAGCCGGATCTCCTCCTCGGGAGACGCGGGCTTCACGACGGTGGACCACACGACGCCGCCATCCGGACCCGCCTTCGGCGTCAGCGCCTTCGACTCCGTGGCGCCGGAAGCGTGCGTCACCGAGGTCGTCACCGCGACGGCATCCGACGACCGGGGCAGCGCGACCACGACCCGCGCGCCTCCCGCCAGCGGCGCCGTGAACGCGGGATCCTCCTCCACGCAACCGAACGTGGTCAGCAGCAACGCTCCCACGAGGTGCAACGCATGAGCGGGCTTCAGGGTCACGGCATCCTCGGGGAAGGCGGACGGAAGCAGAGACGATACCGGCTCACTCCCAGACGTCCAATCCACGGGGACCGGCGGCCATGTTCACCCGGCGTGTCGTCCAATGCCTGCCAATCCCCCGCGACCCGAGGGTTGGTGCTACGGCAATCCGTGTCCGGCGCTGGACTGCAACAGTCAGCCACCCTCCCGCCGCATGGTCCCGGGCCCCATCGCGGTGCTGGGGTCCGCCGCGTGCACCCGTCCGAGCCACGCCGTCCCCAGCCCTGGCCCATCCGGCTCGCCCACTGGGCGAACGTGCCGTTGCTCGCCATCCTGGCGGCCAGCGGGCTGCAGATCCTCGCCGCGTATCCGCTCATGGGAGCGCGCGGCCGGCCCATCGCGCTCTATCCCTTCCAGGGCGCCATGCCGCCGTCGTGGCTGCGCCTGGGGGACTGGCTCGCGGGCGCGCGGAGCTGGCACTTCGCGTTCGGCTGGTTCCTGGCCCTCAACGGGCTCGCGTACGTGCTCTACCTCGCGCTCAGCGGCGAGTGGCGCCGCCGCCTGTTCCTCCCGCGCCGCGATACGCGCGATGCCGTGGCCACGCTCGCGTACTACCTGCGGCTCCGCCCCGCGCCCGTGCAGACGGGCCTCTACAACGGACTCCAGCGGCTGGCGTACACCGCCACCCTGGTGATGGGCGCGCTGTCCGTCCTGTCCGGCCTCGCCCTCTACAAGCCCGTGCAGCTCCAGTGGCTCACCGCCCTCTTCGGTGGCTACGACCCCGCGCGCTTCGTGCACCTGCTGCTGCTCGCGCTGTTCGCCCTCTTCACCGTGGGCCACGTCGTCCTCGTCGCCCTGCACCCACGCACCTTCGGGGAGATGATCACCGGAGGGAGGAAGCCCGATGTCTGAGCGCGTCCTCACCCGCCGCCGCGTCCTCCTGGGCGCCGCCGCGCTCGCCACCAGCGCCTGCGATTCCCAGCGTCCCCGTGCGGGCTTCCTCGGCGTCATGGACCGCTTCAACGAGCGCGCCCAATCCGCCCTCTTCCATCCCACCCGGCTCGCTCCAGAAGAGCCCGTCGAGCAGCTCACCCCACCCGGCGACTTCCCCCACTATTTCATCTCCGACACCGTGCCCCTGGCCCCCGCGGACTGGCGGCTGGAGGTGGGCGGACTGGTGGACCGGCCGCGTGCCTTCTCGCTGGAGGAGCTGCGGCGGCTGCCCCGGACCGACTACCGGATCCGCCACCACTGCGTGGAGGGCTGGAGCGCGGTGGCGTCCTGGCACGGCGTGCGTGTCAGCGACCTGGCGAAGGCCGTGGGCGCGGATCCGCGCGCGGGCTTCGTGGAGTTCCGCTCGTTCGACCAGGGCTATTACTCATCGTGGGACGCGCCCAGCGCGCTGCATGCGCAGACCGTGCTCGCGTACGGCATGAACGGAGCGCCGCTCATCCCCGGCCACGGCGCGCCCCTGCGCCTCTATTCGGGCGTGAAGCTGGGCTACAAGATGGTGAAGTACCTCACCACCGTGCGCTTCCTCCCAGAGGCCACGGGGGGCACCTGGGAGGACCGCGGCTACGAGTGGTTCGCCGGCGTGTAGCGGCGGCTTCAGCCCTTGGAGTTGATGACGCCCGGCAGGAACGGCATGAAGCCGCGCTTGCGCAGGGTCTCCCGCTCGGCGAGCAGGGCCGCCAGGGCGGCCTCGCGCGTGGGGAAGTGGTTCACCGCCGCGCCGTTGATGACGCCGCTGGTGCTGATGAACATGAGCGTCATCTCGTCGCCGCCGTAGCGGAACGAGCGGTGCGTGTTGCGCTCCAGCACCTCGCGGCGTTCCTTGCCGAAGGTGCGCCCCGCTGTGTGGCGGACGACGAGCCCGTCCAGGTTGATGAGCAGATCCACCCGGCCGTTGAATTTCGCGAACTGCGCCTCCACGTCGCGCCGCCAGCGATACACGTCCTCATCCGTCACCAGGATGCAGTCGGTGAAGTGCGCGGTGACGACGTCGTGCTCGGCGTCGCGTTCGAAGGACATACCCCAGGCCATGTCACGTCCTCCTTCAGGCCTGCGCGGCGTTGCCCGCGAGGAACGCCGACAGCAGCGCCGCCGTCTCCGCCGGACGCTCCACCTGGGGGTAGTGCCCCGGCCCCGGCAGGTGCGTCAGGCGCGCGTTCTGGATGAGCCCCACCACCGCCTGCTTGAGGAACACCGGCGGCAGGAACGGATCATCCGTGGCCACCACCAGCGTGGGCGCCGTGATGGCGGGCAGCCGGTGCGCGAAGCCGCCCGCCGTCCAGGAGTCGAAGCACTGCTCGATGGCGTCCTTCGACACCGCGCCCGAGTCCTTCAGCAGGACCTCCAGCGACTCCGGCGACAGCTGCTTGCACGCCAGGCCCAGGATGGTCTTCTGCTTCTCGCGGTCCCCCGCGGAGGTGCGGAACAGCCCGGCGGCGTCCGGAGGCAGCGGCAGCCCCGACGCGGGCACCGTGTTGAGCAGCACCAGGCCGCTGACGCGCGAGGGCGCTTCCGCCGCCACCCACTTGGCGATCTGCCCGCCCATGCTGTGGCCCACCAGCGTGAAGCGCTGCGCCTTCGCGTGGTCCGCCACCGCCAGCACGTCCTTCGCGTACTGCTCCAGCGAGTACCCCGACGTCGGCCGTCCGGACGGCCCGGTGCCCCGGTGGTCCGGGACGATGAGCCGCAGGCCGGTCATGTCCAGCTTCTCCAGCATCGCGTCCCACACCGCGCCGGACACCATCCACCCATGCACCAGCACCACGTCGCGAGGACCGTCCCCCAGCACCCGGTAGTGCAGGGTTGTTCCATCCGTGGCGGTCGTCGTGGGCATGGGGGGCTGTCCTCTTCGGGGGGAGAGACTGGGAAGTCTTGGCTTAAAGGGGAAGTGTAGCAAGCCATGACTGAGGCGTAGCCGTCCACATGCTCGGGGGTTGCCCGAAAGTCGGAGGGGCAGGCAGTCCCGACAGGTAGGTGCGGCGGGTGGGAA
>NZ_RAWE01000232.1 GCF_003611695.1 Corallococcus carmarthensis | reverse complement strand
CCCTCCCGGAAGACCGGGGCAGGCGGCCCGGCCTCCCCCTGACGTCAGCCCATCCCCAGGGCCGGTTCATCCTCGGCATCGCCGGGCGCGTCCTTCGCTTCGAGCGCGGTGCCGTCCCAGGGGATGTAGCGCACGCCCGGCATCGGAGCCGGGCCGTGGAACTCCAGCGCGCCCACGGTGGAGGTGAGCTTCTCCGTGGGTTTCCACGCCGCGAAGGGATGCGGCCGGGAGAAGCGCTGCACCTCGCAGCGGGCCACGTCGCTCTGGGCCACCAGCACGTCCCAGCCCGTGGGGTCGCGGTACGCGTAGCCCACCAGCGTGCGCGGGTCGCACCACGCGCGGCCCTCCACGGCCTGGGTGGCGGACGCGGCGCGGAAGGACAACTCCCCGGACGCGGGCGACGTCACGCGCGTGAAGAGCAGGTTGGGCACTTCGTGGAACGTGTGCTCGGTGCCGCGCGTGCGCAGGTAGATGGGCGACAGCTGCGGGTGGCCCCGCTTGCGCTTCGCGCGCACCGCCATGATCTCCAGCCGCGCGTCCGGGTCCTCGCGGAAGCGCGGGCAGTACAGCCAGGTCAGCTCCTCCAGCCGACGGTGGCCCCACAGGTGCTTCTGCAGGCCGGGCGCGCCCTTCACGTCGATGCGCTCGCCGTCCACCGTCACCGTGCCTTCGAAGGTGACGTCGTCGTGCACGTGCGCGACGTGCGTGGGCAGCGGCAGGAGCGCGGTGCCGCGCGGTTCGCGGCGCACCGGCCCGGGGTGTCCGCCCTGGAAGCGCAGGTCCCACGCGATGGTGTGCCCTCCGCTGGCCACCTGTCCGTGGCACTGGCCGGGCGTCAGCTCCGAGTCCGCGATGCGCACCCCGCCGGAAGGCAGCGCGCTGAAGGCGGAGGCCGGATGGATGGCCTTGAGCGCCACCGCGGGCCTGTCCTGCGACGCGCAGTCGAACGCCGCCGCCCACATCGTGGCGCGAGGCTCGCCGCCGCTGCCCGGCGCGGGCGTGAACAGGGTGTAGCGCAACCACCAGGCACGATCGCCGCCGGGGTCGAGCACCACCAGGAACCAGATTTCGAAGAACCCCCGCTGATGACCGTTCCAGCGCGGCAGGTTGGCGCGCTCGCTCGACGGCATTGGTTGAAGCCCCCTCTTGCGCGGCCGTTCACGGCCCGGACGCCGCGCCCAGGGCTTCACGCTGGCAGATGGGGACAGGTGCGAGCAAGGGCCCCCGGGTCGCGGATCCGAAGGGAGCCGCGTCTGACTCAGGCGCCCGGAGCGCCCCAGGACACGCGATAGGTGACGCTGTCGTCGTCGTACTGGACGACGTCCACCTGCGTGGCGGGGCCGCTGGCGGCGCGCACCGTGGCCAGCATCACGCCCTGCTTGAAGTAGCGCAGCAGGCCGGGCTCGTTGAGCCAGAGGTCCGCCTCACGCTCGCCGCGCTCGGTGATGCGCACCTCGGTGTAGTTGTTGCCGGTGCGGAAGCTGTGCTGCGTGCGCAGCAGCATCCGCTTGGGCCCGATGAGCCGCAGCACGCCCAGCAGCGCCCGGCCCACCATCGTGTCGCGGTAGCCGTCGATCATCCGCTCGCCCAGCATCCGCCACGCCACCTGCTCCGGCTGCTCGG
This sequence comes from Corallococcus carmarthensis, assembly GCF_003611695.1. Taxonomy (GTDB): domain Bacteria; phylum Myxococcota; class Myxococcia; order Myxococcales; family Myxococcaceae; genus Corallococcus; species Corallococcus carmarthensis. The sequence goes on along the minus strand of NZ_RAWE01000232.1, from coordinate 13,988 downwards.
GGTGGAGCGTCTTCGCCGTCAGCGCCACGCAGCGCGTCCACGTGTCCAGCGAGTACGCCGGCTGCAGGGGCCGGTCCAGGTCCAGGCCCTCCTTGCGCAGCTGCTCCTTGAGGGCGAAGGGCACCTTCCCGGAAAGTCCCCGGACGAAGAGTCCTTCGACGATGGTCGGGAATACGAGTTTCTCGGCGGTGGCCATGGGGGCCATTCCGCCCAGCACCGCTGGTTCTGGTCAAGACCTACCGCCCGGCCGGCGTCCAACGCCCGAAAGCGCGGTCGCCCTCCAGGGCCATTCCCTCCCGTTCCCGCACCCGTGAAACATCGCGCGTGTCCGTGGAATTCACGCAAGGTGTGTAAACACTCCCACGCGTTGCCGGGCGCGGGCATCTGGTAGCGTCCGGGCGCCCTGGCTCGCCCCTGGCTCCTCCCAAGCTTCCCATGACGTCCCGTGTCCCTACGTGCCTGCTGCTGACCGTGCTGTGCGCGCTCCCGGCGCTGGGCGCCCGGCCGGTGCCTGCTCCGGCCGCGGAAGGCATGGCGATGCTCCAGCGGATGGACACGGCGCGCGTCCAGGGCAGCCCCAGCACGCTGCGCACGGAACTGGACGCCCAGCAGGCGAAGGCGCCCAAGGACCCGATGCCCCGGGTGTACCGGGCCTTCCTCGCGCTGCCGTCCGACGAGAGCTTCAGCGAGTTCAAGGCGCTGGCGGTGGTGTACCCGGAGAACCCGTGGCCGCACGTGGGCATGGGCCTGGTGTACGTGCGCTGGGGCATGTTGAAGGACGCGGCCTCGCCGCTGGAGACCGCGCGCAAGGTGGTGCCCGGCTTCGCGCCCGCGCTCTGGGCGGACGGCCTGCGCCTCCAGGCGGACGGCAAGCCCGCGGAGGCGGAAGGCCGGCTGCGCGAGGCGCTGACGAAGCTGGACGTCCCGCGCATCCGCACGGACCTGGCGCTGCTGCTGGCGGGCCGGCCCGGGGGCGCGGCCGAGGCGCGGGCGCTGCTGGTGCGCTCGGTGAAGGAGTGGCCGGAGCAGCCGGAGGCGTTGCAGGTGCTGTCGCGGCTGGCCCGCGAGGCCGGGGACGCGAAGGCGGGCGCGGAGGCTGGGGCGCTGCTCGTCGCGCTCCAGCCGCATGACCGCGAGGCGCACCGGCGGCAGGCGGAGGCGTGGCTCGCCGCGGGGGACAAGGCGCAGGCGGTGAAGATGCTGGAGCGCTACGCGACGCTCGGGGGCGCGGAAGCCACGGTGCTCGCCACGTGGGTGCGGCTCAACGTGGAGCTGAACCGCCCGGAGGATGAAGCGAAGGCCCTGGTGCGCCTGGCCGCCGCGACGCCGAAGGATCCGGAGCCGCTCCTACGGCTGGCGACGCTTTCGGAAGGAAAGCAGGACGCGGCCGCCACCGAGTCGAGGTTGGATCAGGCGGCGGCGCTGGCCCCGGAGCGCGCGGACATCCAGGTGCGGCGGGCGCGGCTGCTGCTCAAGCAGGAGCGCTACTTCGAGTCCGTGGCGGCGTATCGCGCGGCGCTCGCGGCCCCGGAGCGGCCGGTGCCCGAGGCGGCGGAGGAGGCCGCGCAGTTGACCAAGAAGCTGCGGCTGCCCGCGTCGCCCGCGAAGGGCACGGTGGAGCAGATCTACGACCGCGTGTCGCTGGGGCTGGTGGCGCTGTACCTGGAGCACCTGATGGAGAAGCCGGACCTCAAGGGCAACCTGAAGGTGCGCGTGGACCTGGACCCCACCGGCAAGGCCACGAACGTGGTGGTGCTCTACGACAGCCTCCAGGACGTGCTCATCACCCACCATGCGCACGTGGCCTTCATGGACGCCCAGTACCCACCCGGCAGTCCGTCGCCGGAGTACCAGTACGTCTTCCGCCCTCCGCGCTGAGGCGGACATCCGGAGCGCCTCCTTTTCGGGAGCGGGTTGACGCTGGCGTCACCGGAGGGCACAGACTCCAGGGCCTCACGCCAGGAGCCCGCCCGTGAACGCCACCCCGCTGATGCCCGCCGCCCTGTGGCCCCGCACGCTGGCCGTCACGCGGCATGCGCTGGAGACCGGGGCGCTCCAGCCCATCACCACGGAAGCGCGCACGCTGCCCATCGCGAACACGACGTTCCAGGTGCGCGTGCTGGGACGGGTGGCGCTCAAGGAGCGCAAGCGGCCGGCGCCGCCCGTGGGTGCCGAACCGTTCAACCCGTTCGCGAACCCGGAGCCGGACCTGGTGCTGGGGACCGTGCCGCCCGCGCACGTGTGTCTGCTCAACAAGTTCAACGTCGTGGAGCACCACCTGCTGTTGGTGACGCGCGCCTTCGAATCGCAGGACGCGCTGCTGACGCACGCGGACTTCGACGCGCTCTCCATGTGCCTGGAGGGGCTGGACGGGCTGGCCTTCTACAACGCCGGGGAGACCGCGGGCGCGAGCCAGCGGCACAAGCACCTGCAGCTGGTGCCGCCATTGGGACCGGACGGCCTGCGCGCGCCGGTGGAGGCGCTGCTCCCGCCGCTGCCCGGGCCGGGCCGCGTCATCGCCGCGGAGTCGCTGCCGTTCGCGCACCTGCTTGCAGGCCTGGGTCCCTGGGGCGCGCCGGGGCAGGGCGAGCGGATGCTGGCGGCCTACCGGCTCCTGCGGGAAGCGCTGGGCCTGGGCGAGCACGCGCCGTACAACCTGCTCGTCACCCGGGACTGGATGCTGCTCGTGCCCCGGAGCCGCGCGGAGCACCTGGGCGTCAACGTCAACGCGCTGGGCTTCGCGGGGTCGCTGCTGGTGCGCACGCCCGAGCAGTTCGACGCGGTCGCCGAGCTGGGCCCCCTGGAATTGCTGCGCCAGGTCGCGGGCGTCACTCCGTAGGAGGTGTGCAACCCCGGTCCTTCAGCGACCTGTAGAAGGAGCCGTCTTCGCGCGGTAGCGCAGCCCGACGAGCGCCGCGACGAAGCCCGCCGCGGCGCCCACGCAGAGCGCCTGCCGTGGACCGAACGTGTCCGCGACCCATCCGACGATGGGGGCGCCCAGGGGCGTGCCGCCCAGCGCGATGGCCAGGAGGATGGCGAGCACGCGCCCGCGCATGGATGGGTCGGTGGACAGCTGCACCAGGCTGTTCGCGGTGGTGGTGAAGGTCTGCGCCGACACGCCAATGACGACGAGCGTGACGGCGAAGAGGGCGTAGGCCGGCATCACCGCCGCGAGCATCAGCCCGGCCCCGAAGACCGCGGCCCCCGTTACCAGCAGGCCGATGCGAGGCTGCGCGCGGCGGGCGGAGAGCAGCGCGCCGGTGACCGAGCCGATGGCCATGATGGACGTCAGGAGCCCGTAGCCGCTCGGGCCCTGGCCGAAGACGCGCACGGCCATGGTGGAGATGAAGATGGGGAAGTTGAGCCCGAAGGTGCCAATCAGGAAGAACATGATCAGCACCGCCTTCAGGTCCGGCCGCTTCCAGACGTAGACGAAGCCCTCCAGCAGGCCGCCGCGCGTGCGCCGCGCCCGGTCCCGCACGTGCAGTTCGTTCACGCGAAGCAGGCTCAGCGAGCAGAGGACGGCGCCGAACGAGGCCGCGTTGATGACGAACATCCACCCGGAGCCCACCGCGGAGATGAGCACGCCCGCGGTGGCGGGCCCCAGCATCCGCGCGGCGTGGAACGAGGTGGAGTTGAGCGCCACGGCGTTGGAGAGGTCCTCCTCGCCCACCAGGTCCGCCACGAACGTCTGGCGCGCGGTGGCGTCGAACGCGGTGACACAGCCGAGCAGGAACGCGAACACGTCGACGTGCCACAGCCGGACGTGTCCCCAGAGCGTGAGGAGCCCCAGGCCCAGCGCCAGGGTGCCCAGGCTCGCCTGCGTGGCGAACAGGAGCTTGCGCCGGTCCAGGTGATCCGCCGCGAAGCCGGTCAGCGGAAGCAGCAGCACCTGCGGCGCGAACTGGAGCGCCATCACCACGCCCACGGCCGTGGCGTTGTAGTGGGTGAGCTGGGTGAGGACGAGCCAGTCCTGGGCGGTGCGCTGCATCCACGTGCCCACGTTGGACACGATGGCTCCGGCCGCCCACGTCCGGTAGTTGAAGCCGCGCAGCGAACGGAACGTGCCCTTCATCCCGCCTGAACTCTCACCCGCACGACTCCCCCACGAGCGCGCAGCGGGCCGACGCGCACGGCGTGAACGGAGGGTTGGTGCCGCAGCCAGAGGGAGCGCAGCGGCAGGTCGTGACCCGGTGGCTGTTCGGGTCGCAGCATGGCTCGTAGCTCGGGGGGGGCTGGGGACCCGCGTCAGTGCCGCCGTCCACGCCCGCGTCGGTGCCAGCGTCCACGTCGACTCCGCCATCGGTGCTGGTACCCGCGTCGCTCTCCGTGCCTGCGTCGGTGCTGGTGCCCGCGTCCGTGCCGCCGCCGTCGAGGTTCACGCCGCCGCCGCCGTCCTGGCTCCCCTGTGCGCCACCGCAGCTTTCGCTGAGCGACGCCGCGCAGGTGCCGCCCGCGCAGGCCCGGAAGGAGGCCTCGCAGCCGCTGGCCTCCTCGCAGAAGCAGGTGTCCACCTGACCGCGAACGCAGCAGACCGCCCACGACGCTTCGTCCAGCGCCTCCGGGTCCTCGTAGAGCGGATCGAAGCAGGCGCCCAGGAGCGCGATGCAGGTGGCGAGGAGCAGTCGTTTCACGGCGCTTGGGACACCCGGTGCGGCCAGCCTGGGACATGCCGCCGGGGTGCGACTAGTATTCCACAGCCCATCGCGGATGCGATGCGATGTCCCAGGCCGCTGGGGCCGGGTGTCTGAAGGACGAAAAGGAAGGTCGGACCAGGCGGATGGGGAGCGGGCTCGATGCGGCGGAGCTCAGGCAGCTCTACGAGCGCTTCGCGCCCGTGGTGCACCGTCGTGCGCTCGCACTGCTGGGACGCGATGCCGATGCCTGGGACATCGTCCAGGAGGTCTTCGAGCGCATGCTGACGGCTGGCGCGCGGTTCCGACGGGAGGCCCGTCCGATGACGTACGTGTACCGCGTGACCACCAACCTGTGCCTCAACGCGCTGCGCTCGCGCCAGCTGCGGGAGCCGGTGCTCCTGGAGGCCCCGGAGGCCGCGGCGCTCACCCCCAGCCAGTGGGAGGCCGCGGACTTCATCCGCCACCTCGTGGGGCGGATGGGCGAGCGCGAAATGGAAGTGGCCACGCTGCACTTCTTCGACGGGCTGACCCAGGAGGAGATCGCCGGGATGCTGGACGTGTCGCGCAAGACCATCGTCCGCGACCTGGACTCCATCCGGAAGAAGGCGGCGGAGCTGGGGCGGCTGCCGGACACACTGGAGGCAGGGCGTGGCTGAGCACCTGACGCGGCTGGAGCTGGACGAGTGGCTGTCAGGGCTGGATGCCTCGGGTCGTGCGGAGCGCCACGTGGCCGCCTGCCCGGCCTGCGGGGTGCTGGCCGAGCAGATGCGGCAAGCGCGCGAGTCGAGCCTGCGGGAGCCTCGCGCGAAGGCGGTGCTGGCGAGACTGGAGGAGAAGCGGGCCCGGTCCGCGAAGCCCCGTTGGAGCTGGGGCGTGCCGTGGGTGGCGGCGCTGGCGGTGGGGCTCGCGCTGGTCGTCTACGTGCCGCGAGGGACGGAGGACGGCGTGCGGCTCAAGGGGACCGTGGCGCTGCGGCTGCTGTCCGCGCAGGGCGCTCCGGTGGCGGACGCGAGGCCCGGCGAGCGCGTGACGTTGGCGGTGGGCACGGGGACGTACCGGAACGTGCTGGTGCTCGCGGTGGATGAGGCGGGAGCGGTGGATCAGCTCTGGCCCCAGGATGGCCCGACGAGCGGCACGGTGGAGCCGGGGGCGGAGGTGAAGCTGTCCCCGCCGATGGAGGTGACGCCGGGCTCCGTGGCGTTGCATGCGTTCTTCGCGGACGCGCCGTTGAATGTGGAGCAGGCGCGCGCGGCGCTCACGTCGAGCGTCGCGGAGGCTCGGGAGAAGAGACAGGCGCCGTTGGACGTGGCGCCGCCGGGTGACATCGGGAAGGCCCAGGCCCGCACGCTGCTGAGGGTCATGCCGTGAGGCCGGGGTTGGGCATGGGCCTCCGGGTGCTCGTGGTTTTGCTCGCGGTGCTGGGGCCTCTTCCATGCGCCGCAGCAGAGGAGGCGCCGCGCCGCTGGGCGCTGGTGGTGGGGGAGAACCAGGGCCTGTCCGGAGAGGAGCGGCTGCGCTTCGCGGAAGCCGACGCGCAGCGGATGCGCGAGGTGCTCCAGGAAGTGGGCACCGTGCCGCCAGAGCGCACGATGACGCTGCTGGGCGCGGATGCCGCGACGCTGCGCGAGGCCCTGACGCGTTTCCGGACGCGGCTGGCCGAGGAGGCCTCACCGCGGGATTGGCTGTTGCTCTACGTCTCATCGCACGCGGGCGACGGCAGCCTGCACCTGCGCGGCACCGAGCTGCCGATGCGCGAGCTGGTGGACTTCCTCAAGGGCGCGCCAGTGGGCGTGGGGCTGCTCATCCTGGACTCCTGCCGCTCCGGGCTCGCCACGCGGCTGAAGGGGCTCAAGCCCGTGGCCGCGCCGGTCACGATGGAGGCTTCGGATCTGGAGGGACGGGTCGTCATCAGCGCATCGGGCGCGGATGAGTACGCGCAGGAGTCGGATGCGCTGCAGGGTTCCTTCTTCACGCACCACCTGTCCGTGGGGCTGCGCGGCGCGGCCGATGCTTCGCGCGATGGGCGCGTCACGCTGGAGGAGGCCTACCGCTACGCCTACGCGAGGACGCTGGAGTCCACGCTCGTGTCACCGGGAGGCGTGCAGCGCCCCACGTTCCGGATGGACCTGCGCGGACGCGGTGAGCTGGTCCTCTCCGAGCCGCAGCAGGCGCGCGGCCGGCTGACGCTCGACGTGAAGACGCCGGGCCGCTGGCTCGTGGTGGCGTCGGAGAGTGGCTCGCTGGTGGCGGAGCTGGAGAAGGGCGAGGGCCCCACGACGCTGGCCGTGGCGCCCGGCGCGTACCGGCTGCTGCTTCGCGCGGACGAGGGTTACCTGGAGCGGTCGGTGCGTGTGCCGCTCAACGGAGCCGTCTCCGTGGGGGGCGAACCCCTGGAGCAGGCCGCGAGGCTGAGGCTCGCGCGAAAGGGTGGGGCGGGGGCTTCGCTGCTGCTCGCGGTGGGGCCGTCGCTGACGTCGGGCATCGTGGCGGGCCTGTCATCCCTCGCGGGCCTGGACGTGCGCCTGGTGCGTGAAGGGAGTCTGTTCCCTGGCGTGGACACGTCGAACCTGGGGCTCGTGGTGCGGCGGGGGACGGGCAGCAGGGTGGACTTCCAGCAGACGGAGCTGGAGCTGCGGCTGGGCGCGGGGCCCCATTGGAAGCACGGCGCCTGGACGTTCAGTGGAGCGTTGGAGGCCGGGGCGCTGGCTGTCCTCCAGTCGCGGATTCCGGAGGAGGAAGCGCGCTTCGGGCTCGAACCGCTGGGGCTCGTCACCGGGGGCGTGAGGCTGGACGTGCGAAGCCGCCTGTCGATGCTCCTGAGCGCCTCCGCCGGGGGCGTCATGGCGAAGCGCGACCGAGGCACGGCGCTGGTGCCCAGGGCCTCCGCGTCACTGATGATGGGTTTCTCACTGTAGCCTGACACTTCCGGGCACGACGCCTTCCTCCAGGAAGAAAGGCGGAGAAGTGAAACTCCCTTCCGGAGTTCAAGCGCAGGTGCAACGCCATCTGCTGGGGGTGCTCATGAGAGGACTTGTTCCCGCTGTCGCCGGACTGCTGCTCTGTTCCGCATGCGCGACAACCAGAAATCACCAGTCCAATGCTGGACCGACGATCACGGTCGAGGCATCGCTGAAGCGAACGGAACATCTCATCGCGGCCTACGATGAGGTCCAATCCATTCTCGAGGACCCTGGCTTCGCAGAGAACCTCAAGAAGCTTGATGGCTACCCACTCGCTACGTCCGCTGACACGGATTGCCGGACGACGACGGCGTCCGAGGTCCTCACTGCCCTGCGAAGCCGCCTGCCCACGCATCGCCTGGAGAGCCGGTACTCGCTCTTCCATCCCTTCTCCACGGCGGCGACGACCGTCTGCGCGTCCACCTCCGTCAATACCCGGCGGATTGACTTCTGGGAGCAGACAAATCCCAGGCAGCGCGGCACGCTCATCAACACCCTGGCTCACGAAATGACGCACTTGCTGCCCGGGGGCGAGACGGCATGCTCGAGCGCATCCAATGGTGCCTATACGGATGCGGGCCACGACGCGTGCGCAGCGGATGCCGCGCAGTGCAATGATGCCTTCCTCGTCTCCTACGTCTGGGGCGATCTCGTCGAGTGTGCCTACCGCGAGAAGCAGGGCGTCATCCCAAAGGGGGAATTTCACTCCTGCTTCCTGGGGCTGGTGAACTCCAGTGACGTCTCCCGAACGACGCTCACTCCGGCCTTCAAGCAGCCATCGGATGCGTGCAAGAACATCAAGAAGTGGAGCGCCGAGACACCGTAGAACGCTCCGCCCGTCCTTCTCCGGAGCCCCCCATGTCCGTGCGCCGCCACCTCCTGCTGTCCGTCACCCTGTGCCTTGGGCTGGGCTGCGCGAGCACGAAGCCCACCGCGACCCCGTCCACTGAACCGGGCGCACTGGAACGGGTGGCGCTGGTGCATGGCGGCGCGGGGCCGTGGGCCGTGGCGGGCTACCGGATGGGTGACCACGCGCTCCGGCAGCTGGGCCTGCCCCGGGGCAGCTTCAAGCTGGAGGTCATCCACCACAGCCCGGCGCAGGTCCAATACACCTGCGTCGCGGACGGCGCGGCGGCGGCCACAGGCGCAAGCCTGGGCAAGCTCAACCTCTCACTGGTCACGGCGCCCGCACCGGAGGACACCGCGACCACGTTCCGCAACCGCGACACCGGCCAGTCGCTCACGCTACGTCCCTCCGCGAGCTTCGTGCAGCGCTTCCGCGACGTGCCGCGCGAGAAGCTGGGCGAAGCGGGCCGCGTCGTCCTCACCCTGCCGGACGCGGACGTCTTCGAGGCCGTCGTGCCCTAAGACCGCGCCCGGAAGACGACGAGCGAGAGGGCCAGCAGGGGCAGGGCGCCCTGGATGATGCTGGCTTGGAGGAAGCGCCGGTCGGTGCTCAGCAGCACCACCGCCGCCAGCAGCATGCACGCGCAGCCGAACACCACGGCCGCCACGCCCGACGTCTCCCAGGCCGTGTGCACCAGCGCCACGCCCACCAGCACGCCCAGGGCGAGGAACAGGTTGTAGAAGCCCTGGTTGAACGCCATCCCCTTCAGCACGTCCGCGTCCGCCTGCGACTTCACCCCGAACCGCTGCCACACCGTCGGCCGTGAGAAGACGATGCTCTCCATCACGAAGAACAGCACGTGGATGAGCGCGGCGATGACCGCGAAGACCTGCGCCAGTAGCGGCATGATGACTCCCCCTCCGGGGTTGGGATATTCTGAACCAGTCAGTTCCGAATCCATATTGAAACGGTCGGTTCAGAATTGTCAAGGAGGGTGACGTGGCGCGGACGCGGGCGTTCGACGAGACAGAGGCGGTGCGGGCGGCGCTGGGCGTGTTCTGGTCGCGCGGCTACGAGGCGACGTCGTTGTCGGACCTGGAGGCCGCGACGGGGCTGAACCGCTCCAGCCTGTACCAGACGTTCGACAGCAAGCGCGGGCTGTTCGCGCGAACCATCACGCTGTACCTCCAGGAGGTCATCGGGCCCCGGCTGGGCGTCTTCGCGAAGGACGCGCCGGGCTTGTCGCAGGTGACGGAGTACTTCGAGGCGCTCGCGACGACGATGGCCACCGCGCCGCCAGCGCTGACGCGGCGGGGCTGCCTGCTGGTGAATACGGCGACGGAGCTGGGGCCGCATGACGCGGAGGCGCAGCGGGCGGTGGAGGACTACCGGGCGCTCCTGCGAGGCCACCTGACGAGGGCCCTGGAGGGCGCGGCCCGGGCGGGCGTGCTGCCTCGCAAGACGGTGGCGCGCCGGGTGGAGCTGCTGTTGGGGGCGGTCATCGGGGTGCTCGTCACGGCCCGCGTGGACCCGGGCGCCGCGGCGAAGCTGGCCCAGGCGACGGCGAGCGAGGTGGCGGGCTGGGCGGGGTAGGGGCGCCGGGCTTGTCCGCCGTGGGAAGGCTGGTACAAGGGCGCGTTCTCCCGAGGCGCCCCGTGCCTCCGTCCCCCGAGGCTCCGATGGAATTCTCCGCGCTCGCGCTGTCGCCCCCGCTGCTCCAGGTGTTGGAGGAGCTGGAGTTCAAGACCGCCACCCCCATCCAGGCGCAGAGCATCCCGGTGTTGTTGCAGGGGAAGGACCTGGTGGGCCAGGCGCGCACGGGCAGCGGGAAGACGGCGGCGTTCGCGCTGCCCATCCTGCAGAAGGTGAAGCTCACGCAGGACCGCCACCTCCAGGCGCTGGTGCTCTGTCCGACGCGCGAATTGTGCGCGCAGGTGGCGGGAGAGATTCGCCGGCTGGCGCGGCGGATGCCGGGCGTGCAGGTGCTGGCGCTCGCGGGCGGACAGCCCATCCGGCCGCAGGTGGAGGCGCTGGAGAAGGGTGTGCACATCGGCGTGGGGACGCCCGGGCGCATCATGGACCTGCTGGACCGCGAGGTGCTGGACACGCGGCACCTGGCCACGGTGGTGCTGGATGAGGCGGACCGGATGCTGGACATGGGCTTCCGGGAGGACATGGAGCGGGTGCTCGGAGCGACGCCGTCGAAGCGGCAGACGGTGCTCTTCTCCGCGACGTTCCCGGACGACATCGAGAAGCTGAGCCGCGCGTTCCAGAAGGACCCCGTGCGGGTGTCGCTGGCGCAGGAGGAGTCCGCGCCGGACATCCAGCAGGTGGCGTACGCGTGCACGCCGGAGGAGAAGCAGGCGCTGCTGCTGAGGATCCTGCGCCAGTACCAGCCGGCCTCCGCCATCGTGTTCTGCAACTTCAAGGCGGTGGTGGTGGAGCTGACGCGCGCGCTGGTGCAGGCGGGCGTGAGCGCGGACGGGTTGCAGGGGGACCTGGAGCAGTTCGACCGGGACCGGGTGATGGCGAAGTTCCGCAATCACAGCACGCGCGTGCTGGTGGCCACGGACGTCGCGGGCCGGGGCATCGACGTGGAGGCGCTGGACGCGGTGGTGAACTACGAGCTGCCGCAGCAGCCGGAAGCGTACGTGCATCGCATTGGCCGCACGGGGCGCGCGGGCCGGCGCGGGCTGGCGTTGTCATTGGTGACGCGCTCGGACAGCCGCAAGGTGGACGACATCGAAGGCACGACGGGCGTGAAGCTGGAGAAGGGGGACGTGGACGCGCTGGTGCCGGAGAACGTGCCGGGCGTGTCGCTCATCTCCGGCTGGGAGACGCTGTCCATCTCCGCGGGGCGCAAGGACAAGATGCGGCCCGGAGACATCCTGGGCGCGCTCACGGGCGAGGCCGGCGGGCTGAAGGCGGAGGACGTGGGCAAGATTGAGATCCACGACCACCACGCCTTCGTCGCCGTCTCCAAGCGCGTGGTGAAGGTCGCGTTCCAGCGGCTGAGCGAAGGCCGCATCAAGGGCCGCAAGCACCGCATCGAACGCGTGCGGTAGAAGCGGACCGCCTGACGGAGGGGGCTGCGATGATCGAGGCGGGTACAGGCGATCTGCTCAAGGCGGACGTGGAGGCGCTCGTCAATGCCGTGAACACCGAGGGTGTCATGGGCAAGGGAATCGCCTTGCAGTTCAAGCAGGCATTTCCCGGGAACTTCAAGGCGTACAAACAGGCATGTGACCGGAAAGAGGTCCGTCCCGGGAGCATGTTTGTCTTCGACCAGAAGGGGCTGGCAGGGGCGCCTCGCTACATCATCAACTTTCCCACCAAGCGCCACTGGCGGTCGCCGTCCCGGATCGAGGACGTCGAGTCGGGCCTGGTCGACCTCGTCAGGGTGATTCAGGAGCTGCGGATCTCATCCATCGCGGTTCCCGCCCTGGGCTGTGGGAACGGAGGCCTCTCCTGGTCCGAAGTCGAGCCGCTGATCACAGCCGCCCTGGGGAACCTCGAGGGTGTTCGGCTTATGCTCTTTGCTCCGGCGGGCGAATCCCTTCGGTAACGGTCCACCATGACGCCTGCGCTTCAACTCCATCTGCGAGACCTGGGCCGTGCACTGGTGGACGCGTGGCGCCGTGAGTTCGACGGCGTTCCAGGTGTCACCATTTCCCAAGGCGACATCTTCTCGGAGCGCGCAGGCACGGTGTCCGCGTCGGATCCCATCGACGTGCGCGCGGACGCGGTGGTCAGTCCGGCGAACAGCTTCGGGTTCATGGATGGTGGCATCGACGCCGTCTACACGTACCAGCTGGGGCCCCAGGTCCAGGAGCGGCTGCGGGAGCTGCTGGCGAAGGAGCACGGTGGCGAGTTGCCCGTGGGGCAGGCGGTGCTGGTCCCCACGGGGCGCTCGGAAATCCCGTGGTGCATCAGCGCGCCCACGATGCGTGTTCCCGCGGACGTCAGCGACACGGTGAATGCCTACCTCGCGTTCCGAGCCGCGTTGCGCGCCGTCCTCGCCCACAACGCCACGGCGAAGACGCCCATCCGGACGGTGCTGTGCCCGGGGCTGGGGACCGCCGTGGGGCGGATGCCGCCGGAGCGCTGCGCACGGCAGATGAAGGAGGCCTGGGTGCGCACGGTGATGGGCAAGCCCGCCATTCCCCATTCGCTGCGCCAGGCCGCCGATGACGACTTCCGGCTCCGCGAGTGACGTGACACTCAGCCCGGTGCGCTCTTGCGCTCCACCGCCACCGGCGCCTCCGTGTGCTTCGCCAGCGCCTCCATGATCTGCTCCGCCTTCCAACCCGGATCCAACACGGGGCAGAAGTAGCCCGGACCCGCGCGCTCGCGCACCGCCCAGGCGAAGAAGTCCCGGGCCACGGTGTGGACCTCTTCCGGGAGGAAGAGCGCCGCGACGTCGTACTCCGTGAAGCGCATGAGCCCGGGGACACGCCACTCGCGCTCCCAGTCGAAGCGGTAGCTGTAGGGCGCGTTGTGCGCGTCCCCCTGGATGTCCACGAAGGGCGTCACCGCCCACACGGGCTCCTTCTGCGGCTCCTTCGCCGCCAGGGCCTGGTCCAGCTGGTGCTTCATCGCCAGGTGCGCCGGTGAGCCGTACTGCACGTACCAGACGGGGCCTCCCCCCTGCGACAGGATGAAGCTCTTGCGGAAGGCGATGCCGTACAGGCTCCGGCGCTGCACCAGCCTCGCGAGCTGATCGAGCGGAATCTCGCTGAAGCACACCGAGCGGTGCCGGTTCGCCACCACCGCCTCCCGCCGCGCGATGCCAAACCCCTCCGCGCCCGGGATGAGCGTGCGCGCTCCCAGGATGCTCATCATGTTCTGGTAGGCGTCGTGGTACGGGGGCCCGGGCTTCGTGAAGTGCACCACGAAGTCGGACATGTCCCGCCACTGCGCATTCGCCTGATACCCGAGCATCGCCTCGCAAGACCCCCGCGCGAGTCTCCCGGCCCGGTCACCCCTTCGCAACACAACGTGCCGGGTTGTCCCCGGGCCTGCCCGCCCTCCTGACGTGCGGAGGCGTCAGGACAGGCGGACGGGCGCTGGCTCCCTCGGCCGCGACAGCCGCATCAACGCCAGCCCCGCGAGCACCGCCACCGAGGCCACCGCCGCCTCCCGGGCGCTCGCGCCAAAGGCCACCAGCGTCAGCCCCAACACCAGCGTGGGCACCGCGAGCAGCGCGTGCGCCGGACGCAGGTTCCGCTCGCGCCGCAGGGACAGCACCGCGAGCGCCGCCGCCGTGACACCGAATTGCATCAGCACCGCGATGGCGGAGAGCGCGAAGAGCTCCGACAGGTCCCCCAGGTTCACGAATCCCAGCACCAGCACCCATGTCACCGCGAGCGCCCGCATGGGCACGCCCGACGACGACATGCGCTCCAGCCCGAACAGCGAACGCTCCCCGGAGGCCAACGCGGACAGGTAGCGCGGCGTCGTCACCATCATCCCCACGCAGATGCCCAGCGCGGACACGCTCGTGCCCGCGCCCACCAGCCGCTCCAACCCCGCGCCGCCCCACAC
>NZ_RAWE01000231.1 GCF_003611695.1 Corallococcus carmarthensis | reverse complement strand
CCTCCCCCCTCCTCTTCCGCCAAGGCCCCGGCCCTCCACGCCGAGAACTGAGGTCGCCTCATGCAACGCATCCTGCTCATCCTGACGGCCGCGCTGTGCGTCCTGACCGCCTGCGGTCCGGACGATGACGAGTCATTGCTCTTCGGTACCCGGAAGGCCCGTGTCGAAACCGCCGACGGCGGTGACGCGGGCTCCGCCGATGGCGGCGACGCCGGCTCTGCTGACGGTGGCGAAGCAGGCTCCACCGACGGTGGCGACGCGGGTTCGGCGGACGCCGGTGACGCTGGAGCCGCGGACGGTGGAGATGCGGGCTCAGCTGATGCCGGCAGCGACGCCGGCTCATCCGACGCCGGCAGCGATGCAGGCACATCTGACGCCGGGAGCGACGCAGGTTCCTCAGACGGCGGAGAGCCTGACAGTGGTACCTCTGACGCTGGCGCCACGGATGCAGGCAGTTCCGACGCGGGCCCGGTCGCACAGGACTTCCCGTTGTATCTCGAAGACACCTCCATCGACTTTGGCAGCCAGGACGCATGCACGCCGGGACAGGACCAGGTCGTGCTGCGCAATCCCTCCACGAAGACGCGCAAGATCCACAATGTGAGCATCAGCGGAGGCTTCACCCTTATCGGTCTGTATGACTCCGCGGGCACCCGCTGCGAGACACTGCCCTGCACCGTGCCCCAGTTGCCTCTGGGCAGCACGAACCAGCTCGACATCCGGGTGCGCTTCACACCGGGCCAGCCCGGCAACTTCCAGGGGAAGTTGACCCTCTACACGGATGATCCGGACGCGCAGATACTGACGGTGACGCTCGGCGGCTCGGGAACGGGTCCGCTGCTCGTGCTCGGACAGTCGTCCGTGGTGTTCGGAGCCCAGAAGGTGAACACACCGACGACGCGCACGGTCACGGTGATCAACCTGGGTAATCAGCAATTCTCCCAGAAGCCCTCGGCCACTGCGCCCTTCAGCGTACCGAACGCGAACCTGACCATCCCCGCGGGCAGCTCGAAGACGCTCGACGTGACGTTCAACCCCAACCTCGGGGGCGACTTCACGGGGATTCTCAAGCTGGCCCCCGAGCTGTCGGTCTGCCCCACCCCGCCCAGCGCCTGGCTCTACGGCCAGGGCCTGTCCCCCGCGAAGCTGAGCCTGAACCGCACCACATTGGCCTTCTCGCAGACCGCGGTGGGGGCCAGCAGCGCTCCCGAGGAGATCACGGTCACGAATACCGGTGACAGCCTGCTCACCGTGGATGCGATGGAGCTGGTGCCCCTGGACGCACCGTTCCAGGTCAACCCCTCGGGCGCCTTCAGCCTCGCTTCCAACGAAAGCAAGCGCTTGCAGCTGACGTTCCACCCGACGGCAACGAGTGTCACGCAGGGCACGCTGACCTTCGACAGCAACGACACCGCGGCGCCATCGATCAAACTGTCGGGCACCACGACGCCGAGCACGCCCTGCCTGGACATTGTCCCCCTCTCGTTCGACTTCGGCGAACAGGAGATCGGAAATGCAACCAGTCAGAAGGTGACGGTGAGAAACACGGGGACGGTTGCGCTGACGGTGTCGCCCACGGTGACGGACAGCAATGCTTTCACTGTGAACCCCATCACCGCGTTCACGCTGGCACCAGGTTCCGCGGGACGGGAGCTCTTCATTACTTTCAAACCCGGCGCCACTGATACCGGCGACGTGCATGGTCAGCTCACCTTTGGCACCTCCCCCGCGACCTCCTGCGTGACCAACGTGCCCCTGAAGGGCACCGCACGCAGGACTGAGCTGGAGGTCAACCCGACCCGGCTCGACTTTGACCCCTACGCGGTAGGTGAACTGCCCCAACTCACCCGGCAGGTGACCCTCAAGAACACCTCGGCGTGGCCCGTCAAGGTGTTCCCGGTGCCGCCTGAAACCCTGGCGCCCTACACGCTCACGGGCATTCCCGCCACGGGCCTGACCATCGCACCAGGGAGTACCGCCCCGTTGACCGTGACCTTCGCCGCGAGCACCTGGGGCGAAGCCTTCCCACGCACGCTCCAATTCCAATCGGATGCCACCGAGTCCCTGCCCCCCATACCGATCACTGGCCGGGCGCTCGCCCCGGAGTTGAAGCTGGACAATGACACGCTGGTGTTCCCGAACGCGGCCCCCGGAGGCGAACGCCTGGCGGACGTGACCTTGCGCAACACTGGCAATCAGGCCCTCTTCCTGTCGAGGATCACCCCGGACAGCGACATGTACTTCCAGGTCGTCGACTTCCTGCCCCAGACGGTTCAGCCGAATGACTCCACGACGGTGAAGGTGCGCTTCCGCCCACAGATATTCGTGGGCGACCTGGAAACGCGCCTGCGCTTCTTCACCACGAACGACCGGCAACTTCCACCTGTGCTCGTCGTCAAAGGCAACTCCAATGGCCCCAACGCCATATTTGGCGTCCCCGCCATCGACTTCGGCTACGGGCAGGTCAACCAGACCCAAGTGGATGACAAGAGCCTGACGCTCATGAATCACAGTGGCGCCTCTGAATCCCTGAAGGTGACCTCGATCCGCGTGCTGCAATCAGGCTCGGCGTTCTCCGTGGATCCGATTACATCCTCCGAACCCGAGCTGGGCCCTGGCTCCACGCGCAAGCCACCATTCAAGGTGAGCTTCCAGCCGGTCGAGGTGGGGAAGCAGTATCAGGACACCTTGGAGATTACCTACCGGGGCGGAACGACGGGAGTCGTCACGGTCCGCACCTTCCCCTTGCTTGGCCGTGGCGCGGATGCGGAGCTGACAGCCCCTGAAGGAGATATCAATTTCCCGGCCACCCTCTTGAACGCCACCAGCGGAACCTCGCTCCTCATCACGAATCCCGGTCCGGTCCCGGTCGACATCGAGTTCGTCACTGTCGAAGGGGCAGGAGGCTTCATCGCGACAGTGGACGGTTGGCCGAACACCATCATCCCGAAGAATGGCGGCTCACGCCGCATCGACCTGGTGTTCAATCCCACGACGAGCACGGGCTCCTTCTCCGCGACCCTTCGGATCAAGCTCAAGACCTCGCCAGCTCTGGTCTATGCCCTTGAGCGCAAACTGACCGGCGTGGCCGCCATCGCGAAACTGGAAATGAGCAGCAATCAGCTTGTCTTCGGGGAGGTCCCACGACTGACCTCCAGGTCCCAGTTCATCACGCTTCGCAACATCGGCTCCGCGAGGCTCACCGTCAGCAACGTGATGGCAGCCGGCGGGCCTTTCACCGTGAAGCCGGCGGCGGCGGGCAAGTATTTCCCCATCATCCTCGAGCAGAATCAATTCGAGCAGATCGAAGTCACCTTCCGTCCAGAAACGACGCTGCAAGCGGACGCGGTCCTGCGAGTCTTGAGTGACTCCGATAAGGCCACGGACCTTCCCATCAACGTATCCGGACGGGGAACGGTGCCAATGGTGGCATTGCCAAGCGGCACGCCCCAGTTCGCGCCTCAAGCCAAGGACACCGAAGGGCCAGGAAAAATCGTGGTGGTGAGGAACGACGGCAAGGCGGACCTGGTCGTCGACACCGTGGCCGTCGCGGGTGAGTTCTGCCTGCGGCCTGATCCAGAACCCAGCCCCAAGCCTAACGACTGCCCCGCATCGCTCCTGGGGTTCACCGTGAAGCCTGGAGAATCACACCTGTTCAACGTGGCTGCCAAGCCTACGGATCGAGGCAAGCGCACCAGCACGCTCACCATTGTGAGCAATGCCGAGACGACACCCAACCTCGTTCAACTGGAAGTGGAAGGCGTGGGGAGTGTGACGTTGCCCTCCACGGTGGTCGACTTCAGCTCGGTGAACTTCGGTTCGTCCGAGGACAGGCTCCTGACGGTCACCAATTCAAGTCTCACGGCCGCGTCCGTCTCGGTGGTCTTCGACTCAGGGGGAAGCGAGTTCACCGCGGTGGACCAATCCCTGGATGTGCCTGCGGGGCAAAGTGGCCAGCTCAAGCTGCGTTTCCGCCCGCTGGGAACGACTGCGGGGCCGAGGTCGGCGACGGCCAGGTTGAACGTGAAGGGGGCGGGACAGGTCCCGTTCACACTGCAGGCCGTGGCCACCTCCGTGCGCATGGAGGTGACACGCAAGGACGGCAAGACCTTCGATGGCTCACTCGACTTCGGAGGCACACGGGTGAACACGAATTCGGATTTCATCAGCCTGCGGCTGACCCACGTGGCGCCGGGCGGAAGCGCGGATGCGGGCACCGACGGCGGTTCTGACTCGGATAAGAGCCTGCTCACGATCCAGGACATCAGTCTGGATGGAGAAGACGCGAAGGCCTTCATCCTCCCGGACCTCAAGCTGCCCGTGTCATTGGTGCGCGGGGGGATCCTGGACGTGCCTCTCCAGTTCCATCCCGACGCACAAAGGCGCTTCAACGCGGTCCTGCGCATCACCTCTGACGACAGCCAGGCGGGCATCACTCTTGTGACGCTGGCAGGCCGCGGCCGGACCAACCAGCTCAGCCTTTCCACGCCCTCGCTGGAGTTTGGTGCGCGAGTGGCCGAGTCCTCCGCCTCGGCGGTCCGTTCCGTGCGAATCACCAATGAGTCGCTCCAGCCACTGCAGGTTCAAGGCGTGGAGATCATCGGTGTGGCGGAGAACTCGGAGCCATCTCACTTCAGCATCGAGTCCGCGCCTACGCTCCCGCTCGCGCTGGCAGCGCAGGAGTCGAAGGACATCTTCATCAAGTACGTTCCTCGCCCGGATGTGACGTCCAAGGCCGCCCTTCTGGTCGTAACGAACGACATTGAGTCCCCGGATGCACAGGTGTCGCTGTCGGGTCGAGGGCTCTCCACGGTGTTCCGAGCGCTCAACCGTTCGCTGGATTTCGGCACCGTGCGCCAATCGGACACGGTGACGACAAAGGTGGTGCTCACCAACGACAGCACCCAGGAACTGGTGTTGATGCAGCCCAAGGTAGAAGGCCCCCAGGCCACGAGCTTCATGGTGGTCTCCCCCAACCTGGGAGCGGAGGGCCGTGCGCTGCCCCAGGGTGACTCCCTGACGCTGGAGCTGAAGTACGACACGTCGGTGATTGGCACGGCGAAGGCGACGTTGGTCCTGGGCACGAAGGACCAGGAGCGCGCGGCGCTGGTGGCGCTGTCGGGTGTGACGGTGGCCAGCTACCTGACCATCGAGCCCATGGATCTGGATCTGGGCTGGGTGGACATTGGCGCCACCAGCGCGCCGCGCACGGTGACGCTCACCAATCAGTCCGCGTCGCCGGCGAGGTTGAGCGTGGTGGGAAATTCCAACCCGGCGTTCCAAATCGACGCGAGCGCCCTGGACGCGGAACTGGCGCCAGGAGCGCAGACGACCGTGGGTGTCACCTTCCGCGGCGAGGTGGGAGGCCCCGCAGACGGAACGCTGAAGCTGCGCCTGCGAGGAGAGACGACGGCGGAGGCCTCGCTCACGCTGAAGGGGCAGGCCAGGACCCTGGGCGGCACGGGCGGCGGCTGCGCCTGTGGAACCAGCGGGGATGGGGGCGCGGCGTTGGCCCTGCTGCTGCTGCTGGGCCTGGGGCTGGCGCGTCAGGGGCGGCGTGAAAGGGCGCGGTCTGCGTCCACTCATTCGCTCCCTGGCCACTGAAACACAAACCCACCAAGCCACCACCCAATCCCCATCACCGCCCAATGCCAACACCCAAAAACAAAGACATCATCATTGTTATCGCCTGGCCCAACAAACGTGTTCGTCTGACACCTGGGACGCGATGGGTCGAAAAAACAGGCATCATGGGCGCTAAAGACGGCACCATCGAGGCGGGCCATGCCGGGGCCATCCTCGTTGACGGGGAAAAAGGAACAACGAAGTACTACGATTACGGACGGTACGGGAAGAACAAGGACAAGGGGATCGTGCGCTGTAGCGTCACTCACTCGCTGTCAGTCCCTGACGCGAAGCTCGACCTCTCTGGCGACATCTGCAACATCGACAAAATCCTCCTTTCCATCGCAGGAAACAGCTTGTTTTCTGACTATGGAAAGATGATCGCCTCTGTCTGCAAAGGTGGCAGCTACCAGAAGATGGTCGCTTTCGCAGAAGACCTGCGCTCAAAAGGAGAGACCCCCTATGGTCCCTTCAAGTACAACGGCACCAATTGCGCCCGATTTGTTGCAGACCTGATCATCAAGGGAGACGCCCCCCTGACTGTCGTTGCAGATGTCTGGACCAACGTCACGCCAAGCCCGAAGGGGAACGTCGAGAATGCCGACACCGAGGAAACAATCTACACGGTGGAAAACAATAAACTGACGACCAAGAACACGTGAGCCCCCTTCGCTCACGCACCATCCCATGCTGGCATTTCCGAGACATATCGTGCCTGACATCACCTGTCGGGTTGTTGCTGGCGATACGCTTTCCGAGATAGCAGCGCGCCACGACACCTCGAAGGAAGGGCGCACGTTCCGTGGTGAGGTCGACGTCATTCAGGAGATCCTTTCGGACCAGAAACGACGTGTCATGGCCATGGTGGCGGCACTCAAAGCGCAGGGACTCACAACCCCCTGAGCAAGTTCAGCCACTCCGCCATCCGCTTCGTCACTCCCGACGATAGGCACTTCGGCCGTGAGCGCGCACTGCGATGATTCAGCCCTCCGACAACAACGCGCGCGTGCGCGCCCTTTCGGCCATGTGGTGGAAAGAACAGGGGCAACCGGGTAAACCCGCTCAATGGCGACGATCTCCAAAGCTCATGAACGGCCCTCCGCGTGGAGTCTCCGCGGCGACGCGTGGCTGGGACTCTTCCTCCTGGCCGCTTCTTGCAAGCAGCCAGTGCCGGAGACGAAGCCGGTGGAACTCCCTCCCCCGACGCGCGAGGAGGCCGCCGCCCTCGCGAAGCCCGTCTCGCTGGAGATCAACGGCTATAACTACACCGACCTCGCCATCGACACCTTCGAGGTGAACGGACAGGGCGGAGGTGACCTCGCGGTCAGTTCGACCACCAGCGGTGGCGGCAAGGGGGCCTGCTGTGTGGGGCTCTCACCTGGCACGAAGTTCCCCGTGGAGCTGACCATTCGATGGACACGGGACCGGAAGCGCTGGTGTGAGAAGGCCGTGCAGCTCGCGGGGGTTGCTACCGCTAACCCCCAGCATCTCGGAGTGCATTTCTTCCCGGATGGACACATCGAGGCTGAAGTCACGGAAGGCTACCCAGACTTGAAGTTGAAGCTCGACCGGGTGGACGTGGGCAGGCGCAAGGCCGCTGGAAACTCGGTCCAGGACGAGCAGTCAGCGAGGTGCCGTGATGGCGACGACCCATGAGCAGGGCAAGCAGCAGTCTCCCAAGAGGTTGATGCAGGCGGCCTGTCTGGCGGACGTCGATACGGAGGGCACGGCGCGTGCCCCCAGCGTCAAGACGTCATTGGCTCCGCAGAGCGTCCCAGCCCCCGCGCCGCAGGCCATCAAGGTCTCCTTCTTCTTCGACGGCACCGGGAACAACCTGGACGCGGACCTCGGCACCGAGGAACACAGCAATGTCGCGCGCCTGTTCCGTGCCCACGCAGAGACCAGCTCCGTCACGGGGGTCTTCAGCTACTACCTCCCTGGCATCGGAACCCGCTTCAAGGACATTGGCGACCCTGGCGGCGAGAAGCTGAGCCTGGGTTTCGGCGATAGGGGTTCGGATCGCCTCGACTGGGCGATGAAGAAGCTGGAGGAGGTGCTCGACCTGAGCAAGGGCCGGCCGGTTCATCTGGCGCTCTTCGGCTTCTCTCGCGGAGCTGCGCTGGCGCGTGCCTTCGCCCGGCTCGTGGCTGATAAATGCATCGGGAGTCAGGCCGGTGGCTGGAGTCTGACTCACAAGAAAACACCGCATCCTGTCCGCCTGTACTTCATGGGCCTCTTCGACACCGTGGCATCGGTGGGCATGCCCATGAGCACCAACAACGGTCAGGCCATAGACCTGTCCACGGGCGTCCTGAACCTGGAGCAGGCCCTCAAGAGCCGCCACTCCTATGGCAGCACGCCCGCCAGCATCGCCTTCGCTTCCGGTGGCGCGCCCGGCGCGGATCCTGCGTCAGGCTGGGCGGATGGCCACGTGGCCTGGGCGGACGACCTCCGCATCCCGGCCATGGTGGAAGACTGCGTCCACATGGTGGCGGCCCACGAAATCCGCAACTCCTTCCCCCTGGACAGCGTCCTTCAGGGCAGGAGCTATCCGAAGAA
Organism: Corallococcus carmarthensis; assembly: GCF_003611695.1. GTDB lineage: Bacteria > Myxococcota > Myxococcia > Myxococcales > Myxococcaceae > Corallococcus > Corallococcus carmarthensis. The sequence goes on along the minus strand of NZ_RAWE01000231.1, from coordinate 7,578 downwards.
CTGCCGTGAGTTTGTCTACCCCGGAGCGCACTCGGACGTCGGCGGCGGCTATCGCCTGGGAGAGGGGGCTCGCAGCACGGCGGCCGGCTCGTTCTTGAGCCTCATTCCCCTGAGGACGATGCGGACCGAGGCGATCAAGGCCGGGGTGCCACTGGAGGCGGCCAGTCCCCTGCCCCTCAAGCAGAAGGACTTCGGAGAGGACCCCTCCAGCAAGGCCGCGTTCGCGACACTCCACCGCCGCTTCAAGCACTACATGGAAAGCGCGGGCTGGGGAGGAAAGCCGGTGGGCGTGATGCTGCTGTCCCACATGAAGCACTACTACCAGTGGCGCTTGCGCAAGGCTTTGCTCAACCAGAAAGCCCGCGGCGCGAGCAAGCCCACCGCGGACCAGGCAGTGCTCGCCTCCTACGAGCCGCTCTGGGCCACCGAGAGCAACAAGCTCACCCAGACCACCAACAGGCTGAAGACCGAGTCCAAGAACCACCTGCGAACAGCGTGGGCACTCCAGGACTCGGGAGCGTGGATTTCCAGCGAAGGGCAGCAGATGTACGCGCAGGAGGTGGAGCTCGCGCGCAAGGCAGAGGACCAGTACCTTGCCAAGAAGTCCCTCCTGGACACGATGCCCAGCACGGATGGCTCGTTCGTGAAGAATTCGAGCATCTACGACGCGCAGCTCCTGAGGGACGCCCAGGCGCTCCAGCAGCTCGCCCAGAAGAAGGGGCGAGACACGCTGCGACCGCACTATCGCGCGCTGCTGGCGGCCTATGAGGCGGAGTCCACCGGCAAGGGACTGAAGGATGAGGAGATCATCGCGTTCTTCGACACCTACGTGCACGACTCACTCGCCGGCTTCGCTGGCGATGCGACGCTGCCGTCCGACCCGCGCGTCGTTTACACGGGCGGTGACGACAAGCTCGAATACGCCAACAACGGGAAGGCCGCGCCCCGGGGTCTGCAGAGCGCGCTGCAAGACTCCACGCTGGGCTAGCAGCGTCCGGTCGTGGGGCACTGGCCTCGGAAGTGCTCGGCATCGGGCTGGCGATCTTCTATTACCTCGCTCCTTCCAGCTCATCGCTTGCGGTAGACCCACGACCGCAGCGTGCCCAGCTTCGCCATCCCCAGAAGCGTCCGCTGCGCCCCTGCAATCCCTCACGGCATGCCGGTGGCCGGTCGGCTACGCCCTCTGGCCACCGAGTGCAGGACCTTTGCCGCCAATTCGACTATGCTCACCGCCGAACCACTCGGCAGGAAACAGCCATGATCACGGTTGATGATATGACTGTAGAGATGAAGGGCCTGAAATTCAGGCTACATACCGCATGGGCCAAGATCCCATTGGGGAGCATCGTGGAAGTTGTAGATTGGCCGCCAACGACCCTGGGCGTGTCTATCAACTACAAGAGCCCGTTCCACAAAGGCGCCATCACCGTGCCGAAATACATCTTGGCTCCAGTCACGGCGCCGGTCGCCGGGATACAGCAATATACCGTAGGCTTGAAGGGCCAGCAGGCCCAGGTAGAGAAGTGCCAGAAGCAAGTGAATGACCAGAGAATTGCGCTTGAGCTATGGAAAAAGGACGAAGGCAAGTACGCCAAGAATCACGACTACTGGGAGAAGCAACTCCAGCCGCTGCAGCACGAGCTAGGGAGGCGAGAAGGAGTCCTCTCCAGCACCCTGCATACCCTCGGCCAAATGCTCGTCCGAGAAACAATGTACAACCGCTTCGATCAAACCATCAGCACCTGGGTCAAGCACTACGAAGCAAAAATCAAACCCGAAAAGAAGATCGATCCAAACATCGTCAAGTCGATAATTTTTCAAGAGACCCGGATGGGGACTTCCGGCAGACATCTGGAACTTCCTCCTTACACTTGGAACGGAGGGAAGACACATCCCGTCAAGTCCCGCTTCAACCTCATGCAGTCAGTCGACAGTTCCGCACACCAGCAACTCATCATGATGGAAGAGATGGCGCCAGCCATCTTCATCAAACACAAACTCCCTGAAGCTGTAAGGGAGAATCAAAAGAAGGGAAAGACGGAGTCTGAGCTCTACGCATGGAATGGGGGAGCCATTCCCAAGGCGATGCGGGAATTCTTCGTGTACCGTGATACCGCCGACAAGAACCTCATGGAGACCCCAGCAAGAGACCTGCACGAAGACTATGCATTCTGGATTCGGACCGGCGTTCGCTGGCTCTTCCAGAAATACGTCTCCCTGAATGCCAGGAGTCGTACGTGGCCGGAGGCAGTTCGCGCATTCAATGGCAGTGGAGCCGACGCCCACACCTACCGCAATGAAGTCATGGGGCGCGTTGGGGCCAAGGGGACACTCAAGGTGGGAAACACATGAGATATCCTCTCCGACTCAAGCAGCGCGCGTTGCGCGCTATCATTGTGGGGATGACTGCGTGGTTCATCGGATGTCATCGTCCCATCTCCGCGGAGACTCAAGACGCAGGCGTCCAGTCAGTGGAAGCCGCCAAGGATGCGGGGCTCCCCATGACGGCGGAGAATCCAAAGCCGAAAATCGAAACCGTGCCGGGGCCAACCTCTCTGTCAAAGGATGGAGGTGCACCCTCCCCTCCTGACGAGGTGAGTCTCGTCAGTCTCGATGAGCTCGCGCCCACCCCACCCAGTCCTATTCCCAGCACCGCCTTGGTTCGTTCCCGCGAGCAGCCCACTGGCGGTGTGCGTGAGCGAACGGGCGATGTCTCGGTTGTAAGCCATTGCGAGAAGCAGTCCTGCATGGACGGGCTACAGGATCTACGCACCAAGCGCGAGCTGATTGCCCTTGCACCAACCCGGGACGAGAGGGCAACGCTTGATGGGCAGGGCAGCGTTCAACGCGTGGTCAAGATCGCTCACACAAGCGACGGCTTCGTCTCTGTCTATACGGGCTCCACGAACATTTCTGACGGTGCGAAGGCCAACAATAGCCTCTCCTGCGCGACTTATGGCCGCGGCACGGGACGCCCCTTGAATCTCAAGGACGCCGTGCCGCCAAAGGAAGCCCTAGCCTTGACGCACCGTGCAGAAATGATGCTGGAGGCGTTCCAACGAAAGCACGGTCTCCCTGCGTACCGGCTCACCCCCAAGGGATTTCTTCACGACGCCAGCTCCGGCCGTGTTGCGCTATGCGCGGAGGCACCTACCCCCATGGCAGGCACGGTCATTGTCATTTGGCTCCAACAGTAGGCAGCAGCAGTTAGCCTCCACCTCCGATGAAGCCACGACTGCTTCCAACCGCCGTGGCGCTCCTTGGCATCGGGATTGTGGGCCTCTACTCCTACCTCACACTGGCCCCGTCCAGGTCCATGCCCACTCCGCCCAATGCGCCGGAGGTGGTGCCAGAGTACTTCGCGGAGCGGACCTCGGACTGCGACGTGGTCCTGTTGAATCTTTCAAAGTCGGACGCAGGCCCTTTCAAGCGGGTCCTGCCCGTGGGGGCAAACCAGCCTTACGAGCGGCTGCGCCGCAATGTCTGGGAACAGGGCCGGTACCTGGTCCGCGGACGCTTTACAGGCAAGGTCCGTGAGTTTCAGGAGTGCGCCAGCTTCCCTGAGTTCGAGGTGCTCGACTTCAAGCCCTGGGGCCCCGTGCAACGGTGCGCCTCACCCGGCGCCCTCGATGCGGAGATGCTGACGTATACCGGCGACCTTCCCGAGGACCGCTACGCCCCCGAGGACTTCCTGGGCGGGCCCTGGCCTCCTTCGTTCGACGAGGCATCCTGCAGACGCGTCGCGGCTTGCGCGTTGGACAAGCGCCGCGCCGACTCCCGCGGGTCTCCCGAGGACGTCATTGACGGGGAAGAGCTTCCCTCACTGGATGGCAGATTCTGCCATCCAGTGACCTGCGAGCCTGGAGAGCAGCGGGTCGATGACTGCTCAGGAGTCATCTGGTGCTGCCGGCTCCTGCCCGTGGATGAACAGGCAACACAGGACTGACTCGCGGCCCCCGGGACTCCCAGGGGCCGCGAAGCCTGACGACTGCTACCGCCGCGCCGGAGGCACGCCCGCGTCGCCGTACAGGTACGCCTGCAACGGCTTCACCGCGAGGTCCGAGCGCTTCAGCGACTCCAGCGCGCCCACCGCCATGCGCGCCGCCTGCACCGTCGTGTAGTACGGCACCGAGTGCATCAGCGCCTCACGGCGGATGGAGAAGCTGTCCGCGATCTCCTGCTTGCCGAAGGTGGTGTTGATGACCAGCACGATCTCCCCGTCGACGATCTTGTCGACGATGTTCGGCCGGCCCTCCTTCACCTTCTGCACCCGCTGCGACTCGATGCCCTTCGTCAGCAGGTAGTCGTGCGTGCCCGCCGTCGCCGTCAGGCTGAAGCCCATCGACCGCAGGCGGCGCGCCAGGTCCACCACCGCCGGCTTGTCCTCGTCCTTCACGGAGATGAACACCCGGCCGCTCTTGGGCAGCTTCACCCCCGCCGCCAGCTGGCTCTTCGCGAACGCGGACGCGTAGTCCTCGGCCAGGCCCATCACCTCGCCCGTGGACTTCATCTCCGGGCCCAGAATCACATCCACTCCGGCGAAGCGCGCGAACGGGAAGACGCTCTCCTTCACCGCCACGTGCCGGAACTCCGGCTCCTCCGTGCGGCCCAGCTCCTTCAGCGTCTTGCCCACCATGCAGAGCGCGGCAATCTTCGCCATCGGGACGCCCGTCGCCTTGGAGATGAACGGCACCGTGCGGCTGGCGCGCGGGTTCACCTCCAGGATGTAGATGTTCTTCCCCTGGATGGCGAACTGCACGTTCATCAGCCCCACCACGCCCAGCTCGCGCGCCATGGAGATGGCCTGGTCCTTCATCCGCTCCACCAGGTCCGGCGACAGCGAGTGCGGCGGCAGCGTCGCCGCCGCGTCACCCGAGTGCACGCCCGCCTCCTGGATGTGCTCCAGCACGCCGCCAATCAGCACCTGCCCCGTGCGGTCCGCCACCAGGTCCAGGTCCACTTCGATGGCGTCCTTCAGGAAGCGGTCAATCAACACCGGGTGCTCCGGCGACGCGCTCACCGCCTCGCGCATGTAGCGCTCCAGGCTGGACGCGTCGTAGACCGTCTCCATCGCCCGGCCGCCCAGCACGTACGACGGACGCACCATCACCGGGTAGCCGATGCGCTCGGCCACCTTGAAGGCCTCCGCGTGGCTGCGCGCGACGCCGTTCTCCGGCTGCAGCAGCCCCAGCTTCTCGATGAGCTTGGAGAACTTCTCGCGGTCCTCCGCCCGGTCGATGGCGTCCGGCGACGTGCCCAGGATCGGCAGCCCCGCCTGCTCCAGCGGAACGCTCAGGCGCAGCGGCGTCTGCCCGCCGAACTGCACGATGGCGCCCACCGGCTTCTCGCGCTGGGACACCTCCAGCACGTCTTCAATCGTCAGCGGCTCGAAGTAGAGGCGGTCGGACGTGTCGTAGTCCGTGGACACCGTCTCCGGGTTGCAGTTGACCATCACCGTCTCGTACCCGGCCTCGCGCAGCGCGAAGGCCGCGTGCACGCACGCGTAGTCGAACTCGATGCCCTGGCCGATGCGGATGGGACCGCTGCCCAGGATCAGCACCTTCTGCCGGTCCGTGGGGGGCGCCTCGTCCTCCTCCTCGTAGGTGGAGTACAGGTAGGGCGTGTACGCCTCGAACTCCGCGGCGCAGGTGTCCACCCGCTTGAACACCGGACGGATGCCGCGCGAGTGACGGTGCGCCCGCACCTCCGCCTCCGGGTAGCCCATCAGGTTGCCCAGGTACTTGTCGGAGAAGCCGTGCGCCTTCGCCTGACGGAGCACGTCGTCCGCCAGGTGATCCAGGCGGCCGATGTCCGCCAGCGACTGCGCCTCGTGCACCAGCGCTTCGATGTGCCGCAGGAACCACGGGTCGATGGCGGAGAGCTGGTGCACCTGCTCCACCGTCATGCCCTCGCGGAACGCCTGCGCCACGAACCACGGGCGCTCCGGCCGGGGCACGCGCAGCCCCTCGTTCAGCACCTTCTGCCGCTCTTCCTTTTCCGAGGGCAGCTCCGGCGACTCCAGGCCCACGCGCCCCAGCTCCATGGAGCGCAGCGCCTTCATGTACGCCTCGGGGAAGGTGCGGCCAATGGCCATCACCTCGCCCACCGAGCGCATGCTCGTGGTCAGCGTGCGGTCCGCCTTGGGGAACTTCTCGAAGTTGAAGCGCGGCACCTTCACCACCACGTAGTCCAGCGTCGGCTCGAAGGAGGCCGGCGTGTCGCGGGTGATGTCGTTGCGCAGCTCATCCAGCGTGTAGCCCAGCGCCAGCTTCGCGGCGACCTTCGCGATGGGGTAGCCCGTCGCCTTGGACGCCAGCGCGCTGGAGCGCGACACGCGCGGGTTCATTTCGATGACGACCATGCGGCCGTCGCCCGGGTGGATGCCGAACTGGATGTTGGAGCCACCCGTGTCCACGCCAATCTCGCGGATGATGGCCAGCGACGCCTGCCGCATGCGCTGGTACTCGCGGTCCGTCAGCGTCTGCGCGGGCGCCACGGTGATGGAGTCACCGGTGTGCACGCCCATCGGATCCAGGTTCTCGATGGAGCAGATGATGATGACGTTGTCCGCGGAGTCGCGGACCACCTCCAGCTCGTACTCCTTCCAGCCCAGGACGCTCTCCTCCACGAGGATGGTGGAGGTGGGGCTCGCCTTGAGGCCCGAGCGGCAGATGGCCTCGAACTCCTCGCGGTTGTACGCGATGCCGCCGCCCGTGCCGCCCAGCGTGAAGGACGGACGGATGATGGCCGGGAAGCCGATCTCCTCCACCAGCGCCATGGCGTCCGTGAGCGTCGTCGCGTAGCCGCTCTTGGGCAGCGCCACGCCAATCTTCTGCATGGCCGCCTTGAAGAGCTGGCGGTCCTCGGCCTTGTTGATGGCCTCCAGCGAGGCGCCAATGAGCCGGACGCCGTACTTCTCCAGGATGCCCCTCTCCGCGAGCGCCTTGGCCAGGTTCAGCGCCGTCTGCCCGCCCATGGTGGGCAGGAGGGAGTCCGGGCGTTCAGCGGCGAGGATCTTCTCCGCCGCCTCCACGGTGATGGGTTCAATGTAGGTGCGGTGCGCGAACTCTGGGTCCGTCATCACCGTGGCGGGGTTGCTGTTGAGCAGCACCACCTCCACGCCCTCGTCCCGAAGCGCCTTGATCGCCTGGGTGCCTGAGTAGTCGAACTCGACGGCCTGCCCGATGACAATCGGGCCCGAGCCAATCACGAGAACCTTCCGGATATCGGTACGCTTGGGCATCGGGCGCCCCCCATACCAACGTCCGCCGCCACATGCACGCGGTGCGTTGTGGCATCCGAAGAGACCGTCCGATGCCTGCCCGCTCGGAGGACCCCGGCCCGGCGTCCTCTGCTACGCTGCCGCGCTTCCTTCCGGAGGTTTCATGCGTCGCTGGCCCCTGGCCCTGCTCGTCCTTCTCTCCGCGCCCTCCCTCGCCCAGGACACCGCTCCCGCCGCCATCGAGCACTTCGCCACGTAGCGCATCACCATGTCCGCCGACGCGGGATCCTGGTCGAACCAGGTCTTGAAGGCGTTCGCCGCCAGGCCCGTCGCCGTCAGGCCATTCAATCTCAAAC
>NZ_RAWE01000230.1 GCF_003611695.1 Corallococcus carmarthensis | reverse complement strand
GGGGCCGGCTTCTTCGCCGCGGGGGCGCGAGTCGAATTGCCGAGCAGGTCCTCCGCGGTCGTGTCCGGAACGGTCTCGGTGGGAGCCTCCGGCACGGCCTCGGGGGGCGGCGGCGTGGGCTCGGCCGGCACGGCGGCCGGCGCCTTCGCCACGTCCTGGGCAGGCGCCGTGTCCTGGACGGGAGGCGTGTCCTCGGCCGGCGGAGGCGTGGACGGACGCCCGGCGGGGTGCGCGGGCCGCGTGGGAATCTGCTGCACCGGGGTGGGCGGAGGCGGCGTCGACGTCCGCGACTGCTCCAGGCCCACGGCCACGCGCAGCTCGGGGACGAAGTAGAGCCCCGCGCCCACGATGGACAGCGCCACGACCACCAGCAGCGTGAACACCAGCGCGGAGCGCAGCGTGCTGCCCTTGCGGACCGGCTCCGGCTCGCGCCGCGCGGCACGGGGCGGCTCCGAGGGCTCCGGCCGCACCGGTATGGCCTTGCGCCGGGTCGCGTCGTCGCGCGTCGAGCGCGAGGTGGACGACTCGTCCGGCTCCGCGGCGGGCGCGGGGGCGCGGGCGGAGACGGCGCGCATGCTCGACGCGGTGCTGGAGCGCGGGGGCGGCGTGCTCGGCGACGAACCGCGCACGGCGCGGCGGGACCCCGTGCGGCCCCGGGCAGGACCGGTGGGGCCGGTGTCGGGCTCGCGCTTGCCGGTGGAAGAAGAGGTCTCGCGCAGCAGGGCCTCGTCCAGCATCACGCGGGCCTGGGGCTCCTCGCGGCGCGACGCGCGGGGCATGGGGATGCGCGGATGCGTGTCCCCGTCGCCCTCGCGCGCGGCCGGAGCGTCGTCCGGCTCCGCGGAGATGTACGGCACGCTGGAGTCCCCCTCCAGGGCGCGCGCATCCACCGAGACCAGGTCCTCCGACGGCCGCGTGTCCTGCATCGTGGGCCGGGGAGCCGGACCCGATTCGAGCGACCCGGACTCCAGCGCGTCCTCTTCGAAGCCGGCGGAGCGCGAGGCTCCGGACTGGATGGAGGCCACCTGGATGGTGGGCGCGGCGTGCGACGGAACCGGCCGGCTGCCGTTCGACGGCGTCATCCCGCCGGGACGCGAGGTCGGCAGGGACGGCATCGCGGCGGTGGGGCGCTGGCCCTCTGGAATGCGGGGCTCGGCCGGGCGCGCGGACTCGTACCGGGGCAGGTCGAGGCCGCGGGACGAATCCGAGGCGCGGGGCGCATCGAAGCCGCGCGAGGACTCCGGCGCGCGCACCGGCTCGAAGCCCGGCAGGGGCTCCGGCGTGCGAGCCGCGTCGAACGCGGACGGCGGCGCGGGGCGGCTGCCGTTCGACGGCGTCGTCACTCCGGGGCGCGACGACGGCAGGGACGGCATCGCGGCGGTGGGACGCTGCCCCTCCGGAACGCGGACCTCCGCGGCGCGAAGCTCGGCGCCCGGTGAGCGGCCCCCCTCGGGGATGGGCTCCGGCCACGGATAGGGGCTCGCGGGAAGCTCTTCGTCGTCCAGGAACGGGCCGTCCGGCGGAGGCGGCGGCTCCATGAACGGCAGCGACTCACCCGCCGTGTCGAACCGCTCCGGCCCGGAATTGAAGGACGGCATCGGCGGAGGCGACACCGGCCGCGACGCATCCACCGGCACGAAGGGCACGGGCCCATCCGCGGGCCGCACTGCCGGGATCGCCGCCATCGGCGGAGGCGGCGGCGCGAACGAGCGGGGCTCGGCCACAGGCGGCACGCCCCGAGGCCCCACCGAATCCGAGAAGGGCAGCGAAGCGCCCCGCTCCCCCGCGTCCGCGAACGGCCGCGACACCGGCACGTCCGGCACGGGAGGCGCGTCGCGCGACGTCAGTCCTGGCTCCGCGTACGGCAGCGACGTGGCGCGCGGCGCGGTGGGCTCCCCCAGCGCCTCCGAGACCGGCAGCGCGTCCGCCCGGGGCGCGGTGGGTTCACCGGGCGGCGGGGCCGGAGCTTCCGCCTCCACGGCGCGGTCGGAAGGAAGCCGGATGGCCGGCAGGCCCTCGAGGATGGTGGGCCGGTCCATCGCGTCCTGGCGGACCTCCACCGTGGGCGACGGCTCCGACGACGCGGGGCTGGGCCGCATCTTCGCGCGCGCCGCTTCCTCCAGCGCCTCCACCGGGAAGGCGGGGCGGGTGGACTCGTCCACCATCACGCCCGGGCGCGTCTCACCGTCGTCGCGCGCGCCGCCGCCGTCCTCGCGGCTGCGCGGCGTGGGGTGGAAGGACAGCGGCTCCACCGGCCCATCCAGACGGATGGTCTTCGGCGGCAGCATGGGCGCCTGCATCGTCGGGCGCGGCGCGGGGCCCAGCGATTCGTAGGTGCCGCTGGCGCGCACGTCGCGCGACACCTCGCGCAGGGACGTCAGCAGGCGCCGTTCGGACTGGTAGTCCGAAGAGAACAGGTCGCGCATGAAGCGGCTGACGCTCTCCGGGCCCGCGCTGGTGTCGATCTCCATCAGGCACGCCTGCAGGCGCACCCGGAAGTCCTCCGCCGTCTGGAAGCGCTGGGCCGGCTCCACCGCGAGCGCCTTCGCCACCAGCTGCGACACCGCCGGCGGCGTCAGCGGCTCCACTTCATTGAGCGGCGCCACCTTCGGGTTCGCCACCGCGGACATCAATTCGCCCGGCGGCAGCACGTCGAAGGGGTTCTTGCCGGAGATGAGCTCGTAGAGGCACAGGCCCACCGCGTACAGGTCGCTGCGGCGGTCCACCGGCTGGTGCCGGGCCTGCTCGGGCGACATGTAGAGGAACTTGCCCAGGATGATGCTGGGGTTCGTCTTCGCCGCCGACAGCCGGCTCTTCGCCAGGCCGAAGTCGATGACCTTCACCTCCCCCTCGTAGGAGATGAGGATGTTCTGCGGCGAGATGTCCCGGTGGACGAGCTTCAGCTCCTTCTCGTCCTCATCCCGCTTGCGGTGCGCGTACGCCAGCGCGTCCAGCACCCGGCCCATCACGTAGAGCACGAACGTGAGCGGCAGCGGCGTCTGCCGGTCCCGCACGCGCGCGGCCACCTTGCGCAGGTCCTTGCCGTCCACGTACTCGAGGGCCATGTAGGCCTCGCCCTCGTTCACGCCCATGTCCAGCACCTGCGCGATGGAGCCGTGCCCCAGCCGCACCAGCGTGCGCGCCTCCCCTACGAAGCGGTCGACGAAGTCCTGGTCCTCCGCGAACTGCGGGAGGATCTTCTTGATGACGCACAGCTTTTCGAAGCCCTGCGCGCCCTCCAGGCGGGCGAGGTAGATCTCCCCCATGCCGCCGGTGGCCAGGTGCGACAGGAGCGTGTACCGGCCGAAGGGCTGCGGCCGGAAGGGACGCAATCGGGCGGGCTGGGTCGAAGAGTTCATGCGGTGCGGGGGTCCACCACGGGAAGCGCATTGAACCCCGGGCAGGGCCCCCGCTTCAACCGGTCAACCGGCCGCGCCGGTCGCCTCACCGGATACCGGGGTTGGTCAGCATGCCCATGTCCTCTTCAATCACCTCGAAAACCGCCACCTTGTCCCGGGGCGGCCGCACCACCCGCTCCCCCAGGGGCATGACGTCGAAGCGGGCCCCGGTGGCCGCCAGCAGCTTGCCGGTCATCAGCACCTGGCCGGGGGCCGCGGTGGAGGCCAACCAGCCGGCCACCCCCATGCCCTCTCCCACGGCGCTGTACTCCGTGCGCGCGTCGGTGCCGATCATCCCCACCAGCGCCTTGGTGGAGTGCAGGGCGATTCTCAGGTCGCACCGCTCGTCCTGGGGACGGCGGGCCATGCCCCGCTCCCAGTCCGCGCGCAGGGCCAGCGCCGCGCGCACCGCGCGGACCGCGTCGTCGCCCTTGGCGTAGGGCACGCCGAAGAGGGCGCGCATGGACTCGCCCATGAAGCCTTCCACGGTGGCCTCGAAGCTGAAGACGATGCCGCTCATGCGCGCGTGGAAGTCGTTGAGCAGCTGCGTGGCCCGCGCCGCGCCCAGCCGGCCAATCACCGCGCTGAAGTCCGCCAGCTCCGCGTGCAGCACGGTGAGGTTCTTCTCCTCCAGGCCCGGCAGCTTGCCGCCCGTGCGCTGGGCCTCGGCGGCGCGGCGCTCGGCCACCTCCGGCGAGTGGAAGCGCTCCAGGTTGCGCCGCATCCGGTCCGTGCTGGAGCCGTCGCGCACGGCGAAGCGCTGCACGCCGCTGGCCACCAGGTGGGCCACCGCGGTGCACGCGTCCAGCATCAGCTCCAGGCTGGTGTCGCCCTCGCCGGGCACGTTGACGTAGAGCACGCCCGCGAAGGGCGGCTCGGTGCCGATGGGGATGCACAGCACCCGGTTGACGCCGTACATGATGACGCTCTCGCGTCCGGCGAAGCGGCGGTCGTCCTTCACGTCGCCCACCGCGAGCGCGCGGCCCTGGCGGATGGCCTCGTCCACGATGGCGTCCGACACGGGCACCTCGCCCTTGGCCAGCCGTCCCCGGTGACGCACCGCCGCGGGCACCAGCGGCCCGGTGGCGTGCTTGAGCAGCACCACCGCCGTCGTCGCGTCGGTGCGCTCCAGGAGCCGGTCCATCGCGGACTCCAGGAACGCGGTCAGCGTGCGCGCGGTGGCCAGCGCCTCCGCGGCGTGCACCAGCAGCACCAGCGTCTCGTAGGACACGCGCGGGCTGGCGACGGCGGAGCTCGCGGGCAAGGGCGAAGGGCCTGAGAAGGCGTCGTCGAACGGCAGCGGGCCCACGTTGTCCAGGAGGCGCAGCACGTCCGCGTCCTTGACGTTCTTGGCCATCAGCACGGACGGCCCCACGTCCGTGCCGTGCCCGAAGCGCACGACGCCGCCCGCGCCCAGGTCCATCATCTCCGTGGCGGCGTTCTCCACCGAGTGCGGCTGGCGCACCGCCAGGGTGTTCTCCCCCAGCGCCACGGTGTCGCCCGCGTTCAGGGGTTTGCTGCCCTGCAGCGGCGCGCCGTTCACCCGGCTGCCGTTGCGGCTGCCCAGGTCCTCGATGCGCAGGGCATCGCCCTCCACGTAGAGGCGCGCGTGCCGGCGCGACACGAGGTCACCGCCCAGCACGATGTCGTTCTCGTCCGCCCGGCCGAGGCTGGTGACGCCCTCCGGCAGGTCGTACGACGTATCGAAGTAACCGGGCCCGTTGATGATGATCTGCCACATCGGGCGCATGACATTACACGACCTCCCAATCTTCCGAGAGTCCGAGACGCTTTCCCGTGGAATGCGAGCGTCCGGCCGAGGCCCCGGATGCCCTCCCGCGTCGCGTCATACCCCTGGGTCCCCCCGATGTGGGAGGAGGTTGGGGTCGGACTTCACCTGGGGCGGTGGATGAAGAGGCGCTCATCCACGCGCAGCGTGCGGAACGCCGTCAGCGGCCGGGACGCGGGGCCCCGGAGCACGCTTCCGTCCAGGCCGAAGCGCGAACCATGGCAGGGGCACTCCACCATCCCCAGCGCTCCATCCCAGGCCACCGCGCAGTCGCCATGGGTGCAGGTGCGCCACACGGCGCGGTAGCAGCCGTCCGCCGCGTGCACCACCACCACGTCCAGGAGTGCGTCCGGGACGCGGATGGAGGCGTGTCCTCCCGGTTCGCGCAGGGTGGGATGGTCCGCGAGCGCAACCTCCACCCAGCCCTCCTCGGGCGTGCCGGGAAGGCCCGTGTCGCCGCACGCCGCCGGCGCCGGGTCCGCGTCCGGGTCTGGAGGGGGCAGCACCACGGCCTCGCGCCAGTCGCCGCCGCACCCCAGCGCGGCCAGGGCGCAGGTGCCGCGCAGGAGCGTGCACAGCGCCTGGCGGCGGTCCACCCCACCCGCCTCCGCGTCGCCGGGAGGAAGGTGGGGAGCGCGAATGCTCACGGAACGCCGCCGTCCGGGAGCTGGCCGTTCACCACCGACAGCGCATCCAGGTCGAAGCCGCCGGACGTGCCGCCGTAGCTGTTGAGCCCCGTGTCGGTGAGGCGCACGAAGCGGGCGCGGGGAAGGCCCACGTCCGCCAGGTCGAAGCCGTCCCCGCCCGCCACGGCCGGGTCGGTGGGGGACACGCCGTTGTCCGGGGCCGAGAGCACCGGATGGGTGCCGGCGCAGCCCGGGTAGCCCCCATCCTTGTCGGTGGAGGCGCAGGGGAAGTCGAACCACAGGACACCGTCGTCGCTGACGGACACGCTGGCCGTCTCCGCGAAGATGTCGCCGCCGAGCTTCTGGAAGGCGTTCTCGAAGACGAGCAGGTCCACGCCCGGGCCATCCACCGCGAACAGGCCGGTGAACTCCAGGGTGATGGAGCCGCCCCGCCCCAGCGACAGCACGTCCAGCGAGCCCGCGAACTGCCCGGCCCCCACCGGAGGCCCGAGCACGACCTCCGGGAAGCGGTCCTGCCCGAAGCCAGCCTGGTCGCCGAACCGGTACGCCGTCACCCGGTCCGCGAACGGATCCACCGGCCGCGAGCCCGCGTCGGCACCAGCATCGGCATCCACGTCCGTGCCGGCATCGGAAGCACCGGCATCGGACGTGCCGGCATCCGTGCGGGTGCCGGCGTCCACGAGGTCGACATCCGGCAGCGGACCGGGGTCGGAGTCGCCCGTGCACGCCCCCAGGGCCAGCAGCGCGCCGAGCGCGAGCAACGGGCGCTTCATCACTGGCCCTGCCGGATGCGCACGAGGCGGCGGCCGTTGACGTCCGTCACGCCCACGAGCAGGTCCGGGCCCAGCGACGACAGCAGGTCCACGGCCGTGCACGCGTCCGCCGCGTTGAGCACCGCCTCGCGCGTGCCCACGCTGATGGGCTGACCGCCACCCAGGCCGGGCGTGAGCGAGAAGCGGGACACGTCGGTGACGCCGAAGCCCGTGGCACCGTAGGCGCCGCGCGCCACCGCCACGCCGTTGCCGAAGCCCGTGGCGGCGTTGAAGTCAGAGCCCACGTCCACCTTCGGCTCGTTCGTGAGCACGACCGGAGTGCGCGAGGCCAGCGCCTCGCCCAGCTTCGCGTTGGACACGGCGTGGGCCACGTTCACGTACGTGTCCGCCACCGCGTAGCCGAACACCGCGATGCTGTTGTCCGCGATGGCGGTGAAGCCGCTGGCGCCCACCTGCGCCGGGAAGTCCACCACCTTCACCGCGGCGTAGGGCTTGGCGGAGGTCACCAGCGCGTAGATGCCCAGGTCGCCCGACACCGTGTCCAGACCGCCGCCATTGACGAAGAACGCGTCCGTGGTGCCCACGGCGGTGTAGTTGGACGGCGCATTGAGGTAGGCCGTCGCGTCGCGAGCGGACGGATCCACCACAGCCACGGAGCCCGGGGCCGGGAAGCCGCTCTTCGTGTAGCCCGCGAGCAGGCGCGTGCCGTCATGGGCCAGGAAGTAGGACGGGAAGGCGGCGGTAGGATTGGCGCGGTCCGCGGGCGCCAGCACCGTGTCGATCGCCGCGCTCCCCAGCGTCACGTCCGGCCAGGTGCCCAGCGTGAAGACGTCGCGGCCCGTGGCCGTCTCGCGCAGCGCGAAGAGCGAGTACGTGGGGCCGAGCGTGGACACCACCGCGCGCACCTCCGGGGACAGGTCCGCGGACTCCGCCACGGTGAAGCCCGCCTGGAGCTGGAGCGTGCCCAGCACCGACTCGCGAGGCACCGAGGCGCAAGAGCCCGTGCCGCCATCCGTGCCCGCGTCCGTACCGGTGCCACCGTCGGTGTTCGTGCCCGCGTCGGTGCCCGCGTCCGTGCCGGTGCCCGCGTCCGTGTTCGTGCCCGCGTCGGTGTTCGTGCCCGCGTCATCCCCCGGCAATGGGGTGAAGTACCCGCACTTGTTGTCCACGCAGGCCCAGCTGCTGCCCTCCTCGGGATCCCCGTTCTTCTGCTGGCAGTCGATGGCGTCCGTGCACTCATCGCTGCAGCCCGTGCCGCCCAGCACCACCGCCAGCAGGGCCCCCAGCAGCGCCGCGCGCTGGCCCTTCGTGCCCATCCGCTTCATGTCGGTCCGCATCGCGTCCTCGCTCCTGGCCTTCCCGCACGGAGGCGGAAGGCATGCCCCTGGCGGGAGGCGGCACGGACGCGAGGCACCGGACCGCCCGGCGCAAGTCGCGCCCAGGAGGCCTGCCTTCGCCGTCAGCTCCCCGCGGAGGTTCCGGTCTGTCGCCGGGGCCTCCGTGAAGAGGACACCGGATCGTCGCCAGGTCTTCGGACTCGCGGGAACGGGGTTCGTGAGAACGCCGCTCCTGCTTACCGCTGCGGGGCAGTCCCGGAATCACACCGGGTTCCCTGGAAGCCCTCACGCCCCATGGCGGGAAGGCATCGATGACGGGGCGGGACTATGGCGGCCCCGGGGCAATGTCAATGCGGCGCGGGCTCCGGGCGTCGGTCACGCATCAGCACGTAGCGCCGCGTGCTGCCGTCCACGACCACGGTGGACACCACCCGCCAGCCCTCTGCGCCCAGACGCTGGAGCTCCGCGAGGTCCTCGTCCGGGCTCTCACGCTTGACGAAGGTGTACTCGTACGCCGGTGCCGGCGGAGGCGCGGGCGGCGGCGGTGGCGCTTCCTTCTGCGGCGTGGCCTTCGGGCGGGGCGTCTGGGCCCAGACCGCCGAGGGGACGAGGAATGCGGCGGCCGTGCCGAGCAGGACGCCCAGCAGCACGAGGAGTGAGGCGAGACGACGGTTCATGGAAGCGCACCCGGGGGAGGGACCGCGGGCATCTAATGCCGCCACCCCCACCCCGGTAGCCTCCCGCGCCCCGGACGTTCGGGATGGGCGCGGGATGCCACCGGGACCGTCCGCTGGAGAACGGCCCCGGCGTGCGTGCGCGGCTACGGCAGCTGCACGCCGTTCACCACGGCGACGGCATCCAGGTCGAAGCCACCGCTGATGCCCGCGTAGCCATTGGCGCCCGAATCGCGGATGCGCACGAAGCGGGCACGCGTGAGGCCCACGGCGGCCAGGTCGAAGCCGTCCCCGCCCGCCACGGCCGGGTCGGTGGCCGGGATGCCATTGGCGGGGTGCGAGTGCACGGGCGTGACGCCCGCGCAGCCCGGGTAGTTGTTCGCCACGTCCGAGGACGCGCACGGGAACTCGTGCCACGTGACGCCGTCGTCGCTGACGGCCACGACGCCCGTCTCCGCGAACGGCTTGCCGCTGGGCTTGAGGAACGCGTTCTCGAAGACGAGCAGGTCCACGCCCGGCCCGTCCGTCACCGCGATGTCGGTGAGCTCCAGGACGATGACGCCGTTGCGTCCGAGCGACAGCACGTCCAGCGAGCCCGACCCCGCGCCGTCTCCTCGCGGAGCGCCCAGCACGATGCCCGGCAGCTGGCTCTGACCGAACCCGGCGCCCGTGCCCGGAGAGAAGGACACGATGCGGTCCGCGAACGCGTCCCCCACCAGCGTCTGGTCCTGGGTGGAGCCCTGCCAGTCCTCACCGCCGCACGCCACGGTGAGCAGCGCGGTGAAGCCCAGCGCGAACGACTTCGGAAGAAGGGTCTTCTTCATGGGCGTGCTCACCGGACCTGCGGGGACTGCTGGATGCGGACCAGGCGAGTGCCGCGCTTGTCATCCACGCCGACGAGCAGGTCCGAACCGATGGCGGTCAGTCCGGTCACGCGCGTGCACTGGTCCACGTAGACAAGGACCGGCTGACGGGCGCCGACGGTCACGGTCGCGCCGTCGTTCGTCACGTTGAAGGCGAAGCGCGAGACGTCCGTGCCGGCGAAGTTGTAGTCGGGCGGAACGTAGTCGCCCCGAACCACCGACACGCCCTCGCCGTGGCCCGAGGCGGCGACGAAGTTGGAGCCCACGTCGAGCGCGGGCCCATCCGCCACGACGAACGGCGTGCCGGAGGTGAGCGCCTGGGAGATGGCCGCCGGGCCCACCGCGCGGCCTTCGTTGCGGAAGGTGTCGTCGGAGTAGTAGCCGAGCACCGCGACGCCGTTGGTGGACACGGCGGTGAAGCCGCTGCCGCCCGTCTCCGGCGGGAGCGTGCCCACCTTCAGCGCGGTGAACGGAGAGGCGTCCGTCTTCAGCGCGTAGATGGCCAGGCCGGCCGACACCGTGTCGAGCCCGCCGCCGTTGATGAGGAACGCGCCCGGAACGACGCCCGCGGAGAAGTTGCTCGGCGCGGAGACGTAGGTGGAGCTGGCGGGCGTGGCGATGTCATACACACCCACGGAGCCCGGGAAGCCCGCGCCGGACTTCGTGTAGCCGGTGAGGACGCGCTGGCCATCCGTCTCCACGAAGGAGCTGAGGAAGAGCACGGCGGAGGGGCTCCGGTCGGCGGGAGCCGCCACGTCGAACAGCGGCATCGCGCCCAGCGACACCTGCGGCCACGTGCCCAGCGAGTACAGCGCATGCGGGCCGGAGTACCCCTCCGACACCACCGTGTAGAGCGAGTACGTCGGGCCAGGCGTCACGCCCACCGGGCCCGAGGACGAGGGCAGCGGCGCGGACTCACCGGCCACGAAGCCCGTCTGGAGCTGGAGCGTGCCCAGCTTCGGGTCGTACGTGGCGCTCTCGCACGGATCCGTGCCGGCGTCGGTCCCCGTGCCAGCGTCGGTCTCCGTGCCCGCATCCGTCACCGTGCCCGCGTCGCTGGTCGTACCCGCATCCGTGGTCGTGCCAGCGTCGGTCGTCGTGCCTGCGTCGGTCGTGCCCGCATCCGTGGTCGTCCCGGCATCGGTGCTCGTGCCCGCGTCGCTGGTCGTACCCGCATCCGTGGTCGTGCCCGCGTCTGTCGTCGTTCCAGCATCCGTGCTCGTGCCGGCATCGGTCTCCGTGCCCGCGTCGGGCACGGAGTTGGACGTCAGCTCGCAAGTGTTCTCGACGCAGGTGTAGTGCTGTCCCGAGGGGGCGCCGCCCTTGTCGCGGCAGTCGAAGTCATCGACGCACTCATCGCCGCAACCCGTGCCGGCCAGCGCCATCGCGAGGCTCGTCAGCACCCACGCGAAGCCCTTGAGTCCCCGCCCCGTCATCATCCGCTCTGTCTTCATCCGCGACTGCTCCCTTGCATCGCCCCCACGGGCGAGGTGAATCCAAGGGGCGAGGACGGAGAGCGGACCGCGAACGAGGGACACGTCAGGACACGACACGCCGCGCGAGCGGAAGACCTCCGTCACCTCCCCTCGGAGGCTCCGGTCTGGCCATGCCCGGGGGCATGGGTCGTGGCAGGTCTTCGGACTCACAGGCGCGGGAGGCCCTCATCGGGTCACCCACCTACTGGCCGTCGCTTCCCAGCTCCTTGAGGAGCCAGTGCTTGCGAGGACGGCGTTCGTTCCTGATCACCGCTGCGGGGCAGTCCCGGAATCACACCGGGTTCCCTTTAAACGCCACCTCGTGCGGAGGCGGCGTACCAACGACGCGCGCTGGAGTATGGCGGACGGCAAGGCTTGTCAATGCAACGCTTCAGGGCACCGCGACGATGTCGATGGCGTTGGACACGACGCGTCTCGGGTCCACCGGACACGCGTCCAGCGCCGGGCCCTTCGCGGCAGGAGTGGAATTGCCACGCCGCTCCACGAGCTGGCCATCGCGCACCTCCACCACGAACACGCGGCCCGCGTTCACGTCCGTGACGTACACGGCATTGCCCACCACCGCGAGCCGCCCCCCCACCGCGAGGTCGCAGCCGTTCTCCGGCCCGCCCGTGCAGCCCGGCGACAGCGCATACGACGCCACGGGCTTGTCATCCTTCACCAGCACCAGCCCCGTGGCCCGCACCGCCTTCGCGCGGTAGCCGCTCGCGGTGTCGAACACCGCCTCGCCCAGACAGCTCACCACCAGCTGGTCGCCCACCGCCTGCACGTCGCCCGCGTTGAGACAATCCTTCGCGCCCAGGTCGATGGCGTGCACCCCGCCATCCGCCGGGTCGATGCGCGCGAGCATCCCGGGCCCGTTGGGCAGATAGTCATTCGCGGGGTTCAGGTTGGTGAGCGCCACGTAGACGCCCGCGTCCACGGACACCGCCGCGTACGGAAGCGCCATCGTCATCCCGCCGTCGAAGGACTTCAGGTCCAGGCCCGTGAGCGGAACGGTGTCCACGAGCCGCGGGTGTTCGGGGTCGCTCACGCTGACGCGCGCCACGGCGTTGCCCTGCTTGAAGTCGGAGCCGGCCGTGCCGAACAGCGGGATGTAGAACGTGTCGCCGCGCTTCGCGATGACCTGCGGGCTGGTGTTCGCGCCCAGGTTCACCTGCCCCACCGTGCGCACTCCCAAGCCACCGCCTTGCGCGGCCCCTTCCCGCTTGAGCACCTGGAGCGTGTTGTTCACCGAGTCGAGGACATACACATACGGACCATCCACGAGGATGTCATTGGGCGAAGACGCCACCGCGCCCAGCGAGTCCTCCTCCGCCACCGTCCCCAGCGCCCCCGCCGGAGCCTGCGACAACACCGAGCGCGCCGCGTCCGCCGCCAGCACCACGCCATCCCACGCCGCCAGCGACTGCACGCCAGAGCCGAACTGCCGCCGGGGCCCCATGAGGTCCGTCCCCGCCTGGATGCCGACGAGTTGCCCGTTGGTGTAGCAGGCCGTCACCACGTCATACATGCACCGGCCCGCGTGGCAGGACTGCACGTCCGGGCACACCGCGCCGCACGCGCCGCAGTTGAGCGGATCATTCGCGAGCACCACACAGCTGTCCCCGCACCGCTCGGCACCGGCGGAGCAGCCCTCGCGGCAGGTGCCGGATTCGCAGACCTGCCCGGAGGGACACGCGGCGCCGCAAGCACCGCAGTTCAGCGGGTCGCTCGCGATCGCGACGCACGCGCCACCACAGACCTCCGTGCCCGGCTGGCATCCACACACGCCCGCCTGACACGTCTCCCCTGCTCCACAGGCGGCACCACACGCGCCGCAGTTCGACGGGTCGCCCTGCAGGTCCACGCACTCAGCGCCGCAGACATCCAGGCCGGAAGTGCACAGGACCTTCTCCTCCGGGCAGCCGGTGAGGAGCGCCGCCGACAGGGCCGACAGCAGCAGCGCGAGCCGCGCATCAGGGAGGAGACGCGACATGGGAGGCCTCGGGGGGAGAAGGGTCGAGCGCCACGGCGAGCGTCACGTACGCGGCGCGGCCGGGCAGCGGCATGCCGGTGTAGTCGGCGGTCCGCGCATCGAGCAGGTTCTTCACGTCGAACGACACGGTGAGGTCGGGCTTGCGCAGGAAGGTGCTGGAGGCGCCCACGCTCACCCAGGTGCGTGAAGGCAGGGACAGGCGCGCCTCGCCCACGCGGTTGATCAACTGCGCGGACTGGACGAGCACCTCCGTGCGGCCGTTGAGCCAGTCCGGTCCCACGCGCAGCCGGCCCACCCACTTGTGGCGCGGGCGGTACGGCAGCTCCTTGCCGAAGTAGCGAGGGTCGCCGTAGCGGTTCTGCGTGCGGGTCCACGCATAGCTGCTGGTGGCGATGAGCCACGCACGAGGACGGGCCTCCACCTCCACCTCCGCGCCCCACACGCGAGCGGCGGCGAAGTTGTACGGCTTGGCGAGCATCGGTGGGTACAGTTCGTAGGCGATGAGGTTCTCGTACACCGCCGCGAAGCCGCCCGCGGTGACGTTCCACACGTCGTCGTGCCACAGGGCCGCGGCGTCCACGGACAGGGCGCGCTCGGGCTTGAGCTCCGGGTTGGGCAGCAACAGGCCCTGACGGATGTAGAGCTCCAGGAACGACGGCGCGCGGTGGGACTGGCCCGCGTTGGCGCGCACGCCAAAGCCGTGGCCCAGGTCCACGCTCGCGCCCAGCTTGGGCGACAGGAGCGTGTAGTGGCCTACGCGCTCCACGCGCAGCGACGGCACGAGCTTCAGGCGTTCGGAGAACAGGGACAGTTCGTCCATGGCCATGACGCTCGCGCGCCACCACGACGCGGCCTGGCCCCCCACCGCCTGCGTGACGGACTCCGATGATCCGGCGAGCGTGATGGCGAGCGCATTGCGGCCCAGCACCGCGCGCCCCTCCACCTCCACGCCGCCCACGGTGTAGTGCTGCGCGCCGGCATCCACGCCGGTGCTTCCGCCGGTGACGTCCAGCCAGTCGCGACGGAAGAAGCCGCGAGCACTGCCCTCACCCGTGTCCCCGAAGGGCCGTCCCCAGCGCGCGCCCAATGACAGACGCGTCTGTTCCTGACGGCGGGACACGGTGGGGTTCTGCACGGTGCCGGAGAGTGCGCGGTCCTCCAGCGACAGCTCCGCGAGTACGTCCACGCGTCCGCCACCATCCAGGCCGTGCCGGTACTTCAGCAGCGCGCCGCCACCACGAGCGTCGTTGCGCGTGCGGACCTCTTGCGTGAGCGGGTTGTCGTCCAGCGCGGGCAGTTCGTCGACGCGGTAGCTGAAGTCGCCCTGCGAACGGCCGCCATGCAGCAGCACCAGCGCCTGTCCATCGAGCAGCGCGCCCGACGCGGCGACATGGGCCATCACGGTGTCGAAGCTGCCGTAGGTGACCTCACCGCTGGTCAGCAGCCGCGACGAAGGCGCGCGGGTGACGAGGTTGACCGCGCCGCCCAGACCGCCCGCGCCGTAGCGGGCACCGGCCGCGCCGCGAAGGATCTCCATCCGCTCCAGCAGCGCGACGGGGATGAGCGACAGGTCCGCGACGCCGCCCGCACCGTTGAGCGGAATCCCATCCAGGAACACGAGCACGCCATTGGAGGACGCGCCGCGCACCACGAGGTTCTTGCTCTGTCCGTACCCGCCGGAGTCCTGGACCACGAGGCTCGCGGATCCGCCGAGCAGCTCCGCCGTGTCACGCGCTTCGCCCACGCGCTCGCGAGCATCTATGACGGTGATGGCGCCGGTGGGGTCGCGGCGTGGAGCGGAGTCGACGGGTGACGCGGGGACTTCCCTGCCGATGACCTCCACGGTGGGGAGGACGAACTCAGGAAGGGGCGCCTCGTCGGGCGCAGGCGTTTCCTGCCCGGCCTGGGCCTGTCCCTGGAAGCTGAGCACCAGACCCACGACGGTCCGGGCGAGAAGCGAGCGCCACATGCTCCGCCTTCCGCTCCCTCCGTCGAAGAGAGAAGGCCTTACGGCAGCACCGCTGCCGCACCCCTGGGCAGGTCTCCTGGCTGACAGGCTCCAGACGTGGGCGCACGCTGCGCCCTTCTGGAAGGAACCCTCCACCTTCCCTTCGCATCCGCTGACGCGAAAGTGGTGACAGCCGAGGCTTCCAGCCCTGGACCTCAGGGCAACCCGTTCACAGTGGCGGGACCGCGCCGGACTCACACCGGCTTCCCTCTTGAAGGCCCGGCATGGGCACCCAAGGGCCCGGCCGTTCTAGGAGGTCACCCCAGGCCCGTCAAGGCGCGGCCCGTGTGGCCTCGAAGCCATCGTTCCGCGCGCTCGAAGACACGTCCCGCCCCCAATTGTCGCAGCAGTGCTGCGACAATCCTGCGTTGGAAAGCACGGCGGCGAACTGAACCCTTCCGTGCAGGCTCTTCAGCCCCGTCTCTCACCGCGCAAGACACGCGCTGGAGCATCCACGCCCATCCCCGCGCGTGGACGCCGCACGCACCGCCGCACGGTGCACTGACGCGACTTCAGAGGAGCACGCCGCTGGCACGCGGACTGCTCAAGCCCCGACGCGACCTCAGGCGGTCGAGCCAGCGAGGTGCCCGGGCCGTGGTGGCGCGGGATTCTGAAGGGGGAAGCGTGTCGATGCTGATGGCGGGGAAGCGGTTGGCGGTGTTCTCCATCCGCGAGGGCAAGGGCGGGAGCATCTGGGTGCGCGCGGGCAGCGCGTTCGTGAACAAGGACGGTTCGCTCAACGTGCTCCTGGACGTGCTGCCCCTGGACGGGAAGCTGCACGTGCGCGAGGCGGCGGAGAAGCGC
>NZ_RAWE01000022.1 GCF_003611695.1 Corallococcus carmarthensis | reverse complement strand
TCGAGAACTTGCGAGGGAGAGGAAGAGAAACCAGCGAGTCCGGCAGCGTGACAGTCACGCTGTCACGCTGAATGCCAGGGTGACACAGGAGAAGAAGTCTTCATCTCCTCCTCCCTCTCCCTCTGCCCAGGAAGCAGGGGGCGCGCAGGGGCCTGTCACGCAGGCCCAGCGTGACGGGCAACGTGACTCGGCCCCCCTCCGCGAGCACCGGAAGCCGGAGACGCTTCCTGCCCAGGTGCAAGCCCTGCGCGCGGCCTGGAACGAGTTCGCCGCGCCGCACGGCTTCACCCCCTGGGGGGAGCGCACCTCCCGGCAGCTGCTCGCGGACGCACTGGAGGCCCTGCAGCGCCGCCCACTGGAGGAGTGGCGCGAGGTGTTCAGCCTCGTCCCGCGCTCCCCGGTGTGCCGCGGGGAGCTGAGCAGCCGGCAGCGCGCGTCCCTCGTCTACGTGTTGAAGGGGACGACGCACGGGGGCTACGAGGTGGCGGAGCAGCTCCTATCCCGGACGTGGAGCGTGGACCCACTGCCGTCCGCACCCGCGGACGCGCCTCCGAGCCCGGGGACGCTCCCGGAGACGCCGCACGCCCGCGCGTGGCGGCAGGTGCTGGACATGATGGACGCGGATGGCCGTGCCCACGTCGTGGGCCAGCTGCGCCTGCGCGTCACCCCGGTGGCGCTGGAGGACGGGCACCTGGTGCTGGCGTGCGCCGACGCGTACGCACCCACGTGGTTGGCGGAGGACGGCGTCCTCGAACTGGTGCGCCAGGTGCTGCGCGCCCTGGGGAACGAGGGAGTCCGCCTCGTGGCGCCCGAAGCCCCCACACCCGCGCCGGCAGGACCTGTCGTCCCGGTGGCCTTGCCGCCGGTTGCACTGGTGCCGGACGCGCTCCCCTTCGAGTTGGGCCAGGACGGCAGCGCGCCCGCGGAAGCCCTCCAGGACGGCGTGGACCGCGTCTTCCGCGAGGCGAAGCGTGTCGCCTACACCTGGGTGTCGTCCCGGGACGAGCCCGCGTCGCGCCAGCTGCTGGCCTGGGCCGGCGCCGGCGGCGTCCCGGAGGTGCTGCGGCGCTGGCGCAACGGGCTGACGGCCACCTTCGGCCAGCGCGTGGACCACCTCGGGATGCTCGTCCGGCGCTGGGACGCTAACGCCCAACCAGAGACGCGCACCGGCGCGGGCCCGCCCGGGCGCCGCGCCTCCACCGCGCCCGCACCAGCCTCCCAGCCCGAGGAGTTCCCCCAGCCCTTCTGAGGTTCACCATGTCCACCTGCAACACGCCCGAGTCCGAAGCCCCGATGCACGTCAGCCTGCGGGAGCGCGTCCGCGCCCTCGCGCGCGCCCACCGCGACGAGTCCCGGCAGCTCGCCGCGGAAGGCCGCGCCCTCATCCTCTGCCCGCCGGACTGTCCCGGCGCGCGACCGGGCGTGGAGCATGCCCACACGTGGTGGGACATGTGGCGGCTGCGCGAGGTGGCCGAGTACGAGTGCCAGCTGCGGCGCTCCCGCGAAGAGGGTGAGGCGCAGGCCCGCGTGGATGTACCGGCGCACCTGGCGCGCATGGGTGTGGGCATCCGACATGTCCAGGGCCTGCACACGCTGGACGAGACGCGCGACACGCTGCGCGCGGTACGCGCATGGCTGGCCCAGCCCCGCCCGACGCTGCCCCCGGACGAGCACCACCTGGAGGTCCGGCAGGGCACCATGCCGCACCCGTGGCTTCTGCTCATGGGGCCGCCCGACACCGGCAAGACGCAGGCGGCGGTGGTAGCCCTGGCCGCCTTCGTGCGCGCGTACCCCTGGGGCCGCGCCAGCGGGGGCGGGCGGCCGGCGCTGCCCGGCCTCTTCCTCGCGGCGGGGGAGTTCGCGTCCATGGACGTGTTCAGCCAGGCGGGCCGCGAGCGCCTGGAGGACGTGCGCCGCGCGCAGTTGCTGGTGCTGGACGACGTCGGCACGGAGCGCCTCGGTGACGTCGGCCTGGGGCTGCTGCACGACGTCCTGGACGCGCGCTACCGGGACCGACGGCGCACCGTCCTCACCACCCACCTGGGGCGGAAGGACTTTCTCGCGCGCTTCGACGGCTGGAAGCCCTCCCTGTGCGGCGTCCCACTGCCGGGCGGCTTGGAGTGCGAGGTGGAAGCGGAGATGGGATGGCGCCACTGTCCGCGTCACCGCAGCCCAGGCTTAGACGCGGAGCGCACGCCACCGGGCCGCCTGGAGCGCCGCCTGAGGGAGTCTGCCTTCGTGCTCCAGGTGGGTGGCAAGGCGCCCAGTCTCTCGCGCGCGGGCTCTGAGTTATGGGAGGGGAGCAGGGGTCGCCACGACAGGCAGTAGGAAAGTCAGCATCGACAAAATAAGAGGGGCCACCCTCCTACGAGAGTGGCCCCGCACTACGTTTGGGCGCGAGCGACTACTCGTTGGTTACCCATGCGACGCCCATCGGGCACGCCAGCACCTTTTCAACCTTCACGTAAGGCGCTGCCGTCTTGGCGAGGCGCTTGAACGCGTCGGCGGCGTCCTTCGCGCTGGGGAAGTCACCGATCAACGTGGTGTTCGGCAGCGTCTTCCAGCCAGCAGTGGTCATAACCTGGTCGGAGAATCCATTGGCGCATGCCAAATTCTTCACCGCCGTGTGATGGCTGTCCAAATCATACGAAATCACGATATTCATGTTTCAGTGCATCCGTGCGCCCCAGAGGTTTTACAACAGTGCCCTGATTGCTCAGGGCAGACTTGTGGCATTGCCCTCACAGGAAATCCCCTGTGACGACATGATTTCAGTGGTAAAGGCGAAAATGCCTACACCGACCCACGCGTCTACGGACACAGTGATCTTGACGGGTTAGGGATAGGGGGCTATCTATCGCCACGGTCAGGGTTCCAAGACCAACCGCGATAACCTGTCAGATACCATTCGTCAGAGTAAGCGGGGATTTCAGGGCCTCCATGGTCGGCAAACCGTGGGGGCCTTTTTTGTGCGCGCATGTGCGCGCTTTGCTTCTAGCTAATGTAAGACCTCCTGTTGAGTTCGTCGGGATTTATCTTCCCTGCGGTGACCAGTCAAGCTCACCGTTAGCAGTCACGGGTGCTGAGTGCTAACGCATGCTGGGTAGTTTTCAGGGCTGGTAGGCGATGCGAGCCTGGATAAAAATCGCCAACAAAAACGCGCACCTTGACGCTCTCAGCCTCTGCTTCCCCCTTCCCCCGCATACGACCGCAGAATCCGGACGTCAAGAAATCAGTTTGCACTAGGGGTGTGGGTGCAGTCTCCCTAATGAGGTTGGACTGAGCAGGACAATCTATTGGGTAGTGGTATGATGGGTCTAGATTCACCCATCCGTGTCCTCGTGATAGACTTCCAGGGCAGAAGTCGCATCAAACCAGCCCTAAAGTTGTGGGGTTGTTTCTGGCCTGGGGCTCCCAATGGGAGGAGCTTGGTTCTGATGCGGCTCCTTCAGTGTGGCATCCTCCTGGGTTGGCTTATTGCTCGCTCTTAAACAGTCGCGGCGTTGCCTGAACGACGAGCCGCCTCGGTGTAATGGCAGGCCTATGCGGTCGAGCGAGTTGAGAGACGCATCGCTGCTTAGCCAAGGGTAGGGGGCGACCACATCCGTAATCCCGGTTGTACGTGCTTCATCCCAGGGGCGAGGGAGGACGAGCCCGTACACGCGTAGTGGCTTGCGACAACCTTTCGATGGTCCAACGACTGCATGCACGTGCGATGTAGTGCCGTCGTCATTCAAGAAGAGGGCACGGGTCGTCAGCTTCGCCCCTGGGGCGAGGATTGGGGACGCCGTCCACGTTGCCAAGGATGCTTCGACGAGGGGGAACGCCCTTGGCAACTGCGGACGGAGGGGAAGTGCGCCTCCTACCGCCTCCCGCTCTAAGTACTGAAGGCGCGGCTGTGGCTGCGGATTCAGCTGGCGCCGCTCCCGAGGAGGACCATCGGTGAGTTGCATCCGCTTCGAGGTGCCGGTGGAGACCGTGAACACCTCCAATCGGCGCGAGCACCACATGCAGCGCCACAAGCGCGCGAAGGGACAGCGCGCCGCCACCCACCTGCTCTGGCCAGGCTGGAGCGGCCCCGCCCTGCTGGTGGTGCGCCTGACGCGCATGTCCCTGCGGGCTCTCGACAGCGGGGACAACCTCCCCATCGCGATGAAGAGCATCCGCGACGAGGTGGCGCGGCAGCTCCGCCTGGACGACGCCTCGCCCTTGGTGCGCTGGGTGTACGCACAGGCCCAGGGGGCGCCGTCCGTCCTGGTGGAGCTCTCTTGGGGGGATGATCCACTCGCCGCGGCCGTCCGCGCCCAGGACGCGCTGGCCCCACCTCCACCTCCGGTTCTGACCGAGGCCGCCGCTCCTCGCGCGCCCAAGGCGCGGAAGCCGAAGGCCCCGAAGAAGGCCCCGTCCCGGCCGCTGCGCGGGCTCGCAGCCCTGGCCACGTCGGCCTTCACCTCAGGAGGCAAAAAGGCATGACGTGTCGCCCTGGGGATTTACACGAGGAGCTGGGATGTATCGGCGTCGAGCTCGCCGCCGGGTGCGGCGTGACGCACCCGGCCCGGCTTTACTACCGCTGTGCTGCCATCCAGACGATCTGCGACAGCACCTACCGGGACCTGCCGACGACGGGTCCGCAGTAGGGCGCTAAGACGGCTGGCGAGTAGCCATGGCCTGCCGCGAGCCGGAGCAGCTCCTGCTGCTGTTGGAGGCCCCCGCGCCCCGGAATCGCCGGAAGGCGGAAGAGGACGTGCGCCTGCGCGGGCCGGGCTTGCGGGGACGCGCGCGAGGCCCGGCGCCTCGCGGCACTCGCCCGTGGATAACTACTCCGGGGCGCGACGCCCGGTGCCGTCCATGCGGAGACGGGCATCCGGATGAACACGCTGCACATGATGCGGAGTCGGCTCCGACGGCGGCCTTCTGCTCAATAGCCAGTGCTCTCAGGATTAGGACGACGAAGTAGGTGCTGCGCTTCCGGCGCCACGATGACATCGATCCACGACACCCCAGCGAAGTGTGCGCCCAAGAGACGATGACTTCCATCACCGACACACCACCCGACAAAGGGGAGGAACGTGATGAGGATGGGCTCGACCGGGGCGCCACTTCTGAACCGATTAGAGAAGTATTTCACGCGCCCAAGGTGGTAACTTTTGGGGCGGTTGGGGTTGGTTGCCCCACCTTCCGCCTTGAATTCATGCTCCTCAGGGCCATCACCTGAGATGTAGGATTCAATCTCGCTCTCCGAGAGCGGCTCGCCCAAGTTTAGCGACTGCGTCAGAACGGCCTGCAGTGTGTTTCGGTACAAGTCGGAAACCCTGACGCGTCCATGTGCCTGCTCACCCATTGTCAAACAGTAACATGGTGGAGAATCTGTCCAAAAAATGGGCTGTGTTGCTCCATTCTAGACGTGCTTGTGGGCCCTCCGCGCTACCCATGGCGCAGGAGGACTCGATGAAGCCGTGGGTGAAGACGTTGGCCATGGAGGCTGCTCGAGGGGTTCTCGCCGTGCTCGGAAGTGCGGCAGGGCAGGCCCTTGCCACCTGGGGGGCAGACCGTCTCACGCCACAGGAGCCGGTCCCCGAGGTGAAGCGCGCGCCGCGCCGGACGAAGCGGCCGAAGGACCCGCTACGAACTCGGACTGTTGCAAGGACTGCGGGAGCCTCGCGCGAGACGACCGGGCGGAGTGCACGAAGTGCTGGGCGCTCCTCTGTCACTCCTGCGCCCTCTACGACGTAGGGGAGGAGACCCTGGGCGGTGACGAGGTGTCGGACGAGGAGCGGGCCAGGTGGCCGGCTTTCTGAGAGGAGCACGCACCATGAATGAGCGCCGCTTCCCATTGCTGGTGATCCAGAAGGACATTGACGCGGGCATCCCTCGAACCATCCCGTAGGCCCTGGCTGAGCGCGCCTACGCCGAGTGCTCGCGGCGCTACGGCACTGCGCAGTCCCTGGAGCGGCTTGCCGAGCGCGGCGGTTTTGGGGCCACGGAGCCGGACATGTTCATCCCCGGGTGGCGCGCGGAACTAGGGCTGTGACGTCCCGCGCCGGGCCAGATTAACTACCCAGGACCTGGGTAGTTTTAAGGGGGCCCGTTCTGCGAATTCGCAGAACGGGGGGCTGGACCGGGAAGACCCCTCGCCTCGGCTCCTGCTCCGCCCAGGCACGCACTCTGCGGATTCATAGAGTGGGGGGCTGAACGGAACAGACCCCCACCGCGCGCGACGCCACTCCGGAGATTCCCGGAGTGGTGGGGGTCACATCCGATGTGACCCTTGTCCTGGGTGGGGGCCTCCGGGAAATCCAGGAGGGGGTCACAACCGTTGTGACCTCCTCCCGGCCGTTGCTCACTTCTGAGCCTCGTCGGCGCTTCTCGTTTCTGAGCTACACCCCGTTTCTCACTTCCGAGGAACGGGGCGACCGTCGGTATTGCCGACGGTCGAGGGGAAGCATGGGAATCCCCATACTTCCCCAGCGACGGAGGTCCGAGGGCGAAGTGCCCACCAAGCGGCTCCCGTGCGGACGGGCCCAGATTGAGGCACGGTGGAAGGGCATAGCCCGCTGCCGCAAACCACCACTGCCTGAGGACGAGGCTGCGGATCCGCGAGGCCTCGGTCCGGACCGGCCGGAGGGGCTGCCGCCTGCGCAGCTCCGGCGCGAGTAACAGGTGATGCCGCGGACGCGGAACACCTCCGCCGGCAGGTCCTCCCAGGCGATACCCGTCTTGAACACGAAGACAATGCCGCGTAGCACCGCATGGTCATCTCACCTGAGCCACCCACGTCGCGTCTCGCGCCTGTGGCGTAGTAGCAGCGGAGCCACCCGCTTCCACACGTCATCCTCCTGATGGTGCACACGCCCAAGAGCGAACGCACCCGGGGCAGGTCCATGCCTATTTTCGGCAGGATTTGCAACTCGCACTCAGTGCATCAGAATGCGTCATGAATAGGGTATACAACCACTAGATAGAGATAGAAGAAGACGATGGATATCACAAGGATAACTACCCCAAGAACAGGAGAGGAGACTTCTATTCCATCGAGCGCAGCCTTGAATTTCATTGCGCCCGAATCAGGAGGTGCTTTGAGCGCGCTATCTTCTGCTGTGGGAGTTTCGACTGATTGAGTGTTGTTTGCGGGCTTGCCCTGTTGGGTGCCCAGTTTCTGGAGTTTCGATGCGGAAGGGTGTCTGTAGGTTCGTCCAGTCAGCTGAATCCACGAAAAATAAACACCAATCAACACCAATAAGACAACGACAGCAAAGATTATTTTCGAGGAGAGAAGCTGCCAGGCAAACACTGCCTTTCGATGTTGATATCCCGATTGGCGATATTCGTAATAGGACCGCAGCGCCTTCTGGTATTCGGCTTTGGTCCCCTCGTCAGTTGTTGCTGCGTCAGGGAGTGGTGGGACAAATAGTTGTTCTGCCACCTCTTCAGGCTGTCGCTCTGCATTCTTCAGGAACTGGTCGAGCCGCTCGCCGACTCCTGGCGCCTCTGGCGATTTTCCGGAGGTGCTTGTACCGCCAGCCGCCGCTGAATCAGCAAGACAAACCAGGAGCATCAAGAAAAATGGTCTAGAGTTGATGTGACTCATGGAGTTGTGCTGAGGAAGTTGATTACGTCGGCCCTGCGATCGATTTTATTGAAGACACTCATGTTGCGCTCGCTCTTGAGGTAGTTTGAAATGAGCGCGGGATCATCGTTGAGCAGCCGCTTGATCGTCTTGAGCAACCCTGTGTTGTGTGACTCAAGCCAAGTAGCCATAGGGGAGTCGTTAGCAAATACGGGTAGGATGGCCGCCGGGGCTTCAACAGGAGTACTGGAGGGCAGTTGATCTCCTGGGCGCAGGCGAAAGCGCCCATCCTTGGTCAGGACGCTGCGCATCCCATCAGAAGACTTGA
Organism: Corallococcus carmarthensis; assembly: GCF_003611695.1. Taxonomy (GTDB): domain Bacteria; phylum Myxococcota; class Myxococcia; order Myxococcales; family Myxococcaceae; genus Corallococcus; species Corallococcus carmarthensis. The sequence goes on along the minus strand of NZ_RAWE01000022.1, from coordinate 66,522 downwards.
CTTCAATGGTTCCATCATCAAGCACGACCATCGTCCGGCCTTGCGATGCTGCCAGGGTAGTTGACGCTATTGCTGGCGCGGTGGCCTGCACTTGAGCCGATTCAAGCTTGAATTCCAACTTCCTAGGGGAGGATTCACCGTCCGACAGTTCAGGAAAGTATTCACCATCGATATGAGGAGATTCGGACCAGAATTTCAACCAGAGACGAACGGCTTCCCCCTCACGTGCGTTAATCTCGCTTATTGGAATCGACAACTCCCAGATGAGATGTGGATTGGCGGAATCAGGAGATGCTCCAAAACCCATCGCGATCTGGGATTTTGTTTCGAGCGTTTTCTGGTCCTTGGTCCGACAAGTTTGACACGTATATCGATGCGGAGCCCCAATGTCTCCTTTGCGGGTAAAGGCAATGTCTTGGATATCGATATTTCCCTTGCCTGCGGATGACGAATCGAAAATGACGTCCAAGCCATCCCCTTTGGGAGGATAGCGGCCATTGAACAGGCCATCGTCATGCTCATCCAAGACCATGTCTACGGCGATGTACAGAGTGGCATTGGAGTACAAGGCTTTGATAGTGCCGTATGGAAGCTGTGCTTTCTGGACCGACGAGTCGGTCCATTCCACTCCTCCCAGTTTTCCATCAATAGAGGGTGCGCCGGCGGCCACTGCAATGGCCGGCATGCAGAGGATGAAAAGGAAGGCGGCTTTGAGCGGCCACTTTTGAGGTGCTGGCGTGAAATGCAAAATTGCCTCGCGGTGAGTAGGATGGCGGCGCCACACTACCATATTCAGTCCCCGCGCCCATGGGGCTTGGTTCAAGGTGTAGAGGTGATCTCAGAATTGCCTCAACACGTCGCGCTGACGCGCGGCCAGCAGCACGAGTACACAATGGCCGAAGAACTTCTGGTGCACGCAGAGGGCGCCGCTTTGATCGCGGATACCGGCTATGACGCCGACCGCATTCGCGCCAACGTTCGAAAGCTCAGGATGAAGCCTGTCATCCATTCGAACCCGAGCCGCAAGCGGGCGTTGCCGTTAGACCGCACCCTGTACCGGCTGCGCTATCGGGTGGAGTGCTTCTTCCATGACCTCAAGCGCTTTCGTGCTGTCGCCACCCGCTATGACAAGATGGCGACCAGCTACCTCGCCGTCCTGCACGTCGCATCCATGTTTCTTTGGCTGCGCTAATCAGGGACAGCCCCTCGTAGTGGCCATTACGCAAGTCTACTCCATGCCGAAGGGAGGCGGACGACGCGAGGAAGCATGGCAGCGCAGGTGGGGCGCCGATAACCGCAGACATGGGTAGTCCTTACCCCTCCTGCGCTTCTTCCTCCTGCGCCGCCTGGGCGGGCGCCATGCAGAACCTGGCCACGGACCTGAACGTCGCTGGGCAGCGCGCATCTCGTGCGCGCTGCTCGGGTGTGCGGCACAGTAGTGGCGTCCATGGCCTCTTGCCGCTCTCCAGACCAGTGCTCCGAAGGCGACTGCACCCGGCCCCGGGCGCCCAGGCACCGGCGCTGTCACGGGCACCTCATGCGGCAGCGCCGCGGGCGGTCCATGTCGGAGCCGCTGCGCGAGCCATATGCCACGCCCTGGGACAGGCTGACGGCTGCGGCGCTGGCCTACGCGGAGGCGGACGACGGGGACGAGGAGGAGTTCTCTCGCGCCCAGGACCGGCTCCGGAAGGCGGCCCAGGCCTACGCACAGAGAGAGCCGCTCCCGGCAGCCCCGGTAGAGCCCGCCCCCCGGGCCACGCGGAAGCGGACGGAGCCGGAAGGGCAGCTCGCGCTGTGGGGCGACGAGCCCGAGCGCCAGGGCTGAAGGTGTCAGCTGCGCTCTCGGGTCCCCTTCGGGCGCGGGCCGAGGTAGTCGCAGTCCGAGCAGTACCAGTCCTGCGTCCCCGGCACACGGGACGCGTAGGTGTGCGGGCAGGTCCTGAGCCGCTCGGCGCGCTGGCGCAGCTCCTCCAGGCCAGAGCACCAGTGGCGCATGTCCGCGGGTCGGTGGGTGCGGCAGGCAGGGCAGTAGAGCAGGCGCACGACTCCTCCGTGGTGAGCCGGGGAAAGTCCCCTGTACCCATGAAGAAGGGGCGGCCTCCCGCGCCCGGGCCGGACGTTGTCCACGCGACACCCGAGACTCGGCGGTGTGGGAAGCACGCCTCCTCGCAAGCCCAGCACGCGCTCTGGCCGGAAGACGCCGGCGGGTGAGTCGCGCGCCCATGCGCTGACGCCGAACCAGGAGCGCTTCGTCCAGGAGTACCTGGTCGACCTCAACGGGAAGCAGGCCGCCATGCGCGCCGGCTACTCCGAGCGGTCCGCCGAGGTGACGGCCTCGAAGTTGCTAAGAAATCCCAAGGTCCAGGAAGCCGTGGCTGCCGCCAAGGCCGCCCGGGCCGAGCGCGTTGAGGTGAAGGCGGACGACGTCCTGCGCGAGCTGCTCCTCATCGCCCGGACGGACATCGGCGACGCCTTCAGTCCCACCGGGGCGCTGCTGCCGCTGAAGGAGATGCCGGCCCACCTGCGCCGAGCCATCTCCTCCATCGAGGTGGAGCAGCTCACCGTGGACGGCGAGGCCATCGGCACCGTGGCCAAGGTGAAGCTCTGGGACAAGACGAAGTCCTTGGAGCTGCTGGGCAAGCACCTGCGCCTCTTCGTCGACAAGGTGGAGACCACCGTCCAGTTCAGCCACGAGGACGCGCTGGGGGCGCTGGAATGAGCGCCCCCGCCCGCCGCCGCGCGGCCGAGTCCCGCCAGGGCGCGGCCCCAGCGCCCCTCTCTGCGCGAGAGAAGGCCATCCGCCAGCGGCTGAAGGACGACTTCCCGCACTACGCCTCGCGGTGCCTGCGCATCCGCCCGAAGGAGGTGACGGGCGGGGAGCTGCCGGCGCTGAAGCTGAACCGCGCGCAGCTGTACATCCACGAGCGGCTGGAGGCCCAGCTGAAGCGCCGGGGCTTCGTGCGCGCCATCGTCCTGAAGGGGCGCCAGCAGGGCTGCAGCACGTACGTCGAGGCCCGCTTCTACTGGAAGGTGAGCCACCTGAAGGGCGTGCGCGCCTACATCCTCACGCACGAGGACGCGGCGACGGTGAACCTCTTCGACATGGCGAAGAGGTACCACGACCACGTTCCGGCCCTGGTGAAGCCTTCGACGAGCGCCTCCAACGCGAAGGAGCTCCTCTTCGACAAGCTGTCCTCCGGCTACAAGGTGGGCACTGCGGGCGCGAAAGGGACGGGCCGCTCCTCCACCATCCAGTACTTCCACGGCAGCGAGGTGGCCTTCTGGCCCAACGCCGCGACGCACATGCGCGGCGTCATGGAGGGCGTGCCGACGGCGCCGGGCACCGAAGTCATCCTGGAGAGCACCAGCGACGGGCCCCAGGGCCTCTTCCACCACCTGTGCATGGCGGCGCAGAAGGGGGAGAACGACTTCGAGCTCATCTTCGTCCCCTGGTTCTGGCAGGAGGAGTACCGGCGCGAGGTGCCGCCCGGCTTCGAGCGCACCAGCGAGGAGGAGCGGTACGCCGCCCTCTGCCGCGAGGCGCACGGCTTCGAGCTGGACGACGCGCAGCTCGCCTGGCGCCGGGCGAAGATTTCCGTCTACGAGAAGGGCATCCACGACTTCCGCCGCGAGTACCCGGCGACGGTGGAGGAGGCCTTCAAGGCCGCAGCGGTGGGCGCGCTGTGGACGCAGGAGGTGCTGGACAACACCCGCGTCTCCTCGCTGCCGAAGGACGCCGAGGGCAACCCCCTGCCCATGGTGCGCGTGGTGGTGGCGGTCGACCCTGCCGGCGGCGACGGGCCCGCCAACGACGAGGTGGGCATCGTCTGCGCGGGCAAGGCCAGCAACGGCCACGCCTACGTTTGGCGCGACGACTCCGCGAAGTACTCCGCGGAGGGATGGGCCGCGAAGTCCCTGGCCGTCTACGAGAAAGAGAGCGCGGACGCTGTTGTGGGCGAGAAGAACTTCGGCGGCGACATGGTGGAGACGAACCTCCGCGCCAAGGCCCGCGAGATGAAGAAGCACGTCACCGTAAAGGTGGTGACGGCCTCGCGTGGCAAGGCGAAGCGCGCGGAGCCGGTGGCGGCCCTCTTCGAGCGCGGCATGGCCCACCACGTGGGGCGCCTGCCCGCGCTGGAGGACGAGCAGACGACGTGGGTGCCCGGGGAGTCCACCTGGAGCCCCAACCGCATGGACGCGGAGGTGTGGGCCCTCACGGAGCTGATGCTCGGCGAGGGGACCGCCACCTTCCAGGTGAGGAGCTACCGGTGATGGCCTGCCCGCTGCCGTCGGCGTCGGCGCCGGCCCTTTACGTCTCCGACGGCTACCGCGTGCGCCTGGCGCCCGGCGTCTTGGCGAAGGCCCTGCGCCTGGCGCGGGTACGCGCCCCGCTGGAGACGGGCGGCCTGCTGCTGGGCGCCGTGGTGGACGGCGAGGCCCACGTGCTCGCCATCACCGGCCCAGGCCGGCGTGCCGTGCGCGGCCGCGTGGGCTTCGCGGCGGACCGCGTCCGCGACAACCGCCTCCTGGGCCGGGTGTCTCCGTGCCTGCGCTACCTGGGCGACTGGCACACCCACCCGGGTGGGCCCGCCAGGTTGTCGCGCACCGACGAGGCCTCCGTTCGCGAGACCCTCAACGCCGAGCGGCCGGAGGTGCTGCACCTGCTGCTGTCCGGCCCGTCCGCGATGCAGGGCCACGTGGTGGCGAGCGTCTTCACCGCGGTGTGCGGCGAGGCGGCGATCCGCCGCATGGAGGTGGTGCTGTGACGTGCATTGCCGGAGTGGTTCACCAGGGACGCGTGTACGTCGGCGGGGACAGCGCTGGCTCCAACAGCTGGCAGTTGGTGGTGCGGAAGGACGCGAAGGTGTTCCGCAACGGGCCCTACGTCCTCGGTTTCACCACCTCCTTCCGGATGGGACAGGTGCTGCGCCACGCCTTCCGGCCGCCGCCGCCACCTCGCCGGACAAGCGCCCTGGAGCGCTTCATGGTGGTGGACTTCGTTGATGCCTTGCGCGCGACGCTGAAGGACGCGGGTTTCGCGCACCAGGAGAACGGACAGGAGCGCGGTGGCCACTTCCTGGTGGGCGTCTGCGGCCGCCTCTTCACGGTCGAAGACGACTACCAGGTGGGCGAGTCGCGGGACTCCTTCGCGGCTGTCGGCTGCGGTGCGGACGTCGCGCGCGGAGCCCTTTTCGCCACCAAGGGCGCGAAGCCGGTGGAGCGCGTGCGTACGGCCCTTCGCGCGGCGGAGCGCTTCAACAACGGCGTGCGAGGCCCCTTCCTCGTGGTGCCCGGATGAGCGGCGCCTCCGACGTCAGCACCCCCAGCGGCGCCTACCGGGCCATGCAGCCCGCATGGGCCCTCGTCCTGGCCCTCCTGGGCGGCACCGGCACCATGCGCGCCGCCGGCCGCACCTACCTGCCGCAGTACCACGCGGAGGAGGACGCGGCGTACAAGGAGCGCCTCGCGCGCGCCGTCCTCCTCAACGTCTTCGGCAAGACGGTGCGCAACCTCGCCGCGAAGCCCTTCGCCAAGCCGGTGCGCCTGGGCGACTCCGCGCCGGAGCCGCTGCGCGTCCTGGTGGATGACGTGGACAGGCAGGGCAGCGACGTCACCGCCTGGGCCCGCGGCGTCTTCCGGGACGGCCTGGCCAAGGGCCTCGCCCACATCCTCGTGGACTTCCCGGTGGTGGACTCGGAGACGGTGAAGACGCTGGAGGACGAGCAGCGCGCCGGCCTCCGCCCTTACTTCGTGCACGTCTCCGCCGAGTCCCTCATCGCCGCGTACGCGGAGACGGTGGGCGGGGTGGAGGTGCTCACCCACGTGCGCATCCGCGAGAGCGAGACGCGCCGGGACGGCTTCGACGAGGTGAAGGTGGAGCGGGTGCGCGTCCTCGAGCGCGACACCTGGACCGTCTACGAGCGCAGCGGCACCAGCGAGTGGAAGGAGGCTGCGAGCGGCCCCAACACGCTGGGCTTCATCCCCCTCGTCACCTGGTACGCCGGGGAGCGCACGGCCCTGTGCGCCGCGAAGCCGCCGCTGATGGACCTGGCGGACAAGAACGTGGAGCACTGGCAGTCCGCCAGCGACCAGCGGAACATCCTCAACGTGGCGCGCTTCCCCATCCTGGCGGCCTCTGGGCTGGAGCAGGACCGCGGGGAAGGGGAGTCACGAGGCTCGGGGAAGGTGACGGTGGGGCCCCACGCGCTCCTCACCACCAGCAGTCCGCAGGGGAAGTTCTACTACGTCGAGCACTCGGGGAAGGCCATCGAGGCCGGCCGGCAGGACCTGGAGGACTTGAAGGACGAGATGGCCATGCTGGGCGTGGAACTCCTCGTCCGGCGCTCCGGCACCCCCACGGCCACCGAGAAGTCGATCAACACCGCGCAGTCGCACTCCGAGCTGCAGGCCATGGCGGAGTCCTTCAGCGACGCGCTGGAGCTGGCTTTTTACTTCGCGGCCCGGTGGCTGGCCCTGGACGTGGAAGACGCGAAGCTGAAGGTGGAGGTGCACACCGACTTCGGCATCTCCGAGTCTGACGCGCAGGGCCTGGACGTCCTCTTCAAGGCGCGCGCGGCCCGGGAGATTTCCCGCGAGGCCTTCCTGGCGGAGCTCAAGCGCCGCGGCGTCCTCATGGCCGACTTCGACGTGGAGGCGGATGGGGAGCGCCTCGCGAGCGAGGGGCCCGCCCTGGGCAGCCTCCGCACGGCGCCGGCGGCTGGCGGCCAGGTGCCGTCCGCGCAGGGGCCTGGGCAGCTCGCCGGAGGTGCCCTGTGAAGCTGCTCCATGACGAGACGCTGTGCGCGGCGGGACTCCTTGGGGAGCAACTGCCGTGCCTCACGGAAGACTTCGCGCGGGCCGCCCACTGGTTCCGCTCCAACCGCCGCGGTGCGCGGAAGGTACGCCGCCGTCTGCGTGAGCTGCATCAGGCGCGGCATCTCCGCGAGCAGCGCTCCAACGCACCCGTCCAGGTGAAGCGGGGGACGCGGTGAGCACCGGCCTCCCCACCGCCAACGAGGAGCTGCTGGAGCGCTCCGTCGCGCACGCCGTCCAGCTGGAGCGCTACAAGGCGGGCGTCGCCCGGCGCGTCGTGGGCCTCCTCAATGACACGGAGGAGCGCCTGACGGAGCAGCTCGCCTCGCGCCTCCAGGCCGTCGAGGACACGGGCGGGTACGACACCGGCCGCGAGACGACGGAGCGCATCGCGGGCCTGCTGTCCGAGGTGCGCACCCTCCGGGCCGGAGCCTACGCGGCCATCTCCAGCACGCTGCAGGAGGAGGCGGCCTCCTTCGCGGCGTACGAGGCGCGGTGGCAGGCGGCCCTGCTGGAGGAGACGCTCATCGTGGACGTCTCCATCGCCGCGCCCACGGCGGAGGTGCTGGAGGCGGCCGTCTTCTCCAGGCCCTTCAACGGCGCCCTCTTCGAGACGTGGGTGGGCGGCATGGAGCCGGCGGACCTGGCGCGCATCGAGCGCACCATTCAGGCCGGGGTGGTGGAGGGCCGGACGACGCAGCAGATTGTCCGGGACCTCGTCAGCGGGGATGGGGCACTGGAGGGCAGCCGCCGCGGCGCGGAAGCCGTGGCGCGCACCGCCCTCAACCACGTGGCCACCCAGGCCCGCGAGGAGGTGTACCGGGCCAACGAGGACCTGGTGCGAGAGGTGCGCTGGGTGTCCACGCTGGACGGCCGCACCACGCTGCTGTGCGCCTCCCGTGACGGCCACACCTTCCCGGTGCGCGGGGGCCCGCGACCGCCGGCGCACTGGCGCTGCCGCAGCACCACCATCCCCGTCATCGACGGCGTGCGCCTCGTGGGCGACAGGCCCACCGTCCGGGACACGCGCGACAGGCGGAACCGGGAAATCGACTTCCGGGCCGAGGCAAAGGCGAAGGCCGGCGAGGCATGGAAGGACATGACGGAGAAGGAGCGCGGCGCTGCGGTGAAGCGCGTCCGCGAGCGCTGGGCCAAGGAGAACATCGGCTCCGCGCCGAAGGGCCTGTCCTACGAGGACTGGCTGCGCCGTCAGCCCACCAGCTTCCAGGACGAGGTGTTGGGGCCCGCGCGCGGGCGCCTCTTCCGGGACGGAGGCCTCCGCCTCGGCAGCTTCACCGACGCCAGCGGCAAGACGCTCACCCTGGACGCGCTGCGCGCCACCGAGGCCGCCGCTTTCAAGAAGGCACAGCTGTAGCCGGCCCGTTGGGCCGAGAAAGGCAGACACGTGGAATTCGAGTGGCAGCAGGAGCTGGACGCGCTGGACATCGTCCCGGAGAAGTTCCGCGGGCTGTACGCGAAGGGGGAGGGCGGCAAGTTCGCCCTCGACGCGGACGTCTTCAAGCGCATGGACCACAGTGGGCTCACCACCGCCCTGGACAAGGAGCGCAAGAGCAGCAAGGCGCTGACGACGGCCCAGGCGGCGTGGCTGAAGCTCGGCAAGACGCCGGAGGACGTGGAGAAGTCCCTCGGCGAGCTGAAGGCGGCGCTGGCGAAGGCCCAGGAAGGGAAGGACGGCGCTGCCAACTTCGAGAAGCTGAAGGCGGACCTCGAGGCCGGCCACGCGAAGGCGCTCGGCGAGCGCGACACCGTCGTGGAGCGCATGCGCGCCTCGCTCCACAAGCACCTCGTGGACGCGGAGGCCACGGCAGCCCTCGCGGAGCTGAAAGGAAGTGCGGTGTTGCTCTTGCCCCACGTCCAGAAGCATGTGAAAGTGATTGAGGAAGGTGGTTCATTCTTGGCTCGGGTTGTTGACGCGGAGGGCGATCCTCGCGGCAACGGCAAGGGCGGCTTCCTGACGATTCGAGAGTTCGTCACGGAGCTCAAGAAGGACGCCAACTTCGCTCGTGCCTTCGACAGCACGAGTGCCTCCGGAAGCGGGACGCAACCGGGGCCGAGGACGGGCGCGATGCCCAGCGGTAGCGACAAGCTGAACCCGACGCAGCGCATCTCGGCGGGCTTGGCCAATCGCAAATAGGAGTAGGCCCCGAGGACGCGGGATGCGTCACCGAGGCGAACCGGGCGGGATGCCCGGCAGTGCCCCTCTCGTCCAATCCCTTTCATACGCCCCGGGGCCCTGACACCCCTTCGCCCTTGGCGCGTCTTCCCGCCCTGTTTCACCTCCCTCTCCCCGAGGAGGAGTCCACCCGCATGCCTTCCATCACCCTCGCTGAGTCCGCCAAGCTGTGCAAAGACGACCTGGTTGCCGGTGTCGTCGAAACCATCATCACCACCGACCGCCTCTACGAGCGGCTGCCCTTCGACGAGTTGGAGGGCAACTCGCACACGTGGAACAAGGAGTCGGTGCTGGGTGACGTGCAGGTGCTCGGCGTCGGCGGCACCATCACCGCGAAGAATCCGGCCACGGTGGAGCAGTCCACCGCGACGCTGACGCGCATCATCGGCGACGCGGAGGTGGACGGACTCATCCAGGCCACGCGCAGCAACGTCAACGACCAGCGGACGTACCAGGTGGCCAGCAAGGCGAAGGCCGCGGGGCGCCGCTTCCGCAACATGTTCATCAACGGCACGGGGCTCAACGACGAGTTCCCCGGCCTCCTCACCCAGGTAGCGGCGGGCCAGACGCTGGTGGCCGGCACCAACGGCGCCCTCTACGACGTGGGCATCCTCGACGACCTCATCTCGAAGGTGAAGGCGAAGGACGGCGAGGTGGACTTCATCACCATGGCGGAGGTGCTCCTCAACCGGCACTACGCCTACCTGCGCAAGCTGGGGGGCGCGAGCATCAACGACGTCCTCACCCTGCCCAGTGGGAAGACGGTGCCGGTGTACCGGGGCATTCCCATCTTCGTGAATGACTCCATCCCCACCAACCAGACGCAGGGGACGGCCACCGACTGCACCACCATCGCCGCGGGCTGCTTCGACGACGGCAGCCGGAAGGTGGGCATCGCCGGGCTGACGGCGCCGGGCGACAGCGCGGGCATCCACATCAAGACGGTGGGCGAGGCGCAGGCCAAGGACGAGAGCATCGACCGCATCGTCTGGTACTGCGGCATGGCCAACTACAACGACTACGCCCTCGCGGTGGTGAAGGGCGTGCGCGTCGCGCCCCTCGCCTGACGTCACCAGGAGTCGGCCGCGTCGGCAGCCCCTCCTCCTTCCCTCACACCTTCGGCAGCACAGGAGCCTTTCGCATGGACGGCATTCGTATGGTTTTGGTGGGCCCGAACGCGGGCAAGGACATTGAGCTGGGCGGCTTCCGCTTCGAGGAGGGAGAGCTCATCCTCCCCTCGCGCGGCAGTGAGCACGCGCAGCGCCTCCTCACGCGCTACTACAGCGCCTACCCCGAGGGCAGCCTGGAAGGGCGCGAGGCGCACCGCGCCTGGCTGGCGTCCCAGGGCGAGACGCCGTCCGCCCGCGGGGCGTCCTCGGAGGTGAGCGCGCGGGACGTGGAGGATTTGCAGGCCCAGTTGGAGGCGGCCCACCGCGAGCGCGAGAGCCTGCTGGAGAGGGCCCGGCGCGAGCGCGAGGACCTGGAGGCGAAGCTGGCGCGCGCGGAGGCGAAGGCCAAGGCGGGTGCGACCGCTGGCGCCACCGAGAACAGTGCCAAGGGCGCACCGGCCACCGACGCGCCCGCCACCGAGGCCCAGGAGAAGGCGCCCAAGGCCGGCAAGGCGGCGAAGTAGTCCGCGCACGAGGACCTGCCCATGGCGCTCGACACCACCCCCGGCGGCCCGCTCACCGACTCCTACTGCGACGTCGCGGAGGCGGACGCCTACCACGCGGCGCGCGGCCACAACGACGCCTGGGCCGCTGCTGACGTGGCGGCGAAGGAGCGGCACCTGCAGTGGGCGACGTCCGTCCTGGACTCGCGCTGTGAGTGGCTGGGCGCGCGCGCCGACGCGGAGCAGGCACTGGCCTGGCCACGCCGGGGCGTGGTGCTCGACGGGTGCCCGGTGGCGGAGGGCGCCGTCCCCCGGCGCGTGAAGGCCGCGGTGGCGGAGTTCGCCTTCCGGCTGCTGGGCGAGGACTGGACGGCCGGCCTCGGGCCCGTGGTGGACGAGGGCGTGACGGTGGGCCCGCTGAAGACGTCGAAGGAGACGCACCGGCCCATCCCCTCCCAGGTACTGGCGCTGCTGGGGCCCCTCGTCCAGGGCAGCGCGGGCGGCATCCGCGTCCACACCACGGTGCGCGGATGAGCGCCCAGGCCGACAGGTTGGCGACGAAGGCCCTGGCGCTGGTGAAGCGCTACGGCCAGGAGGCCACCCTCACGCGGGCCGGGCCGGGCACCTACGACGTGGCCACCGCGAAGGTGGTGGCGTCCACGGCGACGTACCCCGTCCAGGTGCTGGTGCAGGCGGACAGCGGCCAGGACAAGGAGGGCGACAGCCTCACCGACGGCGGCACCACCCGCGCGGACCGGCGGAAGGTGCTCGTCGCGGCTGGCGGCCTGCCTGTGGTGCCGGCGCCGGGCGACACCGTGGGCCCACTGGAGGGCCGCACCTGGCGCGTGCTGCGCACGGACCCGCCGACGCAGCTGGGCGGCACCCCCATCCTCTTCAACCTCCGGGTGTCCGCATGACGAAGGTGGACTCGCGCATCCGCAAGGGGGCCCGCTTCTCCAAGCAGGTGCAGGCCTCCGTGAAAGCCACCCAGGCGAAGGCCAACGAGGTGGTGCGCAAGACGGCGCTGGGCGTCCTGGCCAACGTCGTCACCGCCTCCCCGGTGGACACCGGACGCTTCCGCGGCAACTGGCAGGTGGGCATTGCTGAGCGGCCCGCTGGCACCGTGGAGGCGGAGGACAAGGACGGCAGCGGCACCATCTCCCGCGAGGGCGCGAAGCTGGAGGGGGTGGAGCTGGGCGACACCGTCTTCATCACCAACAACCTGCCCTACGCCCGCCGGATTGAGTTCGGCTGGAGTCAGCAGGCCCCGAAGGGCGTCGTGCGCACCACCCTCGCCCAGCTGGATGAAATCCTCGAGGAGGCGGCGAAGTGAGCACCGTCCTCCTGGACATCCCCCGGGCGCTGGAGGCGCGGGCCGCGGACGTGCTGGCGTCCGTGGTGGGGGTGGACAACATCGCCTTCCCCAACGTCCTCTTCTCACCGAAGGAGGGCATGCCCTGGGCGCGGGTGGACCACCTGCCCGCACGCACCGGCGCCGCTGGCCTGGGCCAGGATGCGCAGACGCGCCACCCTGGCGTCTTCCAGGTGTCCCTCTTCTATCCCCTGGGTGAGGGCGCAGGGCCCGCCAACGCCGCCGCGCAGGCCGTGTGCGACGGCTTCGCGCGCGGCACCTCACTGCAGGTAGGCGCCACCGTCGTCCGCATCCAGTCCGCCTCCGCCGGGCCGGGCCTCCGCGAGGAGCCCTGGTGGATGCGTCCCGTTTCCGTCTTCTGGCTCGTCCACGCGTAGCACCGTCGCCTCGCGCGACAGGAGAAACCCATGCCTTCCGCTTCCGGCCAGCGCACTGCGCTGCGCTTCACCTCCGAGGCCTCCTTCGGCGTCGCGGCCAGCACCACCTACAAGGCCCTGCGCTTCACCAGCACGGGCCTCAACCTCTCGAAGGCCAACTACCAGTCCAACGAGATTCGGGCCGACCGGCACCTCTCCGACTTGCGCCACGGCATGGTGAGCGTCGGCGGGGACATCGGCGTCGAGCTCTCCCTCGGCACCTTCGACGACCTGCTGGAGGCCGCCCTCAGCGGCACCTGGGCCACGGCCACCACCGGCAGCGTCTCCCTCGCCGCGGACGCGGCCACGGGCACCCTGGTGCGCACCGCCGGCAGCTTCCTCGCCGAAGGCTTCCTGCCCGGGGACCAGGTGCTGGTGTCCGGCTTCGCGGAAGCGGGCAACAACGGCCGCGCGCGCGTCGAGGCCGTCACCGCCCTGGCCCTCACGGTGGACCGGGAGCTGGAGGACGACGTGGCCGCCGCCGGGCGCACCGTGGCGCTGGTGGGCCGCCGGCTGAAGTCCGGCACCGTCCTGAAGACGTTCTCCTTCGAGCGCGCCTTCACGGACATCAACCAGTACGCCCTCTACCGCGGCTGCGCGGTGGACAGCCTGAAGCTCTCCATCAAGCCGGAGGAGATCATCACCGGCACCTTCGCCCTGCTGGGCAAGGACATGCAGATGGCCACGGCGTCGCACGCGGCCACCGTCACGCCCCCGGGCACCAACAGCCCCTTCGACGCCTTCACCGGCAGCCTGCGCGAGGGCGGGCAGCTGGTGGCCAACGTCACGTCCCTGGACCTGGACATCACCAACGGGCGCTCCACGAAGGGCGTCATCGGCCAGCGCTCCGCCACGGAGATCCACGAGGGCGGCTTCGGCGTGTCCGGCACCCTCTCGGCCTACTTCATGGGGCAGGAGCTGCTGGCGAAGTTCCTCGACGAGTCCGAGTCCTCGCTGGAGGTGGTGCTGCAGGACGTCAACGGGACGGACTTCCACACCCTCCGGATTCCCCGCCTCAAGTACACGGGCGGCGAACTCGACAACCCGAAGGAGGGGCCCGTCCAGGTGTCCATGCCCTTCACGGCGCTGCTGGACTCCACGTCCGGCGCCTCCATCCTCTACCAGCGCAGCAACGCGTAGCCCGCGGCCTGCGCAGCCCGTCCCCCCTCACCAGGAGCACCCCATGAGCACCGCCCCCGCCGCCTCCGGCTTCGACCTTTCCAGCCTCATCCACCACGACACCCTCACCGTGGACATCCTCCACCCCGTCACCGGCCAGCCCACGGGCATGCAGGTGGAGGTGGCTGGCATGGACTCGCCGCGCTACCGCGACGCCACGCGCTCCCTCATCGACAGGGCCACCGCCAGCGCGCCGCGTGCCGGCCGCCGCGCCCGGCAGGAGGTGCCGCGGGACATGGAGGCCGACGCGCTGGAGCTGCTGGTGTCCTGCACCGTCTCCTGGACGGGTGTCATGGAGCACGGCGCGGCGGTGCCCCTCACGCCCGACAATGCCCGGCGCCTCTTCACCGCGCACCCGTGGCTGCGCCGCCAGGTGGACGAGGCGGTGGGGGACCGCGCGAGTTTTTTCGAGGAGAAGCCGAGCGACTCCTCGACTTCGCCCGTCACGAATTCCGCCTGAGCCGCACCGACGCGGAGGGCGTCTCCGTCCGTGCCCACCTGGAGCAGGTGGAGCGCGCCACCGGGAAGCCGCCGCCGGAGTTATTGGAGGCGCCCCCTCTGCCCGAGGCCCTCGCCCACGTCTGGGGGTGGTTCGCCGAGCTGTCCAACGCCCGCGGTGCCGGCGCCTTCACCCTCAACCCCATCTCCTTCCAGGACATGGAGTCCTGGGGCCGCCTCTCCGGCAGCCGCCCCACGCCCTTCGAGGTGCAGCTCCTCCGCCGGTTAGACGAAGCGTTCCTGGTCGAAGTCTCGAAGAAGTGAGGAGAGATGGATTGGTAATGGCAGGCGATCAGTCCTGGGCGGAGGTCCGCTTGTCGCCCGCTTGGGCGCTCTCGCATTTGACCGAGGATTTTAGCGATGCCATTTCCTTTACGACTTCTTCGTGGGTGTCCATCTCCTGGACGGAAAGGCGACTGAAACCCATTTCCAAGAACGTCTGCGCGACACATCCGAACAACTCAGCGTCGGATTCGAGGAACTCTTTCCGTTTTGAAGGATTCAGTTCCTTGAGGCGGAACATTCGAACGAACGTCGTGGCGTCTGCTCCCGAGGTTGTCGTGTAGAAGTCCGGGTCGCTTCTCGGGGTACTGGGTGAGTTGTAGAAAGCAATACGACGTTGCCTCTTCGTCTCGGTCGTTTCTGGGGCGGCGCCGTAGTGTCTTGTTGTGGCGGACTCTTTGTCGTCAGTCTCCTTGATGAGCGCTGTAGATGAGTTGGCTAGGCTAATTGCCTTGAGTCGCACAAGCCTGGCTTTTGCTGCCGCAGTGTCGGCGATGAACTTATCTATTCCGTTCGTAAGCTCGTCAAGAGCCGCGCTTGCTGTCTGCTTTGCGTTGCTGGGGTGTAGGCTGAGCTTGCTGTAGAACCAAGTAATGGGTCGCGTTCTTCGCTGGTCTGACGCTAGAAGTGCCTCTTGGTGTAGTCGCATTTGGATTTCAACTACGTGCTGGCTGGACTTCCCAGTCCCCGTAGCAAGGATCTTGAGGGATACTATTAGGTTAGGGCCATTGTCCTCGGCGGTAGTTCCGATTGTGAGTCCAGCGGCCTGAAGCTGCGCTCTGGTAAGCGCTTGTAGACTTGGCTCGCTCAGTCCGGCTTGCTCTATAGAATGCGGGATTGTGGCGAATGCGTAGGCGGAGAGCATTGAGATTGATTCAAGCCCGCTGATTGATTCTGAAAGCTGTTTTTGAGTCGCCTCGCCCGAAGATGTGGGGTTGTCTGCTGCTGTTGCTGCTGACGATGTAGCAATAAAAATGAAAATGACTAGCGATCTCATGCCCCGATGCCACCATGTTTGTGTGAGTAGTTCCACTTGACGTGTGTTCAGTTGTGGCGGGCGTTGAGGATCGTGGGTTTGCGTGAAAGGGCTGGAGCATGTCCGGTGGCTTTGACCTGGCTGAGCTGAGCATCCGCATCGACACCTCCGACGCGAAAGAGGCCGTCACGTCGCTGGGTGGGCTGGAGGAGGCTGCCGAGAAGACGGAGCGGAGGACATCGGGCCTGGAGAACGCCACCGAGGCCCTCACGAAGGCCTTCGCCCGCGCGACGCGGAGCCTGGACGGCACGTCGAAGGCGCTGGCCGACATCCGGGCCGCCACCTCGCACCTTTCGGTGCTGGAGCAGTCCGCGGCGAAGATCCAGACAGCCTTCACGGCGACGGCGACGGCGACGGGGGCGCTGGAGGCCCAGCTCATGTCCCTCGGTGGCGCGGCCGGAAAGCTCCAGGCGACGCTCGCGGACACGTCCGCGCTGTCGCGCTTCCTGGGGCATGTGGAGTCCCTCAACAAGCGCTTCGACGAGATGGGGAAGCAGAAAGAGGGGGCGGCGGACGCTCTCCGCAAGGTGAAGGAGGAGGCCGCAAAGGCCGAGCCTCCGGTGAGCAAGTTCGCGGACGGGATGAAGAGCCTGGCGGGCCAGTTCCTCGGCGTCGCGGCGGCGGGAGCCGCCATCAAGAGCGCCACGGAAGAGGCGCTGCGGTTCTCGACGGCGATGGCCCAGGTTTCCACGGTGCTGGAGCAGGACCAGCTGGGGATGATGGACTCCCTCACCGCGAAGGTGAAGGAGCTGGGCAACCAGTTCGGCCGGACACCCACGGACCAGGCCGGGGCCCTCTACGAAATCCTCAGCGCGGGCGCGAGCGACGCGGCGAAGGCCACGGAGTTGCTCACCGTCTCCAACAAGCTGGCCATTGGCGGCGTGACGGACGTGAGGACGGCTGCGGACGGCCTGACGGGCGTCATGGCCAGCTACGGCAGCCAGCTGCGCAACGTCACCCAGGCGGCGGACATGATGTTCGTGAGCGCCGCGGATGGGAAGACGAGCATCGAGGACCTCTCACGCTTCATCGGCCGGGTGGCCCCCATCGCCTCCCAGACGGGCGTCAGCCTCGCGGAACTGCTCGCGGCCACGGGTGCCCTCACGAAGAACAACATCCAGACGTCCACGGCCATGGAAGGCCTGCGCGCCATCATCGCCGCCACCGCGAAGCCGTCCCACGAAGCAGCGAAGCTCGCGGACGCGCTCGGCCTGGAGTTCTCCGTCACCGCGCTGAAGGCCAAAGGGCTCGCCGGCTTCCTCCAGGACGTGAAAGAGAAGACGCGTGGCAGTACCGAGGAGATGGCCATGCTCTTCGGGGGCGTGGAAGCCCTGCTTCCGGTGATGACGCTCACCGGCACCGCCTCCGCGGACTTCGCCGCCTCCCTGAAGCACATGCAGGACTCCGCCGGACGCACGGAGGCCGCCTTCAACAAGATGGCGAGCACGCCCCAATTCGCCTTGGACCAGCTCCGCGCGCGCTTCTCGGAGCTCCAGGGCGAGGTGGGCGGCGACATCCTCTCCGCGACGGAGCCGGGAGTCCGGGCGCTGACGGAGAACTTCGAGACGGCCACCTACGCCGTGAAGCTCTTCGGTGAGGCGCTGGTGGTGGTGGCGGCCATGCGCGGGGCCACGTGGGCCCAGGAGTGGGTGAAGGGGCTGGTTGCGAAGTCCACCGCGCTCACCCAGGCGCGCGAGTCCGCTGCGAGCGCCGCGCTCGCCGAGGCGAAGTACGCCCGGGCCGCCGACGAGAGCCGCATCGCCGCGCTCCGCTCGGCGCAGGCCATGTTGGAGAAGAAGCTCGCGGCGCTCCAGGCTTCGGCGGCCGTGGAGGGCAGCCTCATGTCGGCGACGAAGCGTGCCACGCTGGCTTCCACGGAGCTGGCGCTGGCGAAGGTGAGGGAGGCGTCAGCCATCGAGGGCGCGTCCCTGGCGGCGCGCGCGGGGAAGACGGCGCTGGAGTTCATGGGTGGGCCCATCGGCATCATCACCGGCGCCCTCACCACGGCGGTCGCCCTCTGGCACGAGTACGGCAAAGCCGCAGAGGACGCGAAGGAGAAGACGCGGCAGTTCGCTCAAGAGAGCGGCGCCAACGCCACCCGTGGCAGTCAAATCGCGGAGAACCTCATCCGCGAAACGAAGGCCCTCAAGGACTACGAGAAGGCGCAGAAGGCCGCCGCTATCGCGCGCACGGAAATGGCGTCGCTGGGGGGGAGATACCAGGATGCCCTGAAAAACGTTGGCGACTCAGCGGAGGATGTCGTCAGGGTTTACGAAAGCCTCTCCCAGGAGGATCTGGTGGCGGCCTTGGCTGAGATTGACCGGCTCGAAAAGGAAATCAACGATCCCAACAACGGCGTGAAGCGTTGGATCGTGCTGAATCACTACAACGATGAAAGGCTGTCGAAGAACATAGGTCGTGACGTGCCATTCTCGAAGGTTCGTGCGGACCCCGCCTACGCCGAGGACATTGAGAAGAAGCTAGCGCCCCTGGAGAAGGATCTCAGCATCCAAATGCAGCGCGCGGCCGACATCGAGAAGAGCCTCCAGCGGGTGCGGGCTGCACGAGCGGAAGACGCGAAGGTGAGCGCGGCCGCCGCGAAGGAGAGCACCGCCAACACGAAGGCCTCACTCAAGGAGGCAGAGCAGGAGGAGAAGGCCCGGGAGAAGCTGCTCAAGCGCCAGGAGCAGTGGCTGATGAACCTGGAAGAGGAGGCGCGCACCCTCGGCAAGACGAAGGACGAAGCGAAGGAGCTCTCCGACGAATACCGCTCGCTGAAAGACCCGAAGATGATCGCGCGGGCGGACGCGGCCATCGCCCAGTTGGAGGCCCTCCGGAAGCAGAAGGAGGAGACGGAGCGGGTGAAGAAGGCGGAGGAGGAGCGCAAGCAGGTGCTCCAGAGCCTCAATCGCGAGCTGGGCAATCAGGACACCGTGAAGTACGCCCAGGCCCAGAAGCTGCTGGGCGAGGAGCTCGCGGCTCAGCGCATCAAGGCGGAGGAGTACGCGAAGGCCATGAAGAAGGCCCGGGAGATGTGGACGCCGGAGGGCAAGGCCGAGGCGGCGCTGAAGACGGAGATGGACCAACTCGCCAAGCAGCTCAACCCGACGGCGGAGCTGCAGAAGCGCCTGGAGATGGTGAAGCAGCTCTTCGCCGAGGGGCGCATCACCGCGGAGCAGTACCGGCAGGAAGTGGAGCGCCTCCAGGACCAGCTCCACGGTGGCTTCTCCTACACGAAGGAGATCGTCGGCACGGCCACGCAGCACATGGCGGACGCCTTCGCGAATTTCGTCACCACGGGCCGGCTGGAGTTCTCCGCCCTCGTGGATGGCATCCTGAAGGACCTGGCGCGGCTCGCGGCGCAGAAGGCCTTCATGGCGCTCGTCAACCTGGGCATGGACGCCATCAGCGGGATGGGCTCGTCCGGCGGCAGCGGCTCCACCATGGTCGGCGGCGCGGACATGAGCGGCACCTACAACTTCATGCTGGGCGGCGCGCACGCGGCCGGCGGGTCCGTCCGCGCGCAGCAGGCGCACCTGGTGGGCGAGTTGGGGCCGGAGCTCTTCATCCCTTCCAGCTCCGGCCGCATCGTCCCCAACGAGGCGCTGGGGGGAGGGGACGTTAACCAGACCATCTCCATCACCATCAACTCGGACGGCTCCTCCCAGGTGAGCGCGTCAGGGGAGGGCGGGCGCGCGGAGGCGGAGCGTCTGGGCCGCCGCCTCGCGGACGCAGTCCGGAAGGTGATGCGCGAGGAGATGGCCCCCGGAGGCATGACGTACACGTTCGTCCGGGGGCGGTAGGAGAAGAGGGGAGGGGCGTACCCCGTCCATGGTCGAGGCGCCGACCAGGGGTATGGGGAGAACGGACCATCCGTCAAATTTTTAGATCAATTCGTTACGTGGTGGGTATGAACAAGAACATCACCAAGCGAATCAAGACGTCGTCCATCCGCCGTACCGCAGCGTGGCTCTCTCTCCTCTACGCGGTCATCAACCTGTTGTTGCTCTTGCCTGCGGTGCTCAGCCTGCTCGCGGCGTTCTTCTAGAGGTAGAGCCGCGGCCGCCCGCTCAGGATTCGCAGGGCGGGCAGCGGGCGGCTCCGGCGAGGCGCGGCCACAGCTCCGCCAGCAGGTCCGCCCGGGCCCGGCTGGCGCCGGCCTTGCGGTGCAGCGCGGCCAACTCAAGCCGCGCGTCCAAGTCCTTCGGCGTGCGCGCGCAGAACTCCGCGAGCAGGCGCCGGGCCGCGTCCGTGCGGTTCGCGCGCACGGCGGCGGTGGCGGCCTTGCGCGTGAGGGCCACGCGCTCCGCCTCACGCGGGGCATCCACGTCCGCGGGCGGCAGGGCCAGCACCGCCTCGAAGTCCTCCAGCGCGGCGCGGGCATCCGTGGTCAGCCGCAGCTCGCCCCGGCGGATCCGCGCGGGCGCGAACGTCGCGTCGCGCTCCAGCGCCTCGGCGAGGAAGGCCTCCTCGCGGCTGGTGCCCGCGGCCAGCAGCGACGCGGAAGAGCAGCTTCGCGCCCGCCCGGGCCTCTGGCACCAGCGTGGCCCGCCGCGCGTACAGCCGCGCCGCCTCCAGCTTCTCGCCGCGCTCCAGCTCCAGCTCGGCCAGGGCCTCCAGCACTTCCGCGGCGAGCGGTCCCTCGGGGCTCGCCTCCAGCGCGGAAGCCAGGCGCATCAGCGCGGCGGCCTTCTCCCCGCGCTCCAGCAGGGCGCGCGCGCTCTGGAAGAACAGCGGCGCCGCTTCTTCCGACCGGTCCGCGCCCGCCAGCGCCTGCGCGCGCGTGGCCCATAGCTCGGCCAGTGCCTGCATCTCGCCGGCCTCCGTGTAGAGGGCTTCCAGCCGAGTGGCGCGCACGTCGTCCAGCCGCCGCAGCGGGAACGCCTGCGCGTACGCGGCAATGGCGCCCTCACGGTCGCCCAGGAGCTCACACGCCCGGCCCAGCCGCGCGCGCACGTCCGCCAGCTTCTCCGGCGCCGCGGTGCGCGGCAGCGTGGACAGCAGCGACTCCAGCGCACTGCGGGCATGCTCGGGCCGCTCGCAGCGCAGGCTCAGGTCCTCCAGGTCCAGCAGCACGGCCGCGTCCGGCGCGAGCCGCGCGGCCTTCTCCAGCGCCACCAGCGCGTCGCCCACGCGCACCAGCCGCGCTTCCACGTTCGCCTTGAGCTTGGCGTCGTCAGTAACTCAGCCGCCCAGCGGCTACTCCGCATATGCGGGGCTCATTCATTCGTGCAGGTGGTCCAATGTGGTCTTTTGTGGTATGCTATTGGGGTTCCCCACGTAGCACTGCCGCCACGTGGGCACCCAGGAGGCCGCATGAGCTTCGGATGGAAGAACGGCTACAAGACGTTCCGGGCCCGTGACGGACGGATGCGGTTCGTCCACGTCTACACGATGGAGGAGAAGCTCGGGGGGCCTCTCCAAGAGGGGCAAGTCGTCCACCACATCAACGGCGACAAGGGGGACAACCGGCCGGAGAACCTCACTGCGGTGTCGCGAGGCGTCCACGGCCGCATCCACGGTGCGAAAGGCTTCGTGTGCTTCCGCTGCGGCCACAAAGGACACCGGGCAACGAACTGCTACGCCAAGCGGGACTACGCGGGCAGGCTGTTACGACGACGCGAGTTGAGGTAGCTGCTGCTGAACTGCGGCCGCCGGTCCGAACCTGGCGCAGCGCCCCCAGCGTCAAGGCGAGCGCCGACGAGGGCGCGCTGAGGCGAAGCGCCTGGGCCGCCGCCTTGACGCAGTCCGCAAGGTGAGGCGCGAGGAGAGGGCCCCAGGTGGAATGACGCACACCTTTGTTGAGTAGGTAGGCGGCGCTGGGGAAGGCCTTCACGCTGGCAGCGCTGCGCGACCAAGCCAGGAAACGGATCTGTTCGCTCTGCTCCTTGTGACAGGCGGTCAGCGGTAATGATGCCTCCGGGCCGCTAGCAGAAGGCCGTCATGGCGAAGACACGTTTCTAGGATGTATCGGCGCTGGAAGAGGCTTTCGGATCGCAGAGAACAGTTCGTCTGTGCTCCCGGCGCTGATGCCCGGTCCCGAGAGACGCAATGCTGAAGTAGTCTTGATTGGATGGCGGGCGAATCCGCGCGGTCGAAGTTGGGTTTCGAAGAGCTGATCGAGGAAGTCGTCTCCTCCGTTGTAAGAATTCTCGTGCCAGCACGCATTGGCTTGGCAGACCGGAGAGTGCCACGTCACGGCCTTCTTCCATGTGAGATCGTACATGCCACCTTTTTCAAAGCCGCTCATGAAATGGTCCTGTCTCGCTCGGTCATCTACACCGAGGTTGCATAACGAACGCAGGATTGTACCCCGGCAGTCTGCGCGCCTTCGGACTTTGTGGACCCGCAGGACGACGTAGCCTTGACGCGCGCCCTTCCTGCTTGAATCGCGCGGGGTGCACGGGGCAAGCAGGTGAACATCGGTGCGCGCGAAGGCTCTCGGAGTTCGGCTGTGCGATCCGTGCTGGATCCACGTATTTGGCCCGTCGGTCTGGTAGGGTCGCCAAGGAGGTGAGGGACGTGGCACGAGTGAAGAAATCCGGTCAGCTTCCTTGTCGATTCTGCTCCCAGCGCGTGGACGACTGGGCGCGCATTCAACTAGGCAAGGACCCGGTCATCTATTGCAGCGCCTGCCTAAAGGCGGTTGTGGAGTTCTGCCGAAGTGCGGCTGATCTTGTTCGCGCAAAAAGGCTCACTGCAGATGAGCTATGCGCTCACTTTAGCAACGGCACCGCTCAAGAACTTCTATTGGTCCCCAAATCGAGTGAGCAATCACGCCTAAAGGCGAAATTCGTTACTTGCGCAAAGTGCCGCAAGTCTGTTCCGTATACCGCCCCGTGGCCCTTGGTTACTTCGCCGGGCGCGGGAGAATTCTCTGGAAAGAGACTCTGCGACAGTTGCGTCCGCGTCTCAGTCAAGGATGGCATTTCCTCGGACGAGGACATTCCATACTAGCCTTGCAACTGTAACTCGGAAAATGCGGCGGAGACGCTCTTGTTAGGGAGCAGGACCTGAGGAGCGAGACTTTACATGCAGCGAAGGGGCGGTCCGCCCTAGCGTCAGGATGGACGACTGCGCTTCAGGACTGCCTCGAAGTCACGACGGCCACCGTCCACGCTGTCGCCAATGATCTGCCGCATGACCAGGTGGATGCCCAAAAGGGGGCGGTAGGCCATGGAGCGCTTCCCCTTCACTCCGGACTACGGGGCCCAGGCGGACTCGGTGCTCCGGGTGCGCAAGGCGCAGTTCGGTGAGGGCTACACCCAGCGATCCGGGGACGGACTCAACCCCGTCCTGCGGCGCTGGGCCCTCCAGTTCTCCAGCCTCACGAAGGTGGACGCGGACGCCCTGGAGTCCTTCCTGCGCGCCCGCGCGGGCGTCGAGCCCTTCGAGTTCGTCACCCCGGACACAGCTTGGTCGGTCGCCGCGCAGCCCTTCGGGGTGGGAGACGAGGCGCGGACACAGTGGCTCCTCCAGCGTCCGCTGTCCCCGGAGATGCCGCATCTGCTGGTGCCCGCCGCAGACTGGTCGGCGCCGCCCACCGTCTACGTGGCGGGCGTCGCCCAGGTGGCGGGGACCGCCTACGTGCTCTCTGCCTCGGGTCTCGTCACCTTCACTGCGGCGCCAGCCGCTGGGGCGGCGCTCACCTTCACCGGCGCGGGCGAACTGGTGGCGCACGTCGTGTGCGAGGAGTGGCACCGCACCGCGAAGGGCTTCAATGCCTACGACTTCACTGCGACGTTCCAGGAGGAGGCAGGGTGAGCATCGCCAACGACATCCAGAGGCTGGACGCGGGGGCCCTCGTGGAGCTCTTCGTCCTGGACGCCACCAACCTGCCTGGCGGGGGCGTCAGCCACTTCCACGCGGGTACCAATGGCCTCCGCGGGCCCGTCGTCTGGCAGGGCATGGCGTACGAGCCCTGGGCCATCCAGGTGAAGGGCTTCGACAAGTCGGGCATGGGCCGGCTGCCCCGGCCCACCCTGACGCTCGCCAACGTCGCCGGCACCATCGGCGCCATGGCGCGGGACTTGAACGATCTGCTGGGCGCGCGCGTCCTCCGGAAGCGCACCTTCGTCCGCTACCTGGACGCGGTGAACTACCCCGGGGGCGTCAACCCCACCGCCTCGCCGCTGGATGCCTTCCCGGACGACGAATTCGTGGTGGATCAGAAGACGGTGGAGAACAAGCACGTCATCGAGTTCAGCCTGGCCGCGAAGTGCGACCTGGACGGCGTCCGCATCCCCCTGCGCATCATCACGCAGATGTGCCCCTGGGAGTACCGGGGGGAGGGCTGCGGCTACGCGGGGCCCCCGGTAGCGAAGCTGGACGATACGCTGACGTCCAGTGCCACCGAGGACCGCTGCGGGAAGCGCCTCACAAGCTGCAAGCTGCGCTTTGGGACTACCGCAGTGCTTCCGTACGGGGGATTTCCGGCGGTAGGGCTGATCCGGTAGGCTTCTTTTCTCGGGCGGGTCATGAAGACCCCTGAGGCATTCCGCTGGCCAAGGGATAGTGCTTCTGCCCCGTTGTCTTCTTCTCTTATGGTTCGCTGACAAAGCAGGCGTTGCTGCCTGTGTATGGCGCACGAGGACCCATCCGGCATGGCTGACTACGTGAATGATGCTCGTTTCCGCGAGTTGCAGTTCCTTGCTCGATTTGAGCAGGAGCGCTGGATTAGCGTTTCATTCCCTCTGGGCGGGAGTGAGTTCATGTCCGCGAAAAAAATGCAAATGGTGATGTCGCTCATTCATCGCGGCATCCTCAATGGCCCCGATACTCGAAGGGGCTATGACTCTATCGACATGCGATACACGAGTACGCTCGCCCAGCAGATGGAGAGCGAAGACCGCCGAGAACAGGCATTGCTTGTCGGGCGGCTATTGTCGGGGCAGACTGTAGGCCTGGAGATGGGCCACCTGGGTCGACTGGAATTGGCGCGACTGCAAGACGAGCTTCGGGCGACCCGGCTTCGAGAGCCTTTTGATATCCTTTACGATGGACGCTATGCTGAGCGTGACTTGGCGATCGCCATTATGAATATCCAGGCAGATTCGCCAGTTTCTGTGGCCTATCTCGACATGAACGGGCTCAAGGCATTCAACGAGGACGGTGATCACGCCACTGGCGATGAGGCCATCAAGGCGTTCTTCCATGTCCTCGAAAAGGCAGTCTCCGACGTGGGCGATGCCTACAGAAAGGGCGGTGATGAGGTTGTTGTCGTGATGCCAGCGACTCCGCTGGAACAGGCACGGCGTCGCCTGCATGCGGCCTTGGCATCGCTCTCCGGGGAGACGGTCAAGGTGAAAGGAGTGCCCCGTCACCTCTCATCGTCCTGCGGCCTCGTGGTCGTGAACGATGTGAAGGCGGAAGCGGCCGCGACCATCCACCGAGCTGACCTCGTTCAGAAAGTTGCGAAGGAGCGCTCGAAGGCTGACCCGGCTCGGCGGCGGAGCGTTCTCGCAGTTGGCACTGGTGAAGACGCTGAGCCGACCATCGAGGTCATCTGACGCGGCTTGCCAACTTGCGCGAGGCGTGGGAGACGTGGTGGAACTGCGACCCCGGCTGGCGGGCGACGCCCGCTGTCAGGCCCGCCGCGAACTAGCCTAGCTGTGCCTCGCACTGGGCCGCGCGAGCGCCGCCGCAGATTCGCTGCGCAGCCTACTGGCGGAGGGGCCGCTGGACGCGTGGGCGGCACAGGCGCTGCTGGACCTGCTGCCTCCGCCCGGCACGGGCACGCCGGAAGAAGAGGCAGAGCGGCTGGAGCCACTGGGCAGGCTGGTGTCCGCCGCGTCAGGGGAGGCCCGCGCGGAGCTACTCGCACGCCGGGCCACGCTGTACCGAAGCGCGGGCCGCACGGGTCCCGCACGTGATTACTGCGCCCAGGCCACGAATCTGTCGCGTCGTCCCGTGCCGCTGCTGCTGGCGGAGCTGGCGCGCGAGGCGTCCGCCGCGCTGAATGCCTGGCGCCGTGCCGTGGCCGCCGCCGCCACCCTGCGCGCCCGCGTCCGGGAGCGGCTGCTGGCCCTGGCGGTTCTGCTGGTGGAGGTGTGATCCATCCTTTCCAGAGACGCCCGCCGCCAAGCCCGACTCCTTGCGTCGTTCTGGTGCCCCGTGCTGTCCTCCCACGTCTCACTGGAGGGGACGATGCGCGCGTGGTGGCTTGTTGCAGTGCTGACGGTAGTCGGGTGCAAGCAGGAGGCGGGACGGGCCCCGGAGCAGGTGGCAGCAGCACCCAGCGATACCTCGGGCCCAGCCGCCAGGGCTCCCAGTCCACCTCCAGCTCCTGCCGCACCAGGGCTCATCCTCGTGGGCCCGCGCCAGCTTTGGGAGGCTTACGCCGAGAACGAGGTGGCAGCGGACATGAAGTACCGCAGCAAGCAGGTGGAGGTGACGGGACTCATCCAAGACATTGCCAAGGACGCGACAGATAACATCGTCATCTCGCTGGACGTGGGCGAGATGATGAGCTCTGTCATGTGCCTTGTTCCGGACGAGCAGATGCAAGCCGTCGCGGAGCTGGCGAAGGGGCAGCTTGTTGCCTTCCACGGTACAGTGCGAGGCCTCCTCCTCAAGCGGCCCGTCATCAAGGACTGTCGGGTGGCCTGGGCCGGGCCAAAGGCGAAGGATAAAATAGATAAAGAGAGCGCGCGCCTGTTCGCGCGTTCCGTTGAGTCATGCTCTTTCCAGCTGATGCTCCGGTTGAGAGGGCCAAACATGAAGCGCGCCGACGGTGGTGTTGTCACGAACGAGGAACTCCGGGCTCTCGCCGAGTCGCCCAATACGCCTGTCGCCAAGATGATTGCGCGCGCCCGTGCCGATCTTGCCGATGCCGGGATCAATTCCGTTTCGTGCGAGCAGCCGGCTCTGGTTCTGCCAATCCGATGTGATGAGGGCGAAGCGCAGTCGAAACATCCCGCTCCGGAGTGTCGCCTGCAGTTCGTGGATGCGGTCATCAACGAGATGCAGCATTGATGTTGGCGTGCAGAGTCTGAAGGGACGTCGTCCACGCTACCGCCGACGATGCCGGCATGGTCGACCCCTGCCGGCTGACGCTGGCTGATGACGTCCTGGGCGCCGCGTTCGCACACGCCCAGGCGGACTATCCCCGCGAGTCCTGCGGCCTCGTGGTGCTGGTTGGAGGCGCCCAGCGGTACCGGCCCTGCCGGAACCTCGCCGACGGCCAGGCGCACTTCGTCCTGTCGCCCGAGGACTATGCGCGGGCGGAAGGGGATGGCGAGGTGGTGGCAGTGGTGCACTCCCACCCCAACGCCGCGCCGGAGCCGAGCGAGGCGGACCGGGTGATGATGGAGCGCTGGGGCCTGCCCTGGCTTATCCTCAACGTGCCGGTGGGGCACTGGTGCCTCTGGTACCCGGACGGCTACCGGCCGCCGCTGGTGGGCCGCACCTTCAGCCACGGCGTCCTGGACTGCTACTCCCTCATCCAGGACTACTACCGGGAGCGCCTGGGCCTGGCACTGCCCGACTTCGAGCGCCCGGACGACTGGTGGGCGAAGGGTGGCAACCTCTACCAGGAGGGCTTCGGCCGGGCGGGCTTCGTGGATGTGACGGGCCAGGCCCTGCGCGAGCATGACGTCCTCCTTATGCAGCTGCGCGCCCCGGTGCCCAACCACGCGGGCGTCTACCTGGGCGGGGATGTCCTCCTGCACCACGTCATGGGGCGCCTGTCCGGCCGGGAGACGTACTCCGGCTTCTGGGAGCGCATCACCCAGCGCGTCGTGAGGCACGTCTCCCGATGCTGACGACCATCGTCCTGGGTGGTCCGCTGGGGAAGCGCTTCGGGCGCGTGTGGAAGATGGACCTCTCGGTGCCCTCGCCTGCGGAGGCGGTGCGCGCCCTCTCGGCCGTCTGCGACGGCTTCCGGCGCTACCTCGCGGAGAACAGCGAGCCCGGCTACCACGTCTTCGCGGGCAAGCGGGACGTGGGGGAGGACGACCTGGGCATGCCCACCGGCGCGCGCGTCCTCACCCTCATGCCCGCGCTGGCCGGGGCGAAGTCCGGCTGGTTCCAGGTGGTGGCGGGTGCGGTGCTCATCGCCGCCGGCGTCGTCCTCTCCGTCTACGGGTACGGCGCGGGCGTGCCCCTCATCACCGCGGGCATCTCCCTGATGGCCGGCGGCGTCTCCCAGCTCCTCTTCGCCCCGCCCACCGCGAATGGGCCTGACGAGAAGGACGCCAACAAGCCCAGCTACGTCTTCAACGGCCCCGTCAACACGCTCGCCCAGGGCCACCCGGTGCCCATCTGCTACGGGGAGATGGAGGTGGGCAGCTGCGTCGTCTCCGCCGGCATCGTCACCGAGTGGTCCGACGGCGGCTTCGGGGGCAACAGCGGCAGCGGACAGACGGGCGTCGGCGGAACCACCCCTGGCGGCGGCACCTGCCCCGCGCCGTGGGTGCCCATCCTCCTGGCGGACGGCCGGGAAGTGCCGGCAGGCGAAGTCCAGGTGGGCATGGCGGTGCGCACCCAGGACGAGGAGACGCTGGAGTGGGACGTCTTCCCCGTCATCGCAGCGGAGCCCGCCGAGGGCGTCCGCTGGCTGCTGGAGTTGGAGGACGGCCGACGCCTGGAGGCCACCGGCACCCACCGCGTGCGGACGGAGGACGCCTGGGTGGAACTGCGGCACCTCGCGGCCGGCACGCGACTGGTGGGCGCCCGGCCGGGCGTGGTGCGCCAGGTGACGCGCGGTGAGCGCGGGCCGGTGGTACGCCTCACCGTGGCGGGCGCGCACACCTACGTCTCCGACGGCCTCCTCAGCCACAACGTGAAGAAGGCGGACCCAACGGTGGAGGACTGACATGGGTGGCAGCAGCGGCGGCAAGGGGGAGGGCGGCGCCCAGCGGACGCCCGTCGAGTCTCCGAACACGTTGAAGTCCAGCTCCAAGGCGCGCGTGTTGGACCTGCTGTGCGAGGGGGAGATTCAGGGCCTCGTCGACGGGCTGAAGTCCGTCTACCTGGACGGCGTCGCCATCCAGAATCCCGACGGCACCTTCAACTTCACCGGCGTCACCGTCTACGACGTGCGCGGCACGCAGTCCCAGGAGTACATCCCCGGCTTCCCGTCCGGCGAGGCGGAGTACTCCGTGGGCGTGGAGGTGAAGCACGCAACCCCGGTGGTGCGCACCGTGACGGACCCGGGGGTGGACGCCGTGCGCGTCACCCTCCAGGCGCCCCAGCTCACCTACCAGGATCCGACGACGGGCGACCTGCTGCCCACCCGCGTCCTCGTCTCCATCGCCGTGCAGAGCAACGGCGGCGGCTACGTGGAGCAGTCCTTCCAGGGCGCGGAGCTCTTCCGCGGGAAGTGCACCAGCCCCTACGAGCGCACCTTCCGCGTGGAGCTGACGGGCTCGCCCCCGTGGGACATCCGCGTCACGCGCGTCAGCGAGGAGGCCGACAGCGTCACGAAGCAGAACAAGGTCCTCTGGAAGTCCTACGCAACGCTGCTGGACGAGAAGCTCTCCTTCCCCAACACCGCCCTCTGCGCGCTGCAGGTGCCGGCGAGCCAGTTCAGCAGCATCCCCACGCGCAGCTACCGGATTCGCGGGCTGCGGGTGCGCGTGCCCAGCAACTACAACCCCGTGGCCCGGACGTACGAGGGCACCTGGGACGGCACGTGGAAGGTGGCCTGGACGGACAACCCGGCCTGGTGCTTCTACGACTTGCTGACGACGAAGCGCTACGGCCTGGGCCGCTACCTCAACGAGGCCGCCGTGGACAAATGGGGCCTCTACACGGTGGGGAAGTACTGCGACGAGTTGGTGCCGGACGGGAAGGGCGGCATGGAGCCGCGCTTCCGCTGCAACCTCTACCTCCAGACGCAGGAGGACGCGTACAAGGTCATCAACAACCTCGCGTCCGTCTTCCGCGGCATGACGTACTGGGCCTCCGGCGCCGTCTTCGTCGCCCAGGACGCGCCGCGCGACGCCGAGTACCTCTTCACGCCGGCCAACGTGGTGGAGGGCCTCTTCACGTATGCCTCCAGCGGCAAGCGCGCACGCCACACGGTGGCCCTCGTCAGCTGGAACGACCCGGACAACCACTTCAAGGTGGCCCAGGAGTACGTCACCGACGAAGAGGGCCTCGCCACCTACGGCTACAACCCCACCGAGGTGGTGGCGCTCGGCTGCACCTCCCGGGGCCAGGCGCAGCGCGTGGGCCGGTGGCTGCTCCTCACCGAGAGGCTGGAGACGGAGACGGTGACGTTCCGCACCGGCTTCGAGGGCGCCATGCGCAACCCCGGCGCCGTGGTGAAGCTCCAGGACCCATACCGCGCCGGGCGCAGGTGGGGCGGGCGCGTGGTGGCCGCCACCGCCAGCCAGGTGGAGCTCGACGCGGACGTCACCCTGGAAGCAGGGAAGACGTACGCCCTCTCCGCGGTGCTGCCGGACGGCACCGTGGAGGAGCGCCCGCTGGCCGCGCTCGCGCCGGCGCCGTACCGGGCCCTCACGGTGGCCACGCCCTTCTCGGCCGCGCCCCAGCCCCAGGCCGTCTGGGTGCTGGCCGCGTCCGACTTGACGCCCACCCTCTGGCGCATCCTCAACGTCGCGGAGGTGGAGCCGCACCTCTACGAAATCACCGCCCTGCGCCACGAGCCGGGGAAGTACGCGGAGGTGGAGCACGGCGTGAAGCTGCAGCCCTTGCCCACGTCCGTGCTGCCCTCGTCCGCGCCACCTGCGGGCCTCGCGGTGGGCGAGTCGCTGTACAAGACGACGAATGGTGGCGTGAAGGTCATGGTGACGGCCCGCTGGACGCAGGTGGCCACGGCCACGGAGTACCGCGTGCGCTGGCGGCGCGAGGGCGGCAACTGGACGTCGGAGCCACCGGTGCAGACGCACTTCTGGGAGCTCCAGGACTGCCTGCCGGGCGAGTACACCGTCCAGGTGGCCGCCGTCCTCAACGGCCTCGTCACCACCTACGCCTCGGCCAGCCACACCGTGGTGGGCAAGGCGGCCCCTCCCTCCAACGTGACGGGCCTCACCTGCGTCCTCAACGGAAGCACCGCGACGTTGCGCTGGGCGGAGGTGCCGGACCTGGACCGGGACACCTACGAGCTGCGCTACGGCAGCAGCTGGGAGGTGGGCAGCCTCATCGGCAAGGTGCGAGCCACCACCTACGAATGGGCCCTGCCGGCGCCGGGCACCAACCAGCTGGTGCACGTGAAGGCCATCGACACCTCGGGCAACTACAGCACCAGCGCGGCGAGCGTCCTCGTGGTGTCCGTGCCCACGGTGCCTGCCACCCTTACCCTGGGGATTTCGTCCACGCCTCCTCCGTAAATGGGAGGGCATGCGCTCGCGCGAGCAGGAAGAAGCGGCCGGCGTCTACGACCGGGAGGTGGACGGCGTCCGCTCCCCACAGCTCGTCAAGTCGCGCTACCTGGACATCCGCTGGACGCACGAGGAGGTGCTCCCCGCGCACCTCCTCGCGGGCTTCCAGGTCGTCGTCTACGAGGGCAGCGACCCCAACAACACGGACAGCTACCTGCTGGAGCCCCGGAAGTTCGGCCCCTCCGAGAGACGGTGGGTGGCGCCGCTGAAGCTGAAGCTGCCGACGGAGGTGCAGTGCGCTGTCCAGGCCCTCTACACCAACGGCAGCCAGAGCAACTGGCGCGTCCTCGGCGGTAGCGTGGTGGCGGACCCGGACACCCTCACCATGGCAGTGGCGGACCTCTCCAATGTGCCGACGGGGAGCGTCTACGCCCGGCACATGTCGGCGAGCTCCGTCACCAGCGCCGCGGTGGCGGCGGCGGCCATCAGCTTCACGCACCTGCTGCTGCCGCCCACGGACAACCTGGTGCCCAACGGGTACTCGGAAGCCGGCGCGGCCGCACTGGGCCAGTCCCCCGAGGGTGACAGGCTGGTGGAGGAGCCCTCCAGCGCGAAGGAGGGGCGCTGGTGCCGCAAGCTGCCCGTGCCCGTGGGGGGCGGCTTCGTGGGCCTCAACTTCATCGGCGGCTACCGGAGCACCGCACCCGGTGGCCGCATCAAGTGCACCGCTGGGGATCAGTTCTACGCCGAGGCCTGGGTGAAGTCCTCGGCCGCGCTCGCCCAGTCTGGCGCGACGCTCTTCCTTCTCTGGGAGGGGGCGAGCGGCAGCTACGACGGTCAGATCACCTCCGTCGCCGTCACGCTCACGACGGGCTACCAGCGCGTGAAGCTGAAGGGCACGTGCCCGGCCGGGTGCACCGGCGTGCAGCTGTACTTCGAGCTCAATGCCGTGGGAGCGGACGCCGGCAAGGCCGTGTACCTGGACGCCATCTCCATGCGGAAGATGGTGACGTTCGACCTGCTTGTGGCCAACACCCTCCAGACGTCCAACTACGCGGAGGACGGCAACGGCGTGCCCGTCGCCGGGGCGAAGCTAGACAACGTGGGCACCGCCTTCAAGGCGGCCGGCGGCAACGTGCAGATTGGTAGCTACCTGTTGGACACGCCTTTCTTCCGGGCCAACCAGGCGCTGGATGGGACATCGGCCGCGGGGCGCGTCCACTACCGGGGGAGCAACAACACGGGCGTGCGCGGCGGGGCGCCGCTCATTGACCGGCTGGACGTCCAGTGCACGGACTACTTCCGGTACACGACGCCCATCGTCCACTCCTGGCTGGTGCACCACTTCTTCATCCAGCCCTCCAGCATCGACGACAACCTCGACGCGCTCCGCTACCTCAAGGTGGACTACTACAGCAGCGTCAGCGCCACGTACCGGGGCACGCGCTACATCACCCT
Source organism: Corallococcus carmarthensis (assembly GCF_003611695.1). Taxonomy (GTDB): domain Bacteria; phylum Myxococcota; class Myxococcia; order Myxococcales; family Myxococcaceae; genus Corallococcus; species Corallococcus carmarthensis. Next base: position 34,375 of record NZ_RAWE01000022.1, on the reverse strand, counting down.
CGCGGACCGGAAGTACGCCGCCGCAGTGGACGGCAACGCGGTCAACCGCATCGCCATCACCCACACCTTCCAGTACCCGGCGGCCCTCTCGGGGCTCTACGGCCAGAACCTGGGAGAGTACGTCGCGCTCCTGTGCGAGGTGCACGGCGTCTACGGCGTGAGCGCCTCCATGTGGTTCACCCCCACGTTCGGCGCCGGGCTGGGCATCAACTTCGCGAAGTCCACGACCTCGCCCTTCAGTGGCGCGCCCGCGGGTGGCGGCGGCGGCGGCTCCGGCGGGACGGGCGGCACATGCGTAGCGCCCGAGACGCTCATCACGCTGGAGGACGGGCAGGAGGTGCCTGCGGCGTCCATCCGCCCCGGCATGCGCGTCCTCACCCAGCACGAGGACACGCGCCGGGTGGGCACCTTTGAGGTGACGGCCGCCTCCAGCCACCGGGCCGCGCGCTGGCGGGTGGAGCTGACGGATGGCCGCGTCCTGGTTGCGACGCCCAACCACCTCGTCTACCGGCGCTTCGCAGGTTGGACGCAGGTCCGCGCGCTTCGGCCCGGCGAGCTGCTGGAGGGCCTGCGCCCGGGGCTCGTGCGGCGCGTCGCGCCGGAAGGGGAGGGCGCCGTCGTGAAGCTCACCGTGCACGGGGCCCGGACGTACGAGTCCGCGGGCCTCCTCAGCCACAACATCAAGCAGCCCATCTAGGAGTCGGCCATGCCCACCCTCACGCAGAGCGACGTCTACACCATCAACGCCAACGAGGCCCGAAAGCGGGACCTGCGGCTGGAGATCGCCCGCATCAAGGGGCAGCTCGATGCCTCAGCCGCACTGTCGCGCGCGGCCGCTGAGGTGAACTCCGCCACGCTGGTGAAGAAGTCGGCGCTCGAGCAGGAGCTGGTGCAGCTGGAGTCCGCGGGCGCGGCCCCCGGCAGCAGCGACGACTGGGGGAAGTACTCCACCGTAGAGATGGTCGGCCAGGACGAGCGCTTCTACGCGAAGGACAAGGGTTACGACTGGCTCGTCTTCAACCCGCTGGCCACGTTCGAGCAGACGGTGGCCGAGTTCGAGAAGTACATGCTGGAGCAGCGGACCGCCTTCGGGCGGCCCTGGCTGCTCCAGCGCGGTGACGGGCTCATCCGCGAGTGGCAGGCGAACGCTGCCGCACGCGGACTCATCACTGAGGACTCCTGGCCCGCCTTTCGCGACTGGTTGCTTGGCGTCGGAAAGGACAGAGCCGTTGGGGCAACGAACTAGCGACTTGCTCGGCTCTGAGCTTCAGAGGACACCTGCGATAATTGGATGGAACATGGTTGGCGTGCGCCGAATTCCCTCTGCACATCTCTTGAATGGCCTCTGAAACTCCTCTGCCTGGATCTCAAGAGCGATTCGAGCGGCTGCGGCTGCGTCGCAACTGTGACCGCAAATCGTGAATAGTCGTTCCATGACGAACCAGCGATTGTGGGAATATGCAAGTTCGGCAAGGGAAAGCGCAATGGATGCCTTGAGCTCCAGTGAGCTTGTCGACTTGAAGATGGCGAGCAGGCGCACTGCAACCACGTCGCAGTATGAGAAGTCGAATGATCCGCGTGCCCAGTCGGAATAAACCAGCCCTAGCGACAGCCAAAGGTCTGGGTCGAGTTTCGACAGGATGGTGATAGTTTCTTCATTGAACTTATCCAGGATGGCCCATTTTTGCTCCGTGTCGGTTGTTTTTAAGTAGCGCTCGAAGTTTGCGACAGTTTCGATTGTCCAGGTGTTGACTGAGTCGAGTTCTTTGATCCACTCCCCTGATTCGAGAGAGATCTTGATGCTGTTCGGCTGAGCGAGGAGACCTAGAAGTGCGGATCGAAGCCCGCTAATTGTCTTGAAGCGCTTTGTTGGGATTGTTTCGGTGCATTTTTCTATGATTGGGGCGAACGGCCCGCTACAGGTTTGCCGCTGATAAGGGATTCTGCTCGCGTTTGCTACGAGATCGTGAAGAATACAGCCGAACGAGTAGATGTCGGCAGAAGGTCGAACGTTTGAGAAGTCGGTGTATTGTTCGGGGGCTGCATAGTGTTCTGAGCCCCACGCTGAATACTGCGAACTCAGTCTGGATGTCCCTCCGTTCGGAGGCAAGGCCAACCCGAAATCGGCCAGTTTCCATGTTCCTTCGTGAAGAAGGATGTTCGCGGGTTTTAAGTCACGATGTACATAGTCAAGCCTGTGTAGTTCCTCTAATCCGTTAAGAATGTCTGCAAGAGCTTCGCTGGTAATGATCCCGGACTGCTTGTCTTCTTCGATCTGCTCAATGTATGACTTGTCGGCGAGCGGCATTGTGAACCAAGGTGCGGGCCCGTTAAGATCGGCGTCAAGCACCGGCAGGAACAGGTCGGACGATAGTCCGCGCTGAATTCGCACCTCTCGGCAGAATCGTTTTCTTAGCTTCTCGCGCTCCTCATTGGTTGCCACCTTGACGCTGGGTGAGAAAGTCTTTCTTGCGGCGATTGTGCCGTCTGAGAGTTCTACTTTCTCGATTTTGCCGAAGCCGCCACTGTCGATTTCTTCAATGATTCGCATGGATGGTTTTTAGAGTCCGATTGCTAAGTAGAGAGCCTGCGTTCCGGCAGACGCTATAGAACGGACTTATTGCTTGTCATCTGAACCTGTGTTCCTGGGGCGTCTACGACTCCTGTTTGCTGCTGATTCGGTGGGCGGGCTCGCACAAGTGCCGCCGGACACCGTCCACGCGAGCGTTGACCATGCGGCGGTATGCCCCCCGCTCCCCGCCGTACCCCCGACAACACTGTCCGTGAGGACCTCGCCCGGCTTGCCGCCCAGCAGGAGGCGACGAACGAGCGCGCAGGCACGGCGCTGAAAGCCGCCGAGCGGATGGCGGTGGACCTCCACCGGCTCATGGAGGGCGTCCAGACGGAGGTGCGCGGCGTCGGCGAGCGCATGGCCACCGCCGAGCAGGTGCGCCGCCTGGAAGATCGCATCATGGAGGTGGACCGGCGCGTGACGGAGCACGCGCCGGCCGTCGGTGCGGTGCCCGGGCTGGCAGCGAAGGTGGAGGCGCTGGAGAAGTCCTCGGCCGCCCACGGGGTTGCGGTGGAGGCCATCCCCGCCATCCGGGAGCGCCAGGACGCGCAGGAGCACCGGAACTCCCGTCAGGCTGGGGCGCTGTGGGTGGTGGGCGTCGTCGTCGGCCTGCTGGGGCTCGCTGGGCTGCGCGACTGCGGCCGCTGGTTCGTCCAGGCCCAGGCGCCCGCCCAGCACCAGCTCACGCAGGACGCGTCCGAGCCCGGTTCCCCCATGAGGCGCCGGTGAGCCTCTCCCTCTTCGCCGCGCACATGCTCGCCGTGTGCGCCGCCCTCGTCCTGGCGGTCTGGGTCAGCGCTTCTCCATGACGCCGCCTACTCCCAGCAGCCGGAGCCTCACCATGCCTATCACCTCGCAGCGCGCCGCCTTCCTTCAGCTCGTCCTCGCGCAGATGCACTCGCCCTACCGCTGGGGCGCGAAGGGCCAGCGAGCCGCGGCGGATGGCCCGCGCCTCTTCGACTGCTCCGGCCTCGTGACGTGGTGCTTCAATCAGGTGGGCGGGAAGGACTGGCGCGCGACGCACAACACGGACCGGCTGTGGGCGGAGTGCGCTCCGGTGGCGAGCGCGGCGGACCTGCAGCCTGGAGACCTGGTGCTGTACGGCAAGGCCGGCGATCCGGACCACGTCATGGTGCACGTGGGCGCGGGAGTCGTGGTGGGCGCCTCCGGGGGCGGCAGCAAGACGCTCACGCTGGACGATGCGGTGCGCGCGGACGCGAAGGTGAAGTCCTTCACCCGCGTGGAGTACCGCCCCGACGTTCTCGGCTTCCGGCGCCTGCCCTTCGTCTCCTGAGTTGCACCTGCCTGCCCATGGCGCGCTCTCTTCGGGTGCCGCTGTGCCGCCGAATCTCTTTCCCGACGTCCAACCCGCAGCACCACCAGGAGCACCAGCATGTCCTCACCCGCGCCGTACACGCCGCCCGCCGATCTCATCACCGCCGCCGAAAGGGCTCTGGCCCAGGCCAGCCCCGGCAAGCTCGCCACGGCCCTCACGCTCTACACCTGCTACGGCAGCGTCACCGGCGGGCGCTCCGCGGTGACGGGCGCCGAGCTGCCCCCGTTCGAGAAGTGCTCCGCGCTGGTTCGCGCCGGCTGGCTCGCGGTGGCCGAGGCCATCAACACCCCGGTCGCGTCCGTGGCGGTGCCGCCGGGCCCGGTCGGCGCTCCCATGGTGCCGCCCGGGCAGAAGCCCAGCGTCGGCCGGGCCGTCCACTACCAGCGCGACGAGGTGGTGTGCGCGGCGGACATCACCGCCGTCAACGACGACGGCACCGTGGAGCTCCTGGTGAAGCCGCCCCGCTTCCTGCCCTTCACGGCGTCCGACGTGTCCCAGGCCCCCACCGAGGCGCCCGTGCCCGGCTGCTGGAACTGGATGCCGCGCGTCTGACGTCTTCCTCCGGCAGCTGCCGGCGCTCGCCCGGGGCGCTCCCGGGAGCCCCACACCCCAGAAGGAGAAGCACCCCATGAAGAAGCGTCTCACCCTGGCCGCGTGTCTCCCGGTCGTCCTCGCCGCTCCGGCGGCCCTGGCCCAGGCGTCCACCGGCGCCAGCTCCAGCATCCTGGACGCGCTGTTCACACCGGGGAACATCGGCATCGGCCTGGGCATCGTCGCCGGTGCCGTCGGCCTCTTCGCCGGCGGCACCTGGCTTACCACCCGGCGCAAGCGCATCGTCGCCACCGTGGCCTTCCATGCCTTCCACGTGGTGGAGGACTTCGCCGCGATGGACGAGGAGGAGAACGCCCTCGACAAGGTGGCCAAGGGCCTGGAGGTGGCGGACTCCTGGCTGAAGGCCAACGGCTGGCGCCCGCTGAAGCCCTGGGAGCAGGAGGCCGTGAAGCTGGAGTTCGCCTCCATCCACGGCGCGCAGAAGGCCGACGTGAAGGTGCGCGCGGAGGCGCTGGAGCTCGCGCTCGGCGCCATCGGCAGCACCGCCGCGCTGGGCCCGGTCGCCACGGCGGCGGTGGCGGCGGTCCCTTCGATGCCCCGCGGGTAGAAGTCGCCGCGGGGCTGTCGCGGGTGCTGAGCGACGTGCCGGTGCGCCACGGGTATGCCGAGATCACCGCCACCGTGGCATCGGGTAGCGGATGGCGAGTTCGCGGAGAGGTTGGCTATCGACCGACCAACCATCTCGGCGCCTTCGCATTCGCCGAAGCCTCGTCAGGAACCCGGATGGCAGGGGCCGGGCTCAGGTGGCTTTTCTGAAACGACGTGCGCCCATAACGTCTTCTTGACGACTCGGTAGATCAGATGACGGCTTACGCCGAAGCGTTCCGCCAGAGCTTTGGCCAAGACGCCCTCGGCGTGAGCCGCCCTGATTTCAAGAACAACTTCGCGGGTGATCTTCGCCTTTGGATGCGACTCGCCGCGCTTGAGCTTCTCCCGAAGCCTTCGAGACGGATTCGCGTCACCACGCTGCAGGCGATCGGGTTGACGACGAGTCCAGTGCTCGTCACCGCGTGGGAGGGTGAGCGGCACAACTTTTGCGCCACGGGCTTGGCGTCCCTTTGAGTCCCTGTCTGAGCTGTTGTCGGCATTTGAGCCCAGGAAGAGATGGTCGGGCCTGACGCACCCAGGATTGTCGCAGTGGTGGCAGACCAACATGCCATCTGGGATGGGACCGTTGGTCAGTTCCCATGCGACCCGGTGCGCCCGCAGGTGCTTTCCGTTCGCTGTGAAGACCCCATATCCCCGCAGGTGGGCAAGGGCCCACTCCCAACACCCCTCTCCCTTGCGGACCTTTTCCCAGAATCGCTCGGCAACATTGCGACGCTTCCGAGGTTTTGGCGGGCAGTTTGACATGGCCCAACCTACGACGTTGGTCTGACATGCCGGTTCGGGCTACCTGGAGGCCCAGGCGGGCGTCACCTCCCTTACGGGCGCCTACGCGCGCCTGGAGGGTGGGGCGCGGCTCCGGCAGAACCTGGGCGTCTTCGGTTTCGTGGAGGCCAATCAGCGCGAGCGGATGGCTGGCGCGGGCGTGCGATGGACGTTCGGCTGATGAAGCGCTGCGGCCCGCCCCGGATGACTCGGGGCGGGCCGTTGCTGCTTGAGGGGGCTACGCAGCGGCGACGAGCGCGACCTTGGTGTCATCCACGTCCAATGGCCGCCAGATCATCTCCTTCGAGCAGCGTGTGCACTCCGGCAAGCAGCCAGCTCCCCGGGTTAACTCCTGCCGGCCATACTGCTGAATCAGGCCCTGCAGGCCATCCGCTGGCACAATGCTCGTCGGCACGGTGCACGCTGGCGAGCCGTCCGTGTGCCGGACCGCCACCCAAATGTATTCGTCGGCTGTGTGGTGTCCGGTGACTTCGAATTCACCCACAGGGCGCTGCGCCTTCAGCTCTGCAATGAGGTCTACGACTTCACGGCTGTGCGGCATTCCAGACTTCCTTTCTTCGATGACGTGAGACACCCCGTCCCACGCTTGATGACGAACTGAAGCACCGGAAGGACTTGGACTACCAGTCCATGTGGCAGTCCTTCCTGAGAACTGTACGTCTGGATAGTGAGGATGGCAGCCGAGCGGCATCCCGTGTGCACCACGCGCGCGTGTGGTGCACCTCGCCCCACGTGCCCGACGAGGCCCCCAGAGTGAAGCCCTACTTCCAGACCGACACCATCACCCTGCTCCATGCCGACTGCCGCGACGCGCTGCCCGGACTCCCGTCCGGATCCGTGGACGTGCTCCTCACCGACCCGCCCTACGGGATGGCCTACGAGGCAAAGGGGAAGAGCGGCGCCGCCATTCGTGCGGACGGCTCCCGCCAGGGCATGCGCGTCTTCCGCCAGGCGCTCACGGCTGCGGGGCCCGCGCTGAAGCCGGACCTGCACGCCTTCGTCTTCTGCCACTGGGAGAGCTGGCCGGACTTCTTCGACGCGGCTAGCGCCCACCTGAAGATCAAGGGCGCGCTGATGTGGTGGAAGGCGCGCGGCGGCATGGGTGACTGCGCCGCCAGCTTCGCGCCGGACTACGAGGTGGTGCTGCACGGCGCCGGGCCGACACGTCGCGCGCTCGCTGGGAAGCGGCACGGCGCGGTCCTCGATGGCTACCCGCCGGTGCCCGCGCGGGCGCGCACGCACCCCACCGAGAAGCCGGTCAACCTGCTGAGCTACCTGCTGGAGCGCTCCTGCCCGACGGGCGGCCTCGTCCTGGATCCGTTCGTCGGCTCCGGGGCCACGCTCGTCGCCGCGCAGTCACTTGGGCTCCGCGCAGTCGGCGTGGAACTGGAAGAGCGCTACTGCGAGGCCGCCGCGCGGCGCCTTGAGGCAGGCGCGGCCACGGTTGCCCGCGCCGCCTGATTCACGGCCCGGAAGAATCCGTCGTGTCAGCCGGGTTGAAGGAGCATGAGCGGACTGGCGCTGAGCGAGGAGCAGCGGAGCGAGCTGGAATCCTGCTTCCGCACGACGGAGGACCGACGTCTGCGTGAGAGGTGCCAGGCGGTGCTGATGACGTCCCGAGGGCGCTCCCAGCAGCAGATTGCCGAGGACCTGGGGACGACGCCACGCAACGTCCAGCGCTTCCTCGCCCGCTATCGAGCGGGAGGCTTGAGCGGGTTGAGGATTCAGTGGGCACCGGGCCGCACGCCGTTGATTCCCGAGGGGCTGGCGCCAGTGATTCTGGGCTGGGTCCAGCGGGGGCCAAGGGCCTGCGGCGTCAAGCGGGCGAATTGGACGCATGAGGCGCTGGCGGACTTCCTCTACCGCCAGACGGGGATTCGGGCGCGGGAGACGGCCATGGGGGACTTCTGCCGTCGCCATGGCGTGCGTCTGTACCGGCCCACCTATCGCTTCCTTCGCGCGGACGCTTCACGCCAGCAGCAGGCGCGGCAGGAATTGAGTGAAAAAAACGCCAGGCGCAAGCAGGTGACATCGCCCTCTTGAGCCAGGACGAAGCGAGATTTCCCATGGTGCCGACGCTGACGGCGACGCTGGGCGTGAAGGGATGCCGCCCCGTCATTGGCACCCGCGACTGTAAGGACGTGGTGCACACCTTCGCTTCCGCCAACCTCACGACGGGCGCGGTGACGAGCAGGCTGTACGGCAGCCGCACCCGAGCGCGTCGCAAGGATGGACTCTCCAAGACAAAGCGCATGCAGGTGGCTTTCGCCCACCACCTGCTCGACGTCGCCCGCGCCTATCCCGCCACGGCGTGGCGGCAAGTCGTCCTCATCATCGACAACGCGCCCTGGCACCGCGGGCGCCCCGTGGATTGGGCCTTGCGCCGCTTCCCGCACCTCTCCCTGTACCGGCTGCCGCCCTACAGCCCTCAGCTTCAACCCATTGAACGGCTGTGGCGGCCCCTGCGCCAGCGGGCCACGCACAACCTTCTCTTCGACGAGATGACCGAGTTGCAACAGGCGCTGCGCTCGGGCCTGGGCTACTTCCGGACACGGCCTCACGTCGTCCTCAAGCTCTTCGGCTCGCTTTGGACGACGACCGGATTACCCGAGGCGTGAATGAGTCGCACCCGGTTCCGGTTTTCCCTCTCAAATTAGGGCGAGAAACCGGAACCGCTCAGCCCTCCGGCGGGCTCATCCGTCCAGCCAGAAGGCGCTGTTGCTGCTGCGAAGCGCCTTCTCCAGGAACTCGCTGAAGGACGATGCAACAGGCACCAGTTCGGGGAACGTCTCGTGCCACGCGTCGAAGAGGGAGTAGCGGCCGGACTCACTCCGTGCCACGTCCAGGACGACGTAGTCGGAGTCCTGCATGTCCACGAGCGTGTAGAGGGATGCCGCTCCGGCTTCGTCCCTGTCGTTGCCGCGGACGGCGATGCGCGCCCGCATGATTTGCTCCAGCGGCAGCACGCGGAAGCGGGTGTCCGGCGAGGAAACGAAGAGATCACATCCATCGCAGTGCAGGTAGAAGGCGCGCAGGTCCTCATCAAGCCTCCACCCCACGCGTGCCTCGAAGGCGGCGACCTGCGCGAGCGTGGCAGGAGGGCGAGGGAAGTGGAGTCGGGAGACTTCGGCCAGCAGGCTTTCCATGGACATGGTGGCTCCTCAGTCCACGTACGGCCGCGCGGGACCTGGCGTGAGCCATTTGCCGCCAGGGGCGTAGCAGGCGGGGTATTCGTCGTTGAAGACTTGGTGGACGTCCTGCGGCACCGGAAGCACGTTGTCGGGCGCCACCGGCGGACCGCCGTGCGCCAAATCGAAGATGTGGTGGCCCTGCCAGTTGGCCCCGTTCGTTGACGGCCACTCTCCGAACTCAGAGCCCCACTGGCGACGAAAGCCTTCACGGGCGTTTTTCCACTTCTCCCGCAACTGGCGGCCGTTCGACACGGTCGGGTAATCGCAACAGCAGTGGGTGATGGCGAGGCGGCCACCGGCCTCCGCGGGCATGAAGAGGTAGCGCCCCTGCCAGTCCCCCTTGATGTCGGCCAGCCACATGCAGCCCATGAGAGGGTAGCCCTGCGCCGCGCACTTCGACTCGCAGCGGGACAGGAACGCGGCGCTGCACTGCCAGGGCCCGTAGTAGATGGTCGTGCGCAGCTGCCCGCCGTCCGGCGTCCTGACGACCGAGCCGACCCACTTCGCACGCGCAGAACTACCACCCCCACCGACGGTAGCCGACCCGCACCCGGCGAGGGCGAGGATCGCGGCGGCGCTCACGGCGCTGCGGAGGACGAAAGCGGCTGACATGGCTCAACATGCCAGCACGGCAAAACGAGAAAGTTAAGTCACGGCCGCGAGTGCATCCTGTTGGGTAGGACGCGCGGACCGACCCAGGCGCGCTACTCCTTCTCCGGTCGCACGCTGCCGTCCTGGTCCACCACGACGTGCAGCCCCTCGTTCTCCCGGTACGCAACGAGCACCTCTCGGCTGCCGCGCCGGGGCGAGAACGAGAAGATGGGCAGGCCGTGGACGAGGGGGCCCTTGGCGGCTGGGCAGGAAGCCCAAGGCCGTGAGGGCACGGCGGAAGAGGGAGGCCATGCCTCACCGAAGGGGCGCTACAACCCCAAGCGGATCATTGCGCCTCCTCCCGCCCGAGTTTGGACGACGAGTAACGCCGCGCGCGCAGTCCAACAATCTAGGGAATCCCCCGACACAGGGTTCTCGTGGTGGCGAACCTTGCAGTTCTCAGAATTGAGGGGTCGTTGATCTTGTCCACGAGAAAGGACTTGGAGGCAACGATGTAGAGGAAGGACTTACCCCTTGAAGCACTTGCATGTAGTGTTGCTCGACATGCAGCAGGCGTAATAGCCGGCGTTACAGGTAACGCTGCAGCCCATGTTATAAGCCTCCGAGATGGAGCAGCTTGAAGAGCCTGCGCCTCCTGAGGTGCAGGAAGGTGCCGTGCCACCGCCACCGCCACCGCCACTATCAGGCTGGGCATAAAAGGCCGAAACTTCATCTTTTGGATGAAGAGCATCTCGCCTCCAGGAACCGGAAGATAGTGCTATCCCATCGCAAAGCACGTCAGCCTTGATGGCGGTCTTGAGGATCGGATCGTTCTTCAAAAGCTCAATTGCCTTGCGATTCTGGTCGGTTCCAAGGCTGAAGATGTAAATGCCATTGCTGGCACTGGAATGAAGAACCAGAAGGCTAAGATCCGATGAGGGCAAAATCTCGGTATGCCCAAGTTCCTCCTCGATTGGGATGCTCTTGTTGTCCTTAATCGTTAATTCGAACTTCCTTTCGACCGATTGTGGATCGCTGTCTGATGAAAGCGAGATTGTCAAAGCATCTTGAGTGATACGCTGCGACCAAGCTTCCCCGCTGGAGCTTCCTTCTTCATGTGCAATCAGAGCATTTAGTTGGTCTTCCAGTGTATTGAACGCCTCATCTTGAGTGCCGCCGCAGCCGGCGAGGATCAAGAAGGCGGCTAAAGGAACAAGAAGTGCGCTTGATGATTTCATAGGAAGATTAGGAAGGGCAATGGGTTGTAGTTCAACTATAGCACAGGCGGAAAAGTAAGGACAAGCCGGCAAAGCCCAATATCTTGCCCTCTGTCAAGCTTGGCAATGTGACGGTATGCTTGCGCAGATATGGCAAAAGCACCTCCGGCCCGCCTATAGTGGCCTTGGCGGCGGTCATTCTCATCATCTGCCTACTCGAACGCCGCATTCGCGGTGCCGCGCTCCAGTCCGGCGGGCGGCTACTTCTCCGGCCGGACGTCGCCGTCCTGTCCGACGATGAAGCGCAGCGCGCCCGACGCTTCCCCTGAGACGCCGATGCTGTAGAGACGCCCGCTCTCCAAGGGCTGTGGGGGCTGCACCGTCTCGAAGCCCTCCGGCACCTCGCCGTAGACGACGCGGCGTCCGCGCGTCCCACCGAAGGAGAGGGCGCGGACGTGCCACACCTGCGTCCCGTCTGCGGACAGCACGCGGATGACGTCGTACCGCGGCGGCCCCCCGTCCTGGGACGGCTCGTCGACGAGGAAGACGGGGCCGGGCAGGCGCTCGTTGCCGGAGGCGAGCGTCACCTCCAGCGGCGGTTGGCAGGCGGTGAGGAGCAACACCTGGAGGACGACGAGCGCGCGCGGCAAGACGCGGTGGAGGCGCATGGTCACGGTGCTCCCTGGCCGGCGCGGAGGGACTTCTTCGCGGCCTCAAGCTGTTGAGTGTAGTCCTTGCCGCCGAGCTCGAACGGCGCCGGCGGCGTCTCGAAGCAGCCCTGACCGAAGGCCAACTCAATGAACTCCGCCTGCTGCTCCGGGTTCATCTGCTCCCAGGACTTGCCTTGCCGGAGGGCCTTGCCGACGTTGTAGCCGTCGCCGAAGAGCTGCGCCACCAGGGCCTCGGACATGTAGTCGTTGCCCCCGTGCTGGTGCTGCCACACGTGGGCCGCCTCGTGCACGAGCAGTTCCGGCTGCAGGGGCAGTGAGTCCTTGGGAATGTAGATGGTGTCCCCATGGGTGAAGGGTCGTCCCCCCACCGTGAGAAGCCCCGCGTTGCCTTCCTTGATCTCGATGCGCGTGTAGTCGATGGAGTCCCCGTACACCTCGTGCAGCGCCGCCAGCTCGTCGCCCGTCAGCTTGCGGCTCGTGGGCTCGATGAAGAGCATCGTCTGGATGGCGCTGAGGATGCTTCCTCCCAGGCGCAGGAGCCCGTCCGTCGGCGTCTGGATGGCCTTGAGGACGCTCAGTCCGAGCTGGGTGAAGCCCTCCGCGAAGCGGCCAGTGAAGATGTTGGCGATGCCCTTTCCGAACGTCTCCGCCATCTCCCAGGTGTTCTTCAGGGTGCCCTTGACGCTGTCGTAGATGCCTTTGCCGATGCCAGCCACTCCGTCCACCACGCGCCCGCCGAAGTCCTTCAGCGCGTCGCCGACGGAGCTGAAGAAGCCCTGGGCGGAGACGCGCGGCTCGCTCTCCGCCGACTTCGTCAGACCCTCGGTAGGCGGGCGGATGGAGATGGCCGTGGGCGTCGTCGTGCGGCGGACCTGGTCTACGAGCGCCTTGTGGGTGGGCGTGTGCGGCGTGAATGCGTCGACGGTGTTGATTGACCTCTCCAGGACCCGGGGCTTCGGCGTGGAGCGCTGGGGCTGCTCTGCGGGCTCGCGGTAGGTGGTGGGGAGGAGAGCGGTGCGGCTGCGTGAGATGGCGTCCATGCTGGCTCCGTGAGGCGTGTCCCTCCGGAGGTGTGCAGCGCGCGTGCCCTGCGTCTCCCCTCTGGGCTTGCCCTACAGTCCCATCTCGCGGCAGGGACGGCCGTCCACAGACGAGCGGGCGTCAGAATCCGCAGGTGTGGAAGTTGCCGGACGCGGAGTACTGGCACTGCGCGGGGTTGCTGCACAGCGAGCCGCACTGGTTGTTGCGCCCGGGGATGGAGCAGGTGTCGCAGACGCCACCGTACGAGACATCAGCGCGTCCAGCGCCTCCTTCTCCGCCTGCTTCAGCTTCACTCCAGGCCCCTGCATGTCGACCCTCCAACTTGGGCCAATATGCAAGCGCGGCAGACTTCATCCGGGACGAGGACCAGGGCGTGTCCGCAAATGTCCTCCTGTTAAACTCTGCCCAGTCCACTCGCGGTGTCCTCTACTTCATCCGCACCTTCCTGGCCGCTGCCTCATGCCACGCGCTCGCCTCCTCCGTGCTTGTTTGAGGGATCTGAGTCATCCTGCGGTCGCGGGGGCGGCGCATGCAGGAGCTGCTCGGACTTGCGCCGCGCCTCCAGCAGGGTGACGAACTCATCGCTCACGCTGTGGTCGCGGGTCCTGGCGGCGTGAACGACCAGCCGATCTCGCAGTTGATGCGCGCTCTCCGGATCCATCAGCAGCGCCAACAGGAAGTAGACGCCCCGGAAGCGCGGATCGTCCATGTGCTGGGCAATGCGGGGGTTGCCCTGCCCCAGGAGTGCCTGGGCGATGAAGAATTCTTGAAGCTTGTCATGGCGGAAACGCCACTCGCGGTGCTCCCGCCCGTCAGGCCCCTTCCACTGCCGGCGCACCACGATCTTGAAGGACTCCAGGCGCAGCAACTCCTTACCGAAGCGCTCCTCCGGCAGAGACGGCCGATCCTCGAGCCGCATCCTGTGGCACTCCTCGGCGAACCCATTCAGCGGGAACTCTGCGAGGTTGACCTCCAGGTAGTCCCTGGCCATCAGCTCGTATTGCTGCTGCCGCAGGCGGAACAGATCCGGCGAGTGCCCCTCGCCCAGCATCTGCGCGATGACGGTGAGGTCCATCGGGTTGGAGAGCACCTCGCGCATCGACAGGCGCAGCTCCTCGGGCTGCTCGGGGGCGAGGACTCGCTGCACGAATCGCTCACATGACTGGAGGTACTCTGGACCACGCAGCCGCGCCTTCTCACCCAGCAGCACCTCACGGCTGGCCAGAAACTCGGACACCTGGGCGTCGGAGAGGGGCTGCAGCACGTACAGGCGCGCCGTGATGGGCGGTGTCCACTCCATGCGCTGGGTGGCAAGCAGGATGTTGCCGTGGAAGTTGCGCTCGACGAACTGGACGATGCGAGCACGCGTGTCTGCCGTCACCTCGTTGAGTCCGTCGATGTAGATGTCCAGTGCGCCGCTGTAAATGATGCTCTGCAGGAAGGCGGTGTCCTTCGCATGCCCCTCCAGCTTGGCCTGGATGGCCTCAAGTACACCCTCCCGGCATCGCTCTGCGGGCAGAAACACCGTGAGCTGCTTCGAGTGGCGGAGCAGGTACCGGATGAACAGCGACTTGCCCAGGCCCGAGGCTCCCTCCAAGACCACTTGGCCTCGCAGCTGGGGGACGGCGGAGAGCAGGGGGACGCTCCGGCCCGCGGACGGGATGAAGACCTGGGAGCCGTGGAAGTAACTCTCCTTGGGGAAACGCTCGAGATCTGCATCCGCCAGGAGCTGGTTCGCAAAGGGCGCGAGGAGGCGGCGCCGCAGGATCGGCACCCATGTCAACAGAAGGCCCACATACCCGAAGCCCGTGATGGTGCGCACCCACGGATTCCAGAAGAAAACCGCCTGGACTTGCGGCGAGCGTGGGTAGACGAACAGGAGGAGCAACCAGAAGCAGAGGTGCCCCACCCAGGTCCACGCGAAGGTCTTCACTCTCCCCCAGCTCTCTAGAGAGGACCTGATGGCCTGAAGTCTCTCGGCATGCGCCGGGTAGGAGGCCTTCAGGTTTGTCTGATGCTGCACGAGTAGCTTGTCGTCAGTGAGCGTCCACTGGCCTTTGGTAAGGCTGGCCACTCGTACAATCTGCTCCGCTAGATCATCCCGCAGGTCAGGGTACTTCCCGGAATGTTGCCAGACCACGGCGAACGCATGCATCGTCTCCCGGGCCTCCTCGAGCGTCAGCTCCGTTGGGAGTCCCGCGAAGGCCCGCCTTGGGAGCCAACGTAGGACGCGCTCCACCGGTGGCTCACCACCGCCCGTAACGTGAGCGCATAACAGCCAGTCGTTGCGATCCCATGGATTCGCGCTTGCCTTCGCCAGGAGCAGGACAACGTGCTGGAGTTCGAGCGGGGCCATGGTCATGAGGAGACCCTTGGCTTCATAGTCATACTGAACTGTTTCGTTCTCCAGAAGCTCCAGAGCTAGAGGCGCGTACTTCCTGTCAAACTCGCCCATGTCGCTCAGCGCCTTCGCTGCTGCAAGGCGGACTTTCTCATCGGGGTCCTTGAGCATGTCGGCGAGGTATGGAGCCTGCTCCTTGGCTGCCTCGCCCATGGCTCCCAGTGCCGCCGCTGCTTCCTTGCGGACGTCCTTCTCGGGGTCCTTGAGCAGGCCGACAAGGTGCGGAGCTTGATCCTTAGCGGCCTTGCCCATGTATTGCAGCGCTTGCACTGCCGCATCGCGGACTTTCTCATTAGGGTCCTTGAGCATGTCGGCGAGGTATGGAGCCTGCTCCTTGGCTGTCTCGCCCAGGGCGCCCAGAGCCTTTGCTGCTCCTTTACTGACATTCTCATTAGGGTCCTTGAGCATGCCAACGAGGAGTGGAGCCTGCTCCTTGGCTGCCTCGCCCATGTGTCCCAGCAATTCCGCTGCTACAATTCGACGGAACGGTGACGGATCCTTGAGCAGGTTGCTAATGCGCGGGACCTGTTCCCTGGCGGCCTTGCCCATGGCTTGCAGCGCCTGCAAAGCAGGGATGAGGATGGACCAGTCTGGATCCTTGAGCATGTCAACGAGGAGGGGGGCTTGTTCCTTGGCTGCCTCGCCCATGGCGCCCAGAGCCTTTGCTGCTCCTCTACTGACATTCTCATTAGGGTCCTTGAGCATGCCAACGAGGAGTGGAGCCTGCTCCTTGGCTGCCTCGCCCATGTTACCCAGTGCTAGAACTGCGGCCTCACGGACGCCACTATCCGGATCCTTGAGCATGCCAACGAGGAGTGGAGCTTGCTCCTTGGCTGCCTCGCCCAGGGCGCCCAGCGCTTGCGTTGCTGCATAGCGGACGCTCTCCTTGGGGGCCTTGAGCAGGTCGCCGAGGTGCGGAGCCTCCTCCTTGGGAACTTTGCCTATGGCTACCAGCACCTGCACTGCTGCTGCGCGGACACCACCGTGCTGGTCTTTCAGCAAGCCGGTAAGTCGTAGGGTTTGATCCTGTGCGGCCTTGCCCATTTCTCTCAGCGCAAACGTTGCTGCAATTCGGACGTTCACATCCGGGTCCTTGAGCATGTCGACGAGGAGGGGAGCCTGATCCTTGGCGGCCTCACCCATGGCTCCCAGGGCCTCCGCAGCAGCTTGGCGGACGGACACGTCTGGATCCCTGAGAAGGCCGGTGAGGAGGGGGGCGTGCTGCTTGGCGGCCTTGCCGAGGACTCCCAAAGCCTGCGCTGTGTCAAGGCGGGTTTGCGGATTGGGGTCCTTGAGCATGCGGCCGAGACGCGGGATCTGTTCATCCGGAACCCGCTTCTCCTTGATCAACAACCGCAGCGCTCCAGCCGCCACTTGGCCGCTCGGATCATCGAGAGCTGCGAGCAGCCCGCGGAGCCTCGGTGAAACGTCTTGTGCCTGTTGTGTCTGCGCGGCCTGTGCGAGGTCACCGAGTGTCATGGTGGCGCAGAGCCACAACGTCAGAATTTGCCTGGGCATGTGCTCTCTCATGCGAATGCTGCCCCCCGTGGGCATTTTGGCAGAACCCAGGACCCGAGACGAGAGGCGCACCTCAAGCGGCTCGGGATGCAGAGAGGTCAGAGGTTCACTGAAGTGCCGCAACGCTCTCTCAAGCGAGTGAGGAGCCGGGACAGGAAGAGGAGAGCCCGGCCCTTGTTGCGATGACGGTGTTAACGAAGGCGCGCACTCGCAGACCCGGCGGCGCCGCGGTGCGCACGTCGAGCGCGGACAGCATGGGGTTTGAGGCGGGTTTGCCGCTGCCCTGCACGGTGGAGGGCTCGCCGCAAACCGGCTCGTCTCCGCGGAGCACCCAGCGGACGGCCTCGCGCAGCGCCCCGGGGTGGACGGATGCGCCATTGGCGTTGACTAGGTAGCGACTCGCGACGGCCTCATTCGAGGCCGCGCGCTCAACGGCCGCCAGCCAGCGTCGCGCCGCCAACGTGTAAGCCCCGCTTTCAGGTTCGGCGGGCGGAGTCGAACCCTCCGGAAGAGCCGGAGAGTTCGGGGCGGGCGTTGCGCCGCGGTGCTTCGTGCACACCGGGTCGCCGCACATGGAGTCCTCGCACGGTGGGACGTCACCCGCGCATGACGCCTCGTCGGCTCGCGTCTCGGCGGGCGGGGCGGGGATGGCGAGGAACAACCTCCCCCAACGCCGCCGAGAGTTCGGTGAATGCAGAGAGCCCTTCCTTCTGGAGCCCTTCGAATGAGAGCACGGTCTGCTGATCCCACTCCGCCAGATCCTGCCGCGCCGCCGCCACCTCAGTCGCCCTGTCGCGCACCGCCTCCACCTGCGCGGAGGGCGTCGCGCTCGGACTCGGTCTTGATGCGCATGTCCTGCTCGAAAGCGTGGTCATCGTTGCGAATGCGCAACTCGCGCTCCAGCTCCGCCACGCGGGCCTGGGCGGCGTCGCGCTGCTCGGCCAGCAGGTGGATGCCCTCGTCCGGGGACTGCGCCGGGCAGATGCCGGGGAGGTGCTTGTCGATGGCCTTCGTCATCGCCTCCACCGCCTTGCGTTCTTCGTCCTGCTCGGACTCGGCCTTGCGCTGCGCAGCCATCGCCTCAACTGCAACGGCATTCGCCCCTTGCTCGCAGTCCTTCAGGTTGTCCAGTTCGGCCGTGAGATGCGCCACCTGGGCCTGGAGGGCGGACACCTTCGTCTCGTGCTCTGCGAGCATGGATGCGCCGGGGCTGTTCATCAGCTCATCCCGGCGCAGGCAGAATTGGCACCGCGGCTGGCGCCCCGTCTCGTCACACGTGCCCCGCCCGCTTTGCCAATCGCACGCGGGGACGTCATCCAGGGCGAGCTTCAGGAGGACGGCGTTGTCCGCCACCAGCCCCGGCACCTTAGCGCCCTCCAGCGCGGCGTCCCGGAGCATCCGGGCCATCACCGTTTCGGTGGAACCCTTTGTCCGCGCGACCACTGCCCGGAACCACCGTTCCACATCCTCGGTCGTGTGCTTCGCCGCGCCGGGCGACGGTTCAGCCGGCAATAGTGCGGACGTCAGCGGCGCGAGCCAGGCCCATGCCTGAGCCAGCGCGGCCCGGACCTGCGCCTCATCGGCGGGCACTTCGCCCAGTGCGATGCGACGGACTTCCTCCAGCTCCTTCGGCAGGCCGCTGACGTCCGCTGGCTTCATTGGGCGCTCGCCTCCGCCAGCGCCTTCGAGGCGGCGCGGCCGCGCGGCAGGAGGACGTCCTCCACCGTGTTCGGCTTCGCGTCGTCCACCCAGTCCGCCGGACGCCGCTTCGTCTTCTCCAGGTTGCGCAGCTTCTGGTAGTGCGCCGCGCAGTAGCCCTTCGTCCGGCTGGGCTTGCCGCAGCCCTTGATGGCGCACACGCGCGTGCCGTCCTCCTGCGCCGCCTTCGCCGTGCCGGGCTTCGACGGCTTGGCCGCGCTCGCCAGGGGCGCCTTCGCCGCGGGCGCGGACGTCACCACGCCACCCAGCTTCGCCACAGTGTCACGCAGCAGCTGCGCGACCTCCTCCAGCCTCTCTGCCAGCTCCAGCAGGCCACCACTGCTCTTCGTCTCCGTCTTCGTCGCCACTTTCGTCTCGTTGTTGGGGGTGATCGCGCCGCCGTCGTGACGGCGCGCGGGAAGCGGGCGGGCGGCCCGCGCTGTGCCGCCCGCTCGGTACTTGAAGTGCTTCGGAGTCGCGGCGGCCTCGCTCTCGCTGGCCAGCCACATCAGTGCCTACAGCGGGCCGTCGTAGCCCTTGTGGGGGCGGTACTTCTCGACGAGGTCCCCGCCGAGGAACGGTAGAGGGAGGTTCGCGGGGCTCAGTCCACCAGTCGCGGCAGCCTCCACGAATATCTTCGCGTTGTTGACGAACCTCAGCATTCCCATCATGGCTGCGTCCGCCTCGGAGCGAAGTGCCGCCAGCCGCGCGTCACTCTCGATGCGGTTCATGTATTTGACGCCGATGTTGTCCGAGTCGTCGCACTTCTCCTCGGCCTCATCCTGGATCTTGTTCGACGTGGCCTTCACCCAGGCCGGCGCGTTGATGGGGACCTTCCGGATCTTCTCCCCCAGCGCGATGGCTCGGGCATCAATCAGGCTCATGCTCCCACCGGAGGCACGGGAGAAGCGGGTCCACACGAAGCACTTCGCGCCGTCCACGTCGAGCCGCCCCTCCTTCTGTGCGAGGTATGCGTTGGCGGCCGCCGAGCGGGCCTCGGTGATGGCTTCGTTGCGCCAAGCTGTCCAGACCTCCTGCGCCTCGCGAGGGGCGCCGAAGTCAGCAGCCCGGGCGGGGATGAACGACTCGAAGTCGAACGTGGCCGCCCGGGCGGGGCTCTTGTGTGCGGTCCAGTCCAAGGGCTTGCCGTCTGCGGTGCCGGCTCCGGCGAGGATGTGTCCGACGATGGCTCCGGCCCTCAACGCCACCCCTTTGCCCTTGCACGCCGGATGCGTGTCCTCCGCATTGTCCAATGCATCCTCGGCATCCGCGTAGGCGGTGTTGGGAAGGTTGTCCCAGTCAGCAGCCGGGAAGCGTGCCTCCCAGGCCTCGTCGGCGCCGCTCCAGTTGGAGCTGTGCTTTGCGAGGGCTGCGCGTAGGCAATCCGCCTGGAGATGGACGGAGGTGCACTTGACGAGGTCGTCGGGGATGGCCCCCCGCTTGGCCTCGTAGTTGGTCATCGCCGTGTCCGAACTGTTGCGGCAGTAGCTCTGCATGTTTTTGGGAAAGGACGGGAGGCCGAAGAGGATGACGCCAGCCGTGTCCGCGCGGGGCTTCGCTTCGGACTCACCACGGGTGCTGTACTCGCTGGAACTGCACGCGACGAGGCACACGAGTGCCAGCGCGATAAGACGCGGGGAGAAAGACATACGACTCCGGGGATTGGTGTTGCGGCTGGACGGAGTTGCCGACGCCGGACTCGAACCGGGAGCGCTGGGACGTCCAGCGGGGGCCCTCGCCCCGTCATCGGCAGGTGCTGCTGGTGTTGCGCGCGCTAGGTGGTGGCGCGGTGTTGCTCGTGGGGCTCAGCCTCTGTTGATGTGTCCGAGGATCAGCGATGGCTCTCCGAGTTCCACGCCATTCGCGGAAGCCCACTTCGCGAGTTGCTTCCACCGCTTCGTCGCCAAGGCCAGCGGCTTCTTCAGCACCTTGGACAAGTCCTCGACGCGACAGACGGGAAGGTCCACGGCGCCGGGGGCCTCCTTGAACCTGTTCGCGATGGCCACGGGGATGCCGAGGGCGGCGGGCACACCGCTTCCGGTCGTGGAGCCATCAATGAAGGAGGGGACGTCCTTGAGTGGGAAGCCCACGAACTCACCGTCCGGACCGCGCAACTTCTCAAGCTTTCGCTTCTGCGGGGCTGTGGGGAACACGCCAAGGATGATCGCTGCGACGACTTCGTTCATGAGGACGGCCTCTTGTGGTGGCACTGCGAGAGAAGGACCCGGCGAGGACGGGAGTGGGGACCGCCCTCGCCGGGCAGCGCTCAACGCCAGCGCCGTGAGAGGCCCCGCGAGGCCCTATGCCGCGCGGGGTGAGGTGGAACGCTCCGTCCAGCCAGGTGTTGTGCTGGCCGCTCCACCGACAAGGCCCGGTGGCCCAATGCCACCGGGTTGCAACCCCGCGCGCTAGGAGATCGGCCCGGGCCGCGTGATGCGGCTGTCGGAACGCGCGGTGCTGCGCAATCAGTCGTGGCTGAACTTCCCGAAGCACACCGGGCCGCCATGGTCCGGGCAGACGCGCGAGCCACCACACGCGCAGTCCTGGATGGTTGCTTTCGCGCAGCAGTCCACGCGTACGTCGAGTTGGCGCGGCGCTGGCAGTTCCTGCTGTTCGCCGCGCAGTGCGCGCAGGCCCGCGAAGTACTCGGCCCGGTTGGACCGGTGCCGAACGACTTCGGAGGACGGCTTGCGCGGGCGGCAGCGGCGCACGGTCAGCCCTCCGCGCCGGGCTCGCGTCCCACCGGCTTCTGCATGGCGGCAACCTGCTTGGCAGAGAAGCCCAGGCGCTTTGCGGAGGCCTTCACGGCTTCGCCCGCCACCTCCCGAGCCTTGCTCCCCTTGGGGAGGCCTTGTGCACGCCCGTAGAGCGCGGGGAACTCCTCCTTGGTCACCTGCTCGGCTTCAGAGACGATGGCGGCGGCGACGTCGTCGGCACCTCCACTCCGAGGAGTAGTGCGAGGAGCCGGGGCACCCGTGCGCTGAGGGGGCGGTCCGTCGTCCATTGCTTGACGAGGGCGCTGCTGGCTTCCGCGCTGGGACTGCTGGCTTTGGCCTTGCCCGTCATCCTCCGGGTCATCGCCAGTGGGAATCAGGAAGAGCTTGAGCAAGGCGTACTTCACCGCTCCGGTGAGCGCCTTGTACGTGGCCTTGTCGCCCTGGTCCTGCCCCTCGCCGAGCACCTCGAACGACCGCTCTTCGCCGCTGTCGCCGTCGGTCAGTGTGAAGCGCACGGTCAGCGTTGCGATTCGGTCCTTGCCGCCCTTGTTGCGCTCCACCTCGCGCCACTCCGTCTTCACCACGGAGGGAATCAGCATGAGGGCGCGGTCCGCCATGGCCTTCCGAACGGCCGAGACGATGTCTGCCTCGGTCGCGTAGTCGTAGCGGTGGAAGTCGTTGCGCCCTGACTTCGGGACGCGCTCCACCTCGCCCATGACCTCGGCCAGCTTGCGCACCAAGCTGCGCTCCGGCGGTTTCTCCGCGGTGCCCGTGGTTGTGTTGGTGCCCGTCATTGCCGTCCGCTCCTACTCGTAGTGCTCGCCTGCGGCCTGCTCGGCCTGGCGCAGCAGTTCTCGCAACTCGGCCTGCACCTCGTCCTCCGGGGTGAGGCAGTCCCACTCCATGTCCCGACACCGGTGCCGTCCCTCGTGTCCATACTCGCGCTCGCACAGCACCCAGCTTCTGTCCGGGTGCTCGGCGTAGGCGGGGCAGGGGGAGCGGCGTCCATTCGGCAATGCAACCTCTCAGGTTGAATGCCTTCGTCTTGCCAATGAGGTCTGACGTGCTACGCGGCGGCCCGCTGCGACTCGGCCCGCGCGCGAAGGTGCTGCGCGAGCCACACCTGGCGCTCCAACTCCGCGCGCAGATACACCTCCGCCTCGTTGAGGCGGGCCAACTGGAGTCGCGAACTGGTGACGCGGCGCTGGAGGCGCAGCCACCGCTCGCGCGTGGCGTCGGTGCCGTCGGGCTCGCACGCCTCCTGGAGGTACTCGACGGCCTGCAGCGCCTCCTGCGTCTGGGCCTGCTGCGCCTCCAGCTCGCGCACCTGTTGCGCGAGGCTCGCCGCGTCGCGGTCCGGCGGCGTCCAGCCCTCACGAGCGAGGACGGTGAGCGCCTCGGCCAGCTCGTGCAGGGGCATTACTTCGCGCCGCCCTTCAGCCGAGCGACGTCATCCTCCATGCGGAGCGCCACGCCTCCAATGGTGGTGTCCAGCTCCTGCCACGCGCGCAGAACCTCCGGCTCCACCTCGTGCTCATCGAAGTAGGCGCGCAGCACCTCGCGCGGCGCCTTCGTCTTCTTCTCAGCCACGGCACTCCTCCTTCTGGGGCACCGCGTGCCCCGAGTTGCACAGCTGCTTCGCCTTCGCGCGCTTCGCCTGCCCTGACTCGCTGGTGTCCGTGCTGCTCCTGCTGGCGTCCTCGTCGGCCACCCGACTCGCGCCCGCCCATCCGCCCTCTCCCGTGTGGAGCCCCGTCCGTCCGCCTCAATGAACGTCAATCTAAACTAAATTTAGTTTAGTGCAAGTTTGACGTTGGAGTTCTTGGCGACTACATCTTTGCGTCGTTGACCGAACTGCGACCGACGCATACGAAAGGAGGCCAGCAGTGCAGAGAGCCGTCGAAAGTGAGCGCCCCATGCCGCTGTTTCCCCCGCCTGAAGAGAAGAAGAAGGGCTCCACGGTCTATCTCCCTGAGTCGATGTGGGAGGAGCTGAGGGAGATCGCTGAGGTCGAGAGCGGAACCGAGAAGAAGCGGACGATCAGCGACGTGTGCGAGCACTTCCTCCGCTGGGCCATCGCCGACTACCGCGAGAAGAAGGCGGAGCAGAGTGACGCGCTGGCTTCGACGACGCCGGAGCCTCATGAAGCCCCGCGCCGCGGACGGTCGCCGAAGAAGTAGCCCGGAGAGTCAGGGAAACGCCGTAGAGTCAGGTCGCTGGAGTCCCCTCCAGGCAGGCGAGCGAGAGTGCGCGATGGGCAGCGGTGTGAATAGCCGGGGCGGTGGTGCGTCTCAGCGGGCGCGCGGAGGTGGTGGTGCGAGTCCGGGAGAGCCGCGCGCCAACGAGGGCCGGCAGACCGGCCGTGTGGGGCAGTACCACCTGAGCCGGTGCATTGAGCGCCGGACGGAGCAGGGTGACGTCTTCCTGGCGCGCCACGTCCAAACGGGACTGCCAGCCATCGTCGTCAGGCCGGAGGTTGAGGAGTCGCAGCTCCTCCAGACAACGCCGGAGGAAGTGCTGGAGCAGTTTCCCAGCGCGTCCCTCGAGGTCACCTGGACGTCCTCCGACTCCCCCGCGTTCCGCGCGCTCCAGGTGCGACTGCCGCACGCGGCGGCTACCGCCAAGGTGCACGAGGAGTTGGTAGCTGTGAGCGAGGATCTTCCGAAGCTTCTGGACCGCGCCATGGGGGCGCCGGAGCTGCGTGAGCACCTGTTGTCACCGCCGCTCACCCGGGCACAGCGCTGGCGTGGCTTGGCGCGACGTCATGCGAACAGGGGCAGGGCGTTCGTCGTCCAGCACTGGAAGGACGCTGCGCTCGGACTGCTCGTTGCGGCGTTTCTTGGCAACCTCATTTGGCCGCAGCGCCAGCACGCGCCATCCAATGAGCCTCCCAGCACGGTTGTCGCGGAGCTCCAGACGCCTGAGTCCACCGTCCTGGCCAATGGCGTTGGGCAGACTGCGGTCGAAGAGATCGAGGCGCCTGTGCTCCTCGTCAGCGAGGTGTCTCCCTTCATCGCTCGCGACATGCCGTCCCGGCCCTTCAAGGTGCAGCGCAGGCCGCCCTGCCGCGGAAGTCAGAAGGAGATCAACGGCGGTTGCTGGGTGAAGGCGGATGTTGAGGACGCTCCGCCGTGTCCTGATGACCTCTACGAGTACAAGGGCGGGTGTTACGCGCCGGTGAAGGCGGAGCCGGAAGACGGCGCTTCGCGCTCGATCTCGAAGTAGTCGACTTGCTTTTCAGTCGCACCAGCAGTAACGATTACTGAAGCAGTACCGCAGCACCCGCTGACCTAGAGACGGCGGGCATCCCAAAGCTTCACCACAGAATTCACCGGTTGGTCGTGATGGTCTGGCCGGTGATAGGGCCCTGTAACCACGTGATGGTGCTGCAGGTGTGTCCGCGGGTTCCCGCTGGTGTTCTCTAGGCACCAGCGGGGCCTGTTTTGGGGTCGCCATGGGACGTCATCGCACGCAGCGCCGCTTCGCTCCCCACGCACAGGATCCACAGGCTCGGACGGTGCGTCCATGCATGGCACCTCCGTCGCTCGCGCTCCCCACGTCGAGGCTCAGCCCTCGCGTGCCGGGGGCGGTGCGCTGTCGTCGAGGACTCGAACTGGCGCTGACGAGAAGCGCCCCCTCCGCGCTTAAACCCTGAACTGGCGCGGCAGTTGCTCTACGCGCGCGTACCCTGGCTGGTTCTCCAGTCCAGGCACCGTGCGGCCCGGGTGACAACCTTTCAGGTTGTTGTCACACTTCAAACCTAATCCTTCGTTCAGTGCCGCAGGCGGTGGGAGAAGTCGATGAACAGCGAAGTCAGCAACGGCCAGATGCAGGACGCGTGGGACGTGCGGCGTGCCGCCCAGTTCCTCGCCATCAGCGAGAAGACGCTCTACCGCCTCGCGGCAGAGGGCAGCGTTCCCAGCTTCAAGGTGGGCGGTTCACTGCGGTTCGACCCGGCGCGGCTCCTGGCCTGGCGTGAGATGCAGCAGCGGGGAGGGAAGTAACCGTGGCCTGGGCGCAGAAGCTGCCGTCAGGGAAGTTCCGGATTGGCTGGGTGGGGAAGGACGGTAAGCCGCACCGTCGGGTCATTCCCGCGAGAACGCTCACTGAGGCGCGCCGCGAAGCGCACGAAGTGGAGCATCGCGCGTGGCGAGAGGAAGCCGGACTGGAGGCGGAGCGACGAGAGGTACCGACCGTGGCTGCGGCCATCCGCATGCGGCTCGATGCACTTCCGCCGGAGTTCGCCAGCAAGCGCAACCTGGAGCAGAAGCTGCGCTACGTGGCGACGGCGCTGGGCACCAGACTCGTGGACTCCGTCACGCCGGCGGACGTGCTTCAGGTGCTCGCGAAGCTGACGAAGCTCTCCCCCCAGTCGCGTGAGCACGTGCGGATGGCAGGGCAGGGCCTCTACTCGTTCCTGGACGAGAAGGCCGGCCTCTTCTCCGGGCCCAATCCCTTCAAGAAGGCTGGGAAGGTGCGAGTGCCCAAGCGCGAAGTGGGCTTCTACACGCCGGAGCAGGTCGCCCAGCTCTTCGCCGCCCTGAGCCCGGAGCATCGCCCGGCTGTTGCCACCAGCGTGCTGACGGGACTCCGCAAGGGCGAGGTGCGCGTGCTGCGCAAGGACGAGGTCCACCTCGTGGAGCGCTACCTCCTCGTGCGCCGGAGCGGACACCGCGACACCACGAAGGGTGGGCGCGAGCGTCGGGTGCCCATTCCCGAGGTGCTGGTACCGACGCTTGAGGAACAGCTAGCGACGCCGGGCCCCCACCTCTTCCCGCGGCCCGGAACGACTAAGCCCTTCGGGCCGAGCTGGCGAATCCACGACATCATCCGCCGCGCCCTCGTGCGGGCCCGCCTGGTGCAGGCCTGGACGCACGTGTGTCGGCGCAAAGGCTGCGGCTTCCGGGAGGAGCGCCAGAACGATGCCCCCTCACGGTGCCCGCGGTGCAACTTCCAGCTGTGGCCCAAGGGCACTCCCCTCACACTGCGCTTCAAGCACCTGCGCTCCACGTGGGGGACGGTGGCCTACCAGACAACGAAGGACATCCGCCTGGTGGCCGAAGTGCTGGGCCACGCGGACGTGGAGACGACGCGCGCGCACTACGCGGTGGCGCTGCCTGAGCACGTTCGCGCGGGCTCCGACGCCGTGGCGGCGACGCTCGACCCGTGGCGTCCACGTGGCGTGAAGACTGAGGAAGCGCAGGTATTACCAAGGAAGGTTGAGGACCTACATGGAGGCCGAAACGTGAATAAAAACGAAGGTTTGGCAAGGCAGAGGAAGGCTGGGGAAGGCCGCTCAATCCCCACTGGCCAGTTTCCTAAACCGCAGGCCACAGGTTCGATTCCTGTCGGGGTCACTCGCCCTGCTTCCCAACCCCACGGGAAGCAGGGCGTTTTGCTGTCCGGTGACGTTCAGGCGCGTTCGCTGGATCGGGTACCCGGAGGGCTCCCGTCCTTCCTCTACGTCATCCCCCACCGGGCGCGTGACGCTGGCAGGGGCCCAAGGCGGATCGCCCCGTGCCGGTGGACTTTACCATGGGTGGAAAATTGTATATTCATGGTTAAGCAGTGAACCTTGATATTCCAGCAATGCGGAATTTCACAAGGCCCCCCGGTCAAGCGGAGTTCGGATGAAACGCGCGGTGAAGACACCCCTCAAGGCATTGCTGCTGGTCACCCTGACGCTCGGTCTCGGGGGATGTGGCGGCGAAGACGTTCCAGGTCCCGTGGAGCCCGAGCACCCGCCGGAGCAGACCCAGGCGCTCGTGGATGAGGAGTTCGAGGCCTCCTATCCGCCGGGCCCCTGGGTCGCGCCGACGCTGCTCGTGGACAGCAACTTCCCGAACGGCGTCCTGAACTTCGCTACGGCCAGCGGCTTCGCCGACTTCTATTCCGCACTGGACACGGTCGCCGACGCGACTTCGGCCAGCACCGGGAGCAGCGGCGTCACTCCCTTCAGCGCCACCGCCACCGCGAGCGCGACGACCAACTCTCCGTCGTTCACCGTGAAGCTGAATGCGGGCCAGGTCTTCGAGGCGGGCACCTGTGATCTCGAAGGAGCCTCGGTCACGGGCGACAGCTACCTGCGCCTGATGCTCAATGGCACCGAGGTCACGGCCAACGATGACGCGTGTGGCACCACGGGCAGCCGCCTGTCCTTCACGGCCGCCACCGCCGGCGTCTACGAAGTCCGCATGGGCTGCTTCTCCACGGGAACCTGTAGCGGCACCGTGGGGTACTCGGTCCTGACGCCGGGCCGTACGGCGGTGCTCAGCGGCGCGCGGAGCTACAGCGGCGCGACCACGACCAGCGCCACCGCGGGCTACTCCACCCTGGTCCTCCACCTGTCCCAGGGGCAGGTGATCGACGCGGGCACGTGTGGTGTCACGGGTTCTTCGGTGGCCGGTGATTCCTACCTGCGCCTCATCGATGCCGAGGGCAACGTCGAACTCGTGGCCAGCGACGACGCGTGCAGTGGCACCGGCAGCCGCATCACATACACCGCGCCCCGCACGGGCCTGTATGAACTGCGGCTCGGTTGCTATTCGGCGCTGAGCTGCTCCGGCACGCTGGCCTACACGCTGAGCGCGGAGATCCACCCCAACGACATGGTGCCGTCCAACTTCGTGAGCGCGAAGACGTACCTGGCGACGGCCCGCCCCTCGGAGCAGGCCGGGGATGCCATTGTCGACGTGACCTACAGCGAATTCGTGGACGACCTCGCCGCGGCCCTGACCGAGGACGACACCCTGCGTCGCCTCGTCGACCGCGACCTCCAGGTCGTCGTCGAGGGCAAGCTGTACCACCTCACCAACATGGGCGTGTTCCAGGTCAACCTGTCCTCGCTCGCGGCCTACCGCGCCTGGTTCAACGCCAACGCCTATGCCATCAACACCGACCCCAACTTCCAGTCCATCGCGGGAGAGTCGTCGCTGGGCAATGGGTCCTACCAGGTCATGCCGGGCGTCATCCGCACGGTGGGAGGGTTCGGTACGCCTTCCGTGAAGCTGCTTGGCTTTGATGACGACGCCAGCGGCGCCGCCACGCTCCAGGCGCTCCCGGATGTGGGCAGCCCCGCCGGATCGGGCACCCACGGCACGGAGCAGGGCCTGGCGAGCGTCAGCGCTCCCCTGCGGAACAAGGGGGCTGAGCTTGGCCGCATCTCGTACTGGTACGGCAAGGTCAACGCGCACAAGGCGCCGGGCGGCGCGTGGCTGAAGGACAACGACTGTGTCTCGGGCGCCAACCTGGATCCGGTCGCGTACTGCCGGAAGTTCTTCCCGGGGACCAACTCGGTCGTGGAGCTGGCGGCGAGCGCCAAGCCGCCCAACCTGTGGAACAGCCAGAACTGTGCCGCGGCGTATTCCGGCAACGGCGAGCGGGACTTCATCTGCGACAGCACCATCGTTCCGGCACCGAGCTGCAACCTCACTCCGCCCGCGATCGCCTACCAGCCCTATCCGGTGGGCTCGAACTTCAAGCGCTCCGAGAACATCCCCTTCGGCAACCGCCGCTTCGTCTTCAAGGCCAAGTCTCCGGGCTTCCAGCTCAACATTGGCGACTACGAGGTGGGGTTCCACACGATCGGCATCAAGGGCAAGCTCCAGCGTCGCAAGCGCTTCCTGGGGATTGGCTACTGGGGACCGTCCTACGCGGACGAAATCGTCGTGGGCATGGACAACATGAAGCTGGATACGGACTACATCGTCCCGTATCCCCAGAACTACAACACGCTGGCCCGGCCCAAGTTCAACACCCTGGCGGATTACAAGATCGGAAACTGGCTGGTGAAGACGGCGAACATCTCCGTCAACATCAAGGTCCCCTACTATCCGATCACCACGCAGGACATCGCCAGCTGGACCAACGGTGGCATCAACTCCCTGATTGGCAATGCCTACACCAACATCTGGAAGGGGATCGAAACGCACGTGATGGATGCCATCGACCCCACGTTCAAGACCCGGTACGAGGCGTACTCGAAGATGGTGACCAACCTGGATGACGCGAACAGGCTCCGGTGGGTCATGGGGGCGGGTGAAAAGCCCCAGTGCTACAGCCACCAGAACACCTGGCGGTTCGACGCGAACGCCGGCTTCCGGTACGCGAAGAACGGAGGCGTCGCCGGACCGCCGGGAACGCCCCCCGCCAAGGTCAACTACAAGTATTCCATGAAGGCTGGCAGCTTCTACGGACGCGCACGTTTGGGCGGCAGCTGGTACGGCATCCGCCTGGTCCGCACTCCGTAACGCCTCCCTCCGTGAAGCGCGAAGGCGACGGAGGGAACACGCTCCGTCGCCGCTCCGGGGAGGGTCTTCGTCTTGCCGTGGGTGGGCACGGCGCGGACAGCTCACGCGAGTGGACGGGCCACCATGGACCCGGCGTGCTCACTCCTCTGGCGGCTCGCTGCTCAGCCAGAAGGAGCGGTTGCCACTGCGCAGGGCCTTCTCCAAGAACTCCTCGAAGGACGAGGCGATGCGCGGCACCTCGTCCGGGTACGTTTCGTGGAAGGCGTCGAGCAGAGGGTAGTGTCCGGCCTCCCGCTTCGCTACGTCCACGACGACGAAGTTGGTGTCCTGCATGTCCACCAGGGTGAAGTGCGATGCGGGGCCCGCGCTGTCCTGGTCTCTTCCACGTATGGCGACCCGTGCCCGAACAATTTCGTCCAGCGACAGGAAGCAGTACTTCGTGTTCGGCGGCGGCGTGAAGAGGGTGCCGCCGTTCGCGTGCAGGTAGAAGGCGCGCAGTTCCTCGTCCAGCTTCCAGCCGACGCGCGCCTCGAAAGCGGAGATCTGCGCGGGTGTCGCTGGTGCGTTGGGAAAGTGGAGCCGGGAGAACTCCGCCAGCAGGCTGTCCATGGGCATGGTGGCGTCCTCAGTCCGCGTAGGGGCGCTCAGGGCCGGGCGTCAGCCACTTCCTGCCGGGCGCGTAGCAGGCGGGGTACTCGTCGTTGAAGAGCTTGTGCACGTCACCAGGGACAGGCAGGACGTTGTCGGGCGCCACCGGCGGCCCGCCATGGGCCAGGTCAAAGATGTGGTGTCCCGGCCAGTTCTTCCCGGCGCTCGTCGCCGGCCACGCGCCGAACTCGGAGCCCCACTCATCCCGGAAGCGCTCGCGCGCGTTGTCCCACTTGTCACGGCGCCGCTGGAGGTCCGCCACCTTGGGGTAGTCGCAGCAGCAGTGGGTGATGGCGAGGCGACCACCTGCCTCCGCGGGCATGAAGAGGTAGCGCCCCTGCCAGTCCCCCTTGATGTCGGCCAGCCACATGCATCCCATGAGGGGGTAGCCCTGCGCCGCGCACTTCGACTCGCAGCGAGTCAGGAACGCGGCGCTGCACTGCCAGGGCCCGTAGTAGATGGTCGTCCGGAGTTGGCCGCCATCCGGCGTGGTGACGACCGGGCTGACCCACTTCGCGCGAGCAGGACTTCCTCCACCGCCGACGGTTGCGGACCCGCACCCGACAAGAGCGAGGAGCGCAGCAGCGCTCGCGGCGCGGCGGAAGGCCACAGCGGTTGTCATGACAATCCATGACAGCACGGCCAGGGCTGACAGGCCACAGGGTCGTTTCCAGTCGTGGGCACTCGCCCTGCGTTCCGTACCTGGCGCACTCCCAGCAGCAACTGCTGCGCTGGACGAAGGTGGATTGGCGCGCTCCTCCCCGAAAGCAGCCTCGGCCGGCAGGGCCTTATCATGGACGTGCTGCAGGTGCCTTCGGAGTGGCATTGCCACAAGACAGAGCGCGGGCCAGGCTATTTCGAGCCCTTCTTGCCCGTGTAGGGGTTGGAGTTGCCCTTGGTGGAGTAGTTGTCGACCTTCGTATGGTTCCCCTTCGTCCGGTGGCTGGGCGCCACATACGTCCCTCGCTTCGTTGTGTAACCCTTGGTCCGGACAGAACCGCGAGCTTCAGCGGAGACACCAATGAACAGGAGAGACAAGAGCAGAAGAGGTCTCATGGCCGCGAGTCTAGGCGCATCTTGGAGTGAGGGGACAATGAGCCTCGTGGAGGGGTCACGACCACCCCCTCATTCCAAGGGCGGCCATACCACTTCGCCTTCTTCTCCCGGGCTGCACAAGCGGCTGCGAAGATTTCAAGGGTCCAATGCTTCCGCCGCAAACCGACAGCAAATCTTGCGTTGGCGGGGACTGACTCCACCGCCGCTGGCGTCACGACCAGCACGGTAGGCTATGCTGTGAGCTCCTGGAGAGACAGCATGACTGTGTCGAACCTGAAAGCCCTCTTGACCGAGGATCTTGCAGCATTGGCCCACGCCATCCGCGAGGCGAATCAGCGCGCATCGCAGGCAGGGCAGAGTGTCTTCGGTCCACAGGCCTTGGACCAGCAGCGGCAGATCCAGTATGCGGCGTTTCGCGAACTGGCAGGTGACCCCTTCTCGGTGCGTATCGACGCGATCTGCAATGGGAAGGAGGCCAAGCGCCTCTACCTGACGAAGGCGCGCCAGGGGCTTGCTCTTCAAGGAGGGGCTCACATCATCTCATGGACCTCCCCACTCGCGCGCCTGCGACTGTTTGATCTGGGAGAGGAAGAGGAGATCGTTGTTCCCAAGGGAGAACAGACCTACCGCGTTGACCTGCGCGGTAGGTTCCAAGTGCAGCAAGGTGACCTTCGGAACGGCCGCTACGAGGCCCTGTCGGGAGCATTCGACTTTGCCAGCGCCCGGCAGACGATAGATGCAGCTACATCCGACCTGCGGCCGGAGGGCCCGGTGGCGGCAGCAGCATTCGGCCTGCGCGAAATCATTTTCGAGACGGACCGGACCCAGGACACGTATCTGCGGATGCCGCTGCGAGGCCACCTTGTCGTCGAGGGAGCCCCCGGCAGCGGTAAGACAACCATCGCACTTCAGCGGGTGGCATACGCCCTGGAGGCACAACACGACGAACTCGATATTCCTCGGGATGCCCCCCACTTCACCGAGGAGTCAACTCTGGTTGTGACGTACAGCGACATCCTGGTGCGCTACCTTGAGCGGTTGCTCAAGGAACTGCGCATCCCGCAGGTGCCCGTCATCTCGATTGATGCGTGGACCCGAAACCTGCTGGATGGGGCACATGCACTCGACAATGTGAAGGCTGACCCGCTGAAGGACAGCAAGGCGCTCGCGGCCATCAAGACGCATGCGGCGATTCTCGAGCCGCTGAAGAGTTGGACCGTTCAGTCCTTGCGCGGCCGCTGGCCTTCGGCGCTTGCGGTACTCGAGGCCCACTTCGATCAGTGCTTGGGTCCGAAGGATGCACGCAGGGCCGAATACCTGCGGGAGATTGGGGAAGCGGAGAGGGGCCTGCGCTCAGGAAGCTTGAGACTTGGGAAGCTTGTCTCGGCATTCCGCATCGCCAACGAGCACTTCTCGCGCGAGCGAGATTCGGCACAGGCCATCGCGGTTCGCGAAGGCCTCAATGCATTCGCCTCTCAAGTGGTGAACCATGGAGAGGTCTACCTCGGCTTTCTTCAGTCAGAAGCATTCGCAGGGCATGCGAATGCCTTGGTTGAAGCCAAGGTGCTGTCGCGCACGGCGGCCGAGAACGCACTCCGCGAGGCGCGCTCACACGCGACCGAAGGTCGCATTCGGAAGAATGACCGCCCTCTGATTGGCTGGATGGTGCGCTGGATGTCAGATGGAGTGCCCTCCGCGCCGACGGTGCGCTTCGTGAAGCCCTGGGAGCGAGTCAGCCACCTTGTATTGGACGAAGCTCAGGACTTCAGCCCTGTGGAGTCCCGACTGCTTTTGGAGCTGGCGGACACGAAGTACCGCTGTGTCACCGCCGTGGGTGACCTGATGCAGCGCTTGAAGTTCCCGGGTGGACTCCCTTCCTGGCCTGACGGTGGATTTTCGCTAGGGGGCGGGGACGGCCAGGTGGGACTTTTCCGCAAGAATTACCGGCAGACGCGCGAATTGGGGGAACTCGCTGCGAGCTACTACCGGGCGCACTTCGGCACAACTGCTCCCTTTGAGGCACGTGAAGACCTGAGCGGCCAGAAGCCAGAGTTGATTCAGGGAGGCAACGTTGAAGCCCGGCTCGCGGAACTCGCGTCCCGAGTCATCAAGCTGAAACGGGAGCATCCAGAGTGGTCCATCGTTCTCATCTGCGATGACGATGAACTGCGTGAGCAGGTGGCAGACATCGTCAAGCCTCTGCTGCAAGAGCACCATATTTCGTGCCGTCGATCCAAGGCGGTGGACCTACACAACCGCGACACAGTGCACATCACGCCGACACTCCACACCAAGGGCCTGGAGTTCGACTGCGTCGGCCTCATCGAGCCGGGACGTGCGAAGCGCAACATGACCGAGGACCAGTTGCTGCGCTCAACATACGTAGCTCTGACACGTGCGGCTCGCCATCTCGTGGTCACTGCACCGCGCAAGCTCACCACTCCTCTGGCGGAGTTGCAGTCCCACTTTGAACTCAGGCCTGTCCGACAGGATTCGAACGAGTAGGGCACGCCCGCGCTCCCGCCGGTGAACCAGACCTGGCCAGGGGCTCGGCGCTTCTTCCCTGCCCCGGATGCCCTCGTCCGGGGCACCGGAGCGGCTGGATGCAGCGCGAGCCGCACCGACACCATCGCCTTCACCACGCGCGACACGGCCTTCAGCCATCCGGCATCCAACTCCCGCGAAGTGCGCGGCAGTCGCTGCAGCTCCACGGGATCCTCGTGAGGCGGTGCTCGCGGCGCTGTTCCCCAAGCAAAGGAGGAGGTGTGCGTGGAGCCCCATGTAGAGGCCGGGCAGGAGTCGCCGAAGGAGGAGACGCCGCGAGTGGACGAGACGGAGTCGAGAGGAGGACGTTTGACCGCGATGTGTTCGCCTGGATGACGTGTGGAGGCAGCGGGTTTGGCGTGCGTAGAGGAAGCTGGAGGGGGGAGCGATTCAGGAGCGCCAGTGCCTGCACATGGCGGGTGTGCGGCGGGCCCCGGCTCCGGAGGTCTCCCCAGGTTGCGGGTGTTGAGGCTCAATTCACCAGCGTCAAGAGATCCAGGTCTCCTAGTTCGCCCCTGATGTGAGGGCGGCCATGTCCAGCGCGTCTCTCAACGAGCTGTGCGGCGTCTCCATCCGACTGGCGCACGGATCGGGTGGCCCCATGAGCGGCCCTCCTCGCCCCCTCCTCGGCGCCGCCCTCACCCTCGATATCGGCTCGCTTGCGTCTATCCGCGCCAGCTCAGCGTATCCGTCCGGCGAGCGACGTGACCGAGCCTATTGCAGAGGGACGGGGACCGTGCTCGGCGGTGGTCGCGAGCCTGTGTGAGAGCGGGCTGACGGGGCGGACCTGAGCAGGGGGCTCAGGACGAATCGGCGGCGCGAAGGCGCTTCCACTCGTGCGGCAGCATCTCTCCGATGCGGGCGTTCGGGTGCGTCTGGACGCGCAGCAGCACGTCGGCCAGGTACTCCTCGGGATTGACG
>NZ_RAWE01000229.1 GCF_003611695.1 Corallococcus carmarthensis | reverse complement strand
GGGCATGCGGGCGGGGGAGCGCCCGGTGTAGGCCTCCACGGCCCCGAGGGATGCCAGCGAGCAGCCCGGCCAGGGTTCCCCTTCCTGAAGGCATGCGGAAACCCCCAAGCCGCCCCACCCTGAAGGAGGAAAGGAGGCGTTCGTCATGAGCAAGAAGGACGTGCTGCACATTCCCCTGGAGGGGCTGCCTCCCGCGCCGGCGCGCGAAGCCGGGACGGAGGACGAACGGCATGAGCGTCACTTGCCGTCCACCTTCGACCCGGGTGGCGGTCCCGGCAATGGCCCGGGTGACAACGGGAGTCCGCGGATCATCGAACCGGTGGGCCAGCCCTGGTCGCCGGGCGTCAAGGTGACCTGATCATCCAGGCCTGGCTGTCTCCATGACCCCGCTGACGCCTTCAGGGCGTCGGCGGGGTCTTGTTGTTCGTGCGTTGGCCAGACGCTGGAAACGGAAGAAGCGCCCGCGACCCCGGAGGGTCACGGGCGCTTCCGGAGCCACCGTGCCGCCGTGGGTGTCACGGCGGCGGGTGGGCAGGGCTAGCGCGTGGTGCCGTTGTTGGGCGCCATGGTGCCCGTGGAGTCCGGCACCGGCGTGGTCATGTTGCCCTTCGTGCCGGAGCTGTTCGGATCCAGCGTGGAGTCGTTGGGCAGGCTGCTGTCGTCCGGGGTGGCGCTGTCGTCCGCCGGATCCATGCCGGAGCCGCCCGTGCCCGGCTCGGTCATCTCGCCGTCGTGCACGCCGGGCTCGGCCTCGCCGGTGCCCGCGCCGCCGGTGCCCGGATCCATGTTGCTGTCGTTGCTGGCGGGCGGCAGCGTGGAGTCATCCGTCGTGCCGGAGCCGCCGGTGTCCACGTCCGAGGGAGGCATCGTCGAGTCCTGCGACGTGCTGCCCGTGTCGTAGCCGGAGCCGCCGCTGCTGGGCGGCGGCGTGGTGGTGGTGCCGGAGCCCGACGTGTCCGTCCCGGTGCCGCTGGAGTCCGTGGGCATGGTGGAGTCGGAAGCCGGCGTCGGCTCGGTGCCGCGCGTCGCGGACTGATCCGACTTACATCCCGTGCCGAGCGCCAGCGCGCCCGCGAGAACCGCCGCCACCGTCAGCTGGGTCTTCAGGAACTTCTTCATGTGGATTCCCCCGATAGGAGTCTGACTGCTTGAAAGGTCTCGACTTCCTGCTGGACCGAAGGTGAGCAGGCCCGCGGAGGTGTGCAGGGGTGGCTCATCCGCCTGCCTGCTCGGGGAACGGCGCAGGTGGGTGGAATGGGAGGGTTGCCTTGACGAAGCCGTCTCTCGGAATGCAAGCGCCCGGGACCCGGGTGCGTTGCAGCGCCGACCCCTGAAAGCGCGGGGCTCTCAGGGGCCCACGGTGCCGTTGGTCACGTTGCCACCACCCAGTGGCGTCACGGAGTTGCTGGACGTGTTGCTGTCCGGCGACAGCGTGGTGCCCGCCGCGCCTGGCGCCGTGGTGCCGGTGGCGGGAGGCAGCACCGTGCCGGTGGCGGGAGGCAGCACCGCGCCGCCCGTGGCGGGAGGAATGACCGCGCCCTGACTGGAGGTGGTGCCGATGGCGCCGCCCGTCACCGTGCTGCCCGTGGGCGGCAACACCGCGCCCGTGCCGGAGGTGGCGCCCATGGCGCCGGGTATCGCGGTGCCCGTGGCGCCCATGGCGCCGGGTATCGCGGTGCCCGTCGTGCCCGTGGCGCCCATCGTGCCCGGAGCCGTCGTGCCCGTCGTCGGAGGCAGCACCGCGCCCATGGTGGCGGTGGAGCCCGTCGAACCCGCGATGGTGGTGCTCGTGTTGGGAGGAATCACCGCGCCCGTTCCCGTCACGGTGTCGGAGGCGGTGCCGGTGATGGACGGCGGCGCGGTGTACGGCTGTGGGAGCACGGCGCCCGTGCCGCTGCCGCCCGTGCCCGGGTTGGTCGTGGCGCTGGGGTCGCCCAGGGGCTCCGTGTACGGACTCCCGATGGGGCTGCCCGCGGGAGCGTTGATGGCGGAGGTCCCAGGGGCGGCCCCCGGGTTCGGTTGGCTCGTGGTGATGGCGCCCGCGGAGTTCGGATCCACCTGGGCGTTCGCGGAGCCCAGCGCCAGGGTGCCGGCCGCCAGGCTCATCCAGATCCATTGCTGAGACATCTTCCGCTCCTTGCCAGTGTGCGGCCGGGCGGACGACGCCTCGGCCTAAGGGGAGGGCGTGGGCCGCTGAGGACCCTGGCCTTCATCCATGAGGTGCTCACCCCGGGGACGGGAGGAAACCGCACGGTGGCGCCGCTTGCGCTCGGAGAGCACCAGCAGCAGCGCGGGGAAGGTCACCAGCATGATGAGCAGGTTCATGCCGAACCCCACGTTCGCCAGGGCCCCGATGGAGTTGAGGCCCGGGTGGTCCGCGAGGAGCAGCGCGCCAAAGCCCACCGCGCTCGTAAGCAGGCCGCCGCAGATGGCCTTGCCCGTCTCCGAATACACCCGCACGAAGTCACTGCGCGGCGACGCGAGCCGCGTGATGAGGTGCACGCCCGCGTCCACCGTCGTCCCGATGAGCACCGGGATGACCAGGATGTTGAGGTAGTTGAACTCCATGTGCAGCAGCGGCATCAGCCCCAGCACCGCGAACAGCGACACCGCCGTGGGCATCAGGCACAGGAGCGCGGTGCGCAGCCCGCCCAACGTCACCCACATCGCCACCAGCACCGTGAGCGTCGAGCCCATCAGGATGAACGGCGCTTCGTGCGCCACCATGTTCACGATGTCCGCCTGCACCATCGCTTCGCCGGCCACCACCGCGGTCTGGCCATCCGGCAGCTTCACTCCGCGCACCTCCTTCGCCATCCGGCGCATGGCCTTGCCGTCGGACTGATCCGCGGACGGATACACCAGCACGAAGCCGGTGCCCGGGCCGTCGCGTCCCTCGAACTGCTGGCGCACGCTGTCCGGCAGGTCCGCCTCGGTGAAGGGCCGCGCCTGCACCTGCCCGCGCAGCTCCGCCAGCTGCTGGCCCTGCTCCGGAGTGAGCTGGTTTTCGGGCACGCTCTTCAAGAGCTTCCCGATGTCCTTCAGGATGACCTGCTTCTCCTGCTGCCGCTCCGGCACGAGGCTCGCGAGCGACGCGACGAAGTCCACCGTGGAGTCCGCGCCCCGCTGCTGCTTGCGCGCCTGGATTTGCCGGACGACGGCTGCTTCCTCCTCGCGGGAGTTCGTGAGCACCACCAGCGGGACCTGCGAATAGCCGATGAGCTGGTTGACCACGCGGTCCAGGACGAATGAAGGCAGACGCTGGTCCTGCAGCGAGGAGATGTCGTAGTCGAACCTCAGGCGCGGAAGCTGCGTGAGCAGGCCCGCCACGATGAGCGCGGACATGAGGGTGAGCAGTCCGCGCCGGTGGGTGATGACGCGGCCCAGGGGCGCCTCCACCTTCTCCGTGGAGGACGCTCGCGGCACCCAGCCCCAGTGCGACACCAGCCCCAGCACCGCGGGCAGCACCAGCACGTACGCGAGGATGAGCACCAGCATGCCCACGCCCGCGATGACGCCGAACTCGCGGAACGCCCGGAGCTGGGACGTGCCCAGAATGAAGAAGGTGAGCGCCGCCACCAGCGCGGACACCAGCGCCGCGCCCCCCGTGTGCGTGAAGGACTCGCGCGTGGCCTCCTCGGAGGACCTGCCCTCTCCACGCAAGGCGAGGTACCGCCCCAAGAGGTGGATGCCGTGCTCCACGCCCAGGCCGCCCAGGATGGCGCCCAGGAAGGCCGTCAGGAGATTGACCTGCCCGTACGCCACGCCCACCAGGCCGTACGTCCACGCGAGGCCCGCGCCCACCGGCGCCAGCACCAGCCCCACCGCGAGCACGCTGCGGAAGTGCAGGAGCAGGTAGAGCAGCACCAGCACCGTGGCCACCGTCGAGGACACCGCCACGTCGCGGGTGATCTGCGACTGCTGATCCATCTTCTTCTGGAACGACCCGGTGATCTCCGTGTGGAAGCCCGGTCCGTACTTCGACAGGTCCTGCTGCCGCAGCACGCCCTGCACCTCGCCCACGATTTGGCGTGAGTAGGTGAGGTCCGCGGACGACGTCTCCGGCTTGGCCAGCAACACCACGCGGCGCGCGGCGGGATCCAGGTAGTAGTCACTGGGATGGCTGGACAGGCGCGTCACCGCGCCGCCGGCGTACTTCTTCTCCAGGTCGCTGAAGTCCAGCGACGGGGCGGGTTCGTCGTCCAGCGAAACGAAGAGCGGGTTGGCACGCTGCCGCTCCCACGTGAGGCGCGCGTCGATGCGGCGCTCCACCTCCTTCAAATCTTCTGGCGACAGGAAGTAGAGCGCATGGCTCCGGAAGAAGCTGCTGGGGCGGGTGATCTCCACGTAGCGGATGCCCGGCAGCGCCTCCAGCTTCGGCGCCAGGTCGTCCGCGAACCGCTGGAGCTGCGCCGGATCTCCGTCCTCGCCCACCACCACCACCCACCCCTGCGCGCCGAAGCGCTCCTCCAGGGTGTGGATGGCCTGCACGCTCTCGAAGGACTGGGGCAGCAGGTTCACCAGGTTCGCGTTGAGGGACAGGTGGCGCGCGGCCAGCAGGCCCATGACGGAGAGCAGGAGCGCACAGACGAGCGCGATGACAGGGCGGCGGTGGTTGTGCGCGGCCAGCGCACCCATCGCGTGCTCCAGCCGGTGCATCCACGAGCGCTCCGCGGGTGAAGACGGGGGTGAGGGCATCGACCGGGCCTCCCAGGGGCGCCTGCTTCCTGGCAGGGCCTGTGTCGAAGCAAAAGCTGGCCATCCCTCAATCCCCCTGCATGTCGGTGCGGAGGCACGGCCCGCCCGTACGCCCAGCACCAGGAGAGGGTGGGGCAAAATGCCTCAATTCTCAGAGGGAAGCCGATCCCCTGGCATGGCGCGCGCTGGGGCGGCATACATGGCGCGGTTCAGGCCGTGCTGCCTTTGTTCCCCGGGTCAGGCATGCGGCCAGCGGAGGCCCCGGGCCGGTGCCTGGACGCACGGTGGCTCGGGGCATATACGCGTGAGCAACCCGGTTCGTTCGGGCTCAAGGTTGCCCCTGCCGTCACGGCGCGGGCTTTCAGCAGGAAATCACATCCATGAGTGAGACGCGGTGGTCCGGACGGTTCGAGGCGGCGATGGGCTCCCTGGCGGCCCGCAGCCACCAGCGGCCCTGGGTGGCGCTGTTCGTGACGCTGGTGCTGACGGGCCTGGGAGGCTTCTTCGCGCGAGACCTGCGCCTCAACGCGGACCTGGCGAACCTGCTGCCCAAGTCGTTCCCGTCCGTGCAGGACCTGGAGAAGCTGCGCACGCGCTTCGGCGGCATGGGCAACGTGGTGGTGGCCGGCATTGGCGCGGAGCCGGAACAGCTCAAGCAGTTCGTGGATGACATGGCGCCGAAGCTGGCGACGCTGTCGGAGATCCGCTTCGTCAACGCGCAGCGGCCCAGCCAGTTCTTCGACGAGCACGGCCTCTACTACGTGGACCTGCCGGACCTGAAGACCATCCAGGAGCGCATCGACGCGCGCTTCGCGTGGGAGAAGGAGCAGGCCAACCCGCTCTTCGTGCGGCTGGAGGAGGAGCCTCCCCCGTCGCTGGACTTCAGCGACATCCAGAAGAAGTACACCGGCGGCGCGAACATGCGGCTCGCGGGGCAGGGTGGCCTGTACTACCTGGATCCGCAGGAGCGCATGGTGGTGATGCTGCTCAAGGCGAAGGGCTCCTCCGCGGACCTGGGCTACTCCAAGACGGTCATCGCCCAGGTGCAGGACTACCTGGCGAAGCAGGACCTGTCGAAGTACGGCCCCGGCTTCCACACGGAGATCACCGGCACGTTCAAGAAGAAGATCGACCAGCAGGCGGTCATCACCGGCGACCTGGCGCGCGCGTCCACGCTGGCCCTGGTGCTGCTGCTGGCCTACCTCATCTTCCACTTCCGCAGCGCGCTGTCCGTGGGCCTCACCATGGTGCCGGTGATCGCGGGCCTCGCGTGGACCTACGGCTTCGTGGGCATCGCGTACGGGCAGGTGAATCTGCTCACGGGCTTCCTCGCCGCGGTGCTGGGCGGCCTGGGCGTGGAGCACGGCATCCACCTCTTGGGGCGGTGGGGCACGCTGCGCTCGGAGGGCATGACGTCGGAGGAGGCGGTGCGCGAGACGTTCAGGCACACGGGCTTCTCCGCGCTCATCTCCGCGCTGGTGGCGGCGCTCACGTTCCTGAGCCTGTCGTGGTCGGAGTTCAGGGCGTTCCACGAGTTCGGCGTCATCGCGGCGGTGGGCATGCTGGTGAGCGTGGCGTCGTACCTGCTCATCCTGCCGGCGCTCCTGGGGCTGGTGTCGCGAGTGGGCTGGGTGCCGCGCGAGCACCAGTCGCAGTCGGGGCCCATGGCGATCCTGGCGCGCTTCCTGCCGCGCCGTTACCGCGCGGTGGCGCTGGTGCTTGGCGTGGCGCTGGTGGGGCTCATCAGCCAGGCGTACCGGGTGACGTTCAACTACGACTCCACGAAGCTGGATGACGTGTCGTTGCCGAGCGTGCGGCTGGACCGGCGCATCGACCACATCCTGGGCTATTCGGCGACGCCGGTGGTGGTGCTGACGGACACGGAGGGGATGGAGCGCGAGGTCGTGAACCAGCTCCAGGCGCGCAAGGCGAAGTACGGCAAGGACTCCACCATCGACTTCGTGGGCGCGCTGGAGGACCTGGTGCCCCAGCACCAGGAGGAGAAGCACGCGCTGCTCCAGTCCATCCACCAGAAGCTCCAGCGCATCGACCCGGAGCGCGTGGAGAAGGCCCAGCGCGAGGACCTGCTGCGCGCGGTGAGGATGACGGCCGCGAAGCCCTTCGCGCGTGAAGACCTGCCGGTGAGCCTGCGCCGCCAGTTCGAGCCCGCGGCCGGCCAGAAGGGCGGCGTGGTGCTGGTCTACGCGAACGTGAGCCTGTCGGACGGCGTGGGCACGCGGCGCTTCACCAAGGAGGTGCGCAACCTCCAGATGCCGGACGGCAGCCAGGTGTCCGCGGCGGGCGAGGCGCTCATCCTGGCGGACATCCTGGACATGGTGGCCTCCGAGGGGCCGCGCATCCTGGTGGCCGCGGTGGTCAGCGTCTTCCTGGCGATGTGGCTGACGCTGGGCAGCCTGCGCAACGCGGTCATCTGCATGCTGCCCACGCTGCTCTCCATCGCGGCGCTGGTGGGCCTGATGGCCATCCTGGGCCTCCAGTTCAACTACCTGAACATCGTGGTCATCCCGGTGCTCATCGGGACGACGGTGGACGCGGGCGTGCACCTGATTGAGCGCCTGGGCGAACCGGGAGCGGACTTCACCACCGTGTACGCGGAGACGGGCCGGGCCATCACCGGCGGCCTGCTCACGAGCGCCATCGGCTTCCTGGCGCTGGTGTTCGCCAAGCACCCGGGCCTCAACTCCATTGGCGACCTGGCCAACCTGGGCTTCGCGGTGAACATGATCATCGTGCTGGTGGGCTTCCCGGCGCTCCTCCTGCTGGTGGACCGCTGGCGCAACAAGCACGGCGCCGCGACGACCCAGGCTGGCGGCGACGGAACCGAGCACCCCGCGGAGAGCTGAGGCGCGGCAGTAGACCCGTGCAGGCAAGGAGGCCCCGGCACAGCGCGCCGGGGCCTTTTTCATTGCGTCCGGAGGGGCCTGGGCCCATCCGCAAGGCGACACTGCGGAGGGACGAACGGGCATGGGCACCCGGGGGGCCCCGGCCCAATCTTCGTCCAGTATGGGGCGCCCATACTTCAGGCATCAATCCGGCCGGATGTTCGAGAACGCCTTCATGGAGGCGGCCTCGAAGCTGCACCCCGCGGTGCCGGTCCTCCTCTACATCCCGCTCACGCTGGGCCTGCTCGGGTGGGGCCTGTACGGAGGACGGACGACGGTGGGGATGAGCGTGCTGTTCATCCCGCTGGGGCTGCTGACGTGGATCCTCATGGAGTACGGCATCCACCGGTACTTCTTCCACTGGGAGGGCAAGGGTCCGTTCACCCAGCGGGTGCACGAGATTGCCCACGGCTACCACCACAAGTACCCGGACGACGCCCAGCGCCTGGTGATGCCGCTCATCGTCACCATCCCGCTGTCCTCGCTCATCGGCGGGCTGCTGTGGCTGGTGGGCCGCCCGGCGCAGATGCTCCCGTACTTCATTGGCATCGTCTGGGGCTACGTGGCCTACGACACCCTCCACTGGGCCACGCACCACCGCACGCCGCGCACGGCGTGGGGCAAGGCGCTTCGCGCGCACCACATGGCGCACCACTTCGCGACGCCGGACCGCAACTTCGGCATCAGCAACATGTGGATGGACATGCTGATGGGGAGCGGCGGAAGGCGCCGCAAGCTCGCCGGGAAGGAAGCGTCAGGGCAGGGGGCTCCTCCCAGGGAGGGCTCCGGCGCGAAGACGTGAGGCGCGGAACGGGGGAGGGCACCCCCGCTGCTACGCGGCCTTCTCCGGCACGCCCGTCCACGCGGCCACGAAGTCCGCGAGTCCCCGCAGCTGCCGGTCGTTCAGCGTCGCCTGCCAGCGCGCGTGGCGCACCGCCCGGTACGCCTCCGGTGCGTCCCAGCCGCGCGCCACCATCACCGCCAGCCCCATCAGCGGACCGCGCCCCACGCCGTGCTCGCAGTGCGCGTACAGCACGCCGCCCGCGTCCAGGCGGGGCAGCGCCCAGCGCACCCCTTCCGAGAGCTGCTCCACCGACGGCGGATAGCGGTCCGTCACCGGCAGGCTCAAGAGCTCGATGCCCAGCGCCGCCAGCGCCTGGCGGTCGTCACAGCGCTCCGCGCGCAGGTCGATGACACAGGTGATGCCCCGGTCCTTCAGCTCGCCGTAGCGCGCGCGGGACACGCTGCCGCCCACGTGCAGCCACGGGTTCACCTGGGACACGTTGAGGGCGCGCTTGCCGGGGAGCTTGGTGGTCCACTCCACCCCGCGCGCCACCACCCGCAGCACCTGCTTGCGCACGAACCCCCGGACGCCGGGGACGTGATGCACCGACCGAAGCAACGACTCGCTCACGCGGAAATCCCCTGCCTGCTACTCGCCTTCCACCGACACTTCCATCAACCCGTCCACCGGCGCCTTGCCCGGACGCTCCATCACGCCCCGGAGCAGGTACGTCACCGGCGAGCCCACCACCGGCCGCACCAATCCGCCCAGCATGCCCAGCGACTCCACCGGCGCGCTGCGCTGGAGCAGCGACGTCCCCTTGAGCGTCACCGCCGGCTTGCCGTCGCGGTCGGTGAACTCCGCCCGCCACGTGCTCTTCTCCTTCGTTCCCGTCTGCGTCACCGTGAAGGACTCCAGGAGCCGCGCTTCCCCCTTGTCCTCCCAGAGGTACACGGGCGCGTAGTCGCCCTCCTGCCCCTCGCGCCCCAGCACCACCGCGTACGGCGGGCCCTTGAGCACGCGGAAGCGCACCCAGCGCTTCGCCAGCTTCGCCGGCGCCACCGTGCTGCGCGAGTGGTCCACGTACCCGCCGCCCGTCAGCGTCACCGCCTCCCGCAGGGGCACGCGGAGCGTCACCTTCACGGGGCTGCCGGCCACCAGCACCTCGTGGCGGTAGCGGTCCTTGCCGTTCTCCACCACGGAGCCCTCAGGCGACCACGGCTCGGGCTTGCGCGCGTACTCCAGCTTCACCCGGCCGTTGTCCAGGGGCGCTTCCACCGTCAGGCCCTTGTCCGTCGCCCGGGCGGAGCACTCGCCGATGGTCAGCGTGTCCAGGGCCGGGTCATAGCCCCAGTCATTCGCC
This sequence comes from Corallococcus carmarthensis, assembly GCF_003611695.1. Taxonomy (GTDB): domain Bacteria; phylum Myxococcota; class Myxococcia; order Myxococcales; family Myxococcaceae; genus Corallococcus; species Corallococcus carmarthensis. The sequence continues at coordinate 6,221 of NZ_RAWE01000229.1, read as the reverse complement.
CCCAGGCGCTTCTGCGGCGCCCAGACCGGCTTGCCCGGCTGCAGCACCGTGACGCGGCAGATGCCCGTGCGCGACCCCGGGCCGATGTTCGTCACCGACAGGTTCACCGTCACATAGGTGCCGTCGTCCGCATCCGCCACGAAGGTGAAGCTCTCTCCGTACCGGTCGCTGGAGTTGTAGGACAACCCCAGCACGCCGCCCGCCGCCGCCACCCCTGGAAGCGAAACCAGGGCCCCCACCAGCAGGGCCCTCAAGCCGCGGGCGAGCGTGTCACGCCGCATGGGGCCGCTGCTCCATGAGCTCTTCCGACGCGTGGTCGTTGAACACGTAGTCGCGCTGCAGGGGCAGGTTCCACGCGAAGTACACCACCCCGCGCACCACCCACCACCCCAGCGTGTACGCCAGCTGCGGGTGCAGCGTGAGCAGCGCCACGCCGCCCGCGTTGAGCAGCGCGCTGGTCGCGCTCACCAGCGTGTAGCGCGCCAGCTGCGGCGCCACCGCCCCGTTGCTGCGGAAGGTGATGACCCGGTTGATGGAGTAGTTCACCACGCCGCCCAGCACGCAGCCGGCCACCGTGGCCCACACCGGGGAGAGGCCCGCCCACTCCACCATGGCCAGCACCGCGGCGAAGTCCACCACCGTGGCGATGGCGCCCGCCGCCGCGTTGAAGCCGAACAGCGCCACGTTCGAGCGCGGCTGCACCGGCTTCTTGGGCGTCAGCGCCGCCACCAGCGTGCGGAAGCGCGCCACCGCCGTGACGTTGCTCAGGATGGCCACGAACACGAGGCCCGCCACCGCCAGCCAGTGCATGGGGTGCTTCTGCTCCGGCCAGAACAGCGCCTCCAGGATGGGGGACAGCGCCGTGCCCACGCCCAGGAACAGCACCCGCTCCAGCCGCTGCATCGCGCCGTCGCGCACGCTCACGCCCAGGCCTTCACCCTTGGCGCGCACGTACGGCACCAGCGAGGAGCCCAGCAGCGCCCCCAGCGCGGGCAGGAGCACCCAGGTGTCCCGGTAGTACCAGGCCAGGCCCATCAGCATCGCGGAGTCCACGTAGCGGTCCAGCACGGAGTCCAGCGCCGCGCCCGCGGGGTTGGCCTCCTTGCGGGTGCGCGCCACGCGGCCGTCCATCACGTCCAGCACGCCCGCCAGCAGGAACAGCCAGCCGCCCAGCGCGAAGCGGCCCGCCGCCACCGCCACGCCGGACGACACGCCCAGCAGGCCGGACAGCATGGACAGCGCGTTGGCCGGGAGGCCGGAGCGCAGCAGCACCCGCCACAGCGGCTGGATGACCCAGAAGAAGTAGTGGCGCAGGAAGAAGCCCACCAGCACCGACTTGCCACGCGTCAGCGTCTCCGCGTCCCTCGGGATGCCCTTGATGGCGCACCGGATACAGAAGAGCACCAGCCCCACGAGGAAGTAGGCGACCGCGAAGAGCGCGGGCGCCAGCGCGGTCCAGATGCGCGCCGAGGGGGACAGGTCTCCACTCAGCAAGGCCAGGACGTTGTCATGCACGGGTGTTTCCTCCAGACGGCAGGGACACGGGCGCCACTCCTGGCGCTTCCATGGCCCGTCTTGCGAAGACAGCCCTCACGGCGACGAAGGCCGCGACCGCCGCGGTGACTCCCGCGAGCACGTCGAGGACGTAGTGGTGCGTGAGGTAGATGGCGGAGAAGGCGACGAGCACCGCGAACAAGATCGTGCCCACCCGCCAGGCGGGGCCCTTGTGCCACAGGACGAGCACCATCATCAGCGGGTAGGCCGCGTGCAGCGACGGCATGGCCCCGAAGACGTTGGGGTTGCGGGCGTAGAAGTTCGCGAAGTAGTGGATGCCGAAGTAGGCGTCGAAGCGCGCGGTGCCCGCCGGACTGGGTGGCGCCGCCAGGTTCGCGAGCCCCGGCCCGTACTTCAGGACGTACCAGGGGGGCGCCGCGGGGTAGAGCACGTAGACGACGACGCCAATGGCGTTCACCACGAAGAAGGCCCAGCAGAGCTGTTCGAAGCGCGCGTCCTTCTTGAAGAAGAACCACAGCGCCACGAGGAAGACCTCATAGATGTAGGCCGCGTAGGCGAAGCCGCACAGCAGGTCCAACAGCGTGTTGGGGTGACGCGACCACCACTCGGGCCAGTGCGTGGCTCCCGGGGCGGGGAACAGCAGCTTCTCCAGGTTCCACAGGTCGCCGGTGTGGATGGTGCCGCGCACCCCCAGCCACAGCGCCTGGCTGTCCAGGATCATGCCGGTCAGCCACAGCGGGAACGCGCCGCGGAGGAACCGCCGCGGGCCGGCGCCGGCCCAGGCCAGCACCACCAGCAGCAGGTCCGCCGCGACGTGCTCCCACCGGACGCGGCCGGTGGCGACCACCAACGCGAAGTGGCCCGCCGCCAGGACGGTGACGAGCCACTTGAACGCGGAGTCGTTCTTAGCGGGCGAGCGGGAGGTCATCCCCGTAGTAGTCCAGCCCCAGGTGGGTGATGGGCTCTTCGCCCGCGACGACGCGCAGCGTGTTCTTCAGCTTGGTCAGCTGGATGAACAGGTCGTGCTCCACCGGCAGGCCCGGGTGGGCCATGGGGCTCTTGAAGTAGAAGGACATCCACTCCTGGATGCCACGCCACTCCAGCCGCTTCGCCAGGTCCAGGAACAGCGCGATGTCCAGCACCAGCGGCGCCGCCAGGATGGAGTCGCGGCAGAGGAAGTTGACCTTGATCTGCATCGGGTAGCCCAGCCACCCGGTGATGTCGATGTTGTCCCAACCCTCCTTCGCGTCGCCGCGGGGCGGGTAGTAGTGGATCGACACCTTGTGCGAGTACTTGTTGTACAGCTCCGGGTACAGGTCCGGCTGCAGGATGGTGTCGAGCACGCTCGACTTGGTGACCTCCTTGGCCTTGAAGGCCTGGGGATCATCCAGCACCTCGCCGTCGCGGTTGCCCAGGATGTTGGTGGAGAACCACCCCTCCAGGCCCAGCATGCGCGCCTTGAGCGCGGGCGCGATGACGGTCTTCATCATCGTCTGGCCGCTCTTGAGGTCACGGCCCGCGATGGGAGCGCCCTCCTGCTTCGCCAGCTCCTGCAGCGCCGGCGTCTCCACGCTGGCGTTCGGCGTCGCGTTGGCGAACGGCACGCCTTCCTTGATGGCCGCGTAGGTGTACAGCGCCGTCGGGTTCACATCCGGGCTGTTGGCGTCCAGCGCCTTCTCGAAGTTGGCCAGCGACTGGAAGGCCTCCGGCATCGGGCGGAAGGTCTCCACGCTGCTGCACACCACCATCACGGCGCGCTTGGCGTTGAGCTCCTTCTTGAAGTCCCGGATGTCCTGGCGGATGGCCTCGATGCTCTCGCGGTGCGTCTTGGTGGCCTTGATGTGGTTGGCCGCGATGCGCCGCACGAACTCCGGATCATGCACGCCCTGCTTGGGCTTGATGCCCTGCAGGAAGGGCTTCACCTGCTCCAGGTGCTTGTCGTTCAGCACGCCAGAGCGAACGGCCACCTGGTAGGCGTCCTCGCTGATGATGTCCCACGCGCCGAAAACGACGTCTTCCAACGTGGCCAGCGGCACCAGGTCCTTGAGCTTCACGGTGCGGCCGTCGGTGCGCTTGCCCAGACGAGCCGTGCCCATCTGCGTGAGCGAGCCGATGGGGGCGCCCTTGCCCTGCCGCGCAAGCTCCACACCCGCCATCAGCGTGGTGGAAACCGCGCCCAGGCCCGGGATGAGCACCGCCAGCTTTCCCTCGGGCTTCGCGACTTTCTTCTTGTTCTCCATCGTCCTGATTCCTTCAAAAGGCGGGAAATTCGCTCCGCCCGTATGAGCGTCTCCGAGTCCGTCCATCCGGCGCCGGCAACGCTGCCGGACGGAAGGTGGAAAATCTCGAAAGCGGATGGTTGATACTCTAAACCGTCGGTCACTTCAACGTGATGTGCGGACGGTTCCCGGCTCGTACCACGGTGTCGGCCGGCTGCATGACTCGGGCCGAGGGTGGGTTACAAGCCAGGACGAACGGCGCTGTCAGAGAAACAGCAACCGCCGGACAAAAGTCTCACCCACCACGGCGGGCTCCCTCGGGGGCGCTCGCCGGGTGGGTCCGGGTGGTACGGGTCTGAGGCTGTCCTGCTTTCACACACCCCCTGACACACGTGTCAGGTTTTGAGAGCGTGGGAGCCGCCGGGTCTCCGGCGGCCCCGTTCGGGTTCCCGGTCAGTTGCGGCGGGGGGCGCCCCGGTCGAGCTTCTGGTTGTCGCCCGGCTGGTACTTCTCGCCGGTGAGGACGGCTTTCACGAACCCGACCAGCTGGACCCTCTTGCTGTTGGGCGTGTCCCAGTACTCGGCCTTTTCGACGGAGACGCGCAGCAGGGCCAGGTTCGGATCATCCAGCCCCTGGGGGAACCAGGCCTTGAGGGACGGGTTCCACAGCTCCTTCGCCTTGGCCTTGTCGCGGATCAGCTGGCAGCGGCCGCTGACGGACACGTACCGGTCCCGCGTGGGGTCGGAGTAGGCGAGGCTGACATGGTGGTCCTTCTGCACCTCGTCCACCTTGTGGGTGTGGTCGTTGGTGAAGAACCACAGCTCGCCGTCGAAGTCCTTGTCGTAGGTCCACATCGGCCGGCTGCGCAGGCTGCCGTCGCTGTCCACGGTCGTCATCATCGCGACCTTGATGCCGTGGATGAGCTTGCCCAGGTGCTCCACCACGTCTTGGGGACTCTTCGTCGTCGTCGTCATGTGCTCGCCTCCCTTGGCGGTTGAAGGTAGGCAGCGGTCGGGCGGCGAACACCGGCCGCGCCGCCAGGTCGGCACCCCGGCAGCCGGGCGTGTGATAGGGGGGCGTGCGGGCCCACTCGCTTGTTTCTCCCCAGGGAACGAGGCGTGACGGCCGGGAGCGACACGGATGCTGAAGACCGCGTGGAACGAGTGGAGCCTGAAGGCGCTGCAGTTGGAGACGGCCCTGCTGGCGCTGGAGGAGATTGAGCTGCCGGACGCGATGCACGCGCTCCAGGACGCGGCCCAGCAGAAGCTGCTGGAGCTGGCGCGGGCATGGCACAAGACGCAGCCCGCGAAGGAGCCCCGCCAGTGGAAGCGCGAGGAGACCGCGGGCGGCACTCCGCGCGACGAGGAGCTGGCGGATCTGGTGAAGGGCTTCCGCGAGGACGGCAAGACCTGGACGCTCTACCGGCTCACCAGCGACAAGAAGGAAGTGGTGGAGACCCTCGTGTCGGAAGGGCGCGCGTGCATGGCGGCGGGTGGCGAGTACTACCTGGGCCAGTGGGACGCGGAAGAGAGCGTGCTGGAGGTGGGGCGCGACGACGAGGCCGGCGAGCCCGGCACCGGGCTGGTGCTGGAGCCGGGCGGGGAGCTGCGCTACTCGCCGTCACCTGACCTGTAGGCGACTTGCAGGCGGCTGCGCTCACGACTCGAACAGCTTCACCATCCGCGCGCGCAGCTTCTCGTCGGGGAGCCGTCCGAAGCCCGCCTTCACGTTGTCCTCCAGGTGGGCGGGATCGGACGTCGCGGGGATGGGGCAGTTCACGGCGGGGTGGCCCAGGATGAACTTGAGGAAGAACTGGGCCCAGCTTCCGCAGTCGAACTCCGCGGCCCAGTCCGGCAGGGGTCGGCCCTTCATCTTGCGGAAGAGGTTGCCCTTGTCGAAGGGCTCCATGACGAGGACGGCCACGCCGTGCTCCTTCGCCGCGGGCAGCAGGCGCGCTTCGGCGTCGCGCATCGCGAGCGAGTAGGGCAGCTGCACGAAGTCCAGCTTGCTGGATTTGATGTGCTTCTCCAGGTCGTCGAAGGCGCTGCGCAGGTAGTGGGTGACGCCCACGTAGCGGATCTTCTTCGCGGCCTTCAGTTCGCGCAGCACGGGCAGGTGCACGTCCACGTCCAGCAGGTTGTGCACCTGCATCAGGTCCATGCGGCCGTGGCCCATCTTCTGGAGGGACGCCTGGATCTGCGCCGCGCCCTCCGCCTTGCCGCGCGTCCAGACCTTGGTGGCGAGGAACGGCGTCTTCTCCTGACCGGACTGTTTGAGCAGGTCGCCCACGACGACCTCGGAGCGGCCGTACATGGGGGAGGAGTCGATGAGGCGCGCTCCGGAGGCGAAGAACTTCTGGAGGACCTGGGCCAGGGGGGCGCGTTCGTTCGCGGCGCCGCCTGCGTCGAAGGTCTGCCAGGTGCCCATGCCGATGACGGGCAGGGCTTCGCCGGAGCTGGGGATGGGGCGGGTGAGCATGCGGGGAC
>NZ_RAWE01000228.1 GCF_003611695.1 Corallococcus carmarthensis | reverse complement strand
GTCCAGGACGGCTTCGAGAAGACGCGCCCGTCCGGAGGCCGTCCGGCCGTCGAGCTCCAGCCGCCTCCGCCGCCTCCTCCGCCCGCCCCCGAGGAGAAGCCCGTCGAGAAGAAGGCCGCCGCTCCGAAGAAGGGCTGGTGGGACAAGGCCGTCGACAAGGGCAAGGACCTGGCGGGCGACGTGAAGGACACCGCCGTCGACGTGAAGAACAAGGTCGTGGAGGAGGGCAAGGACCTCGCGGGCGACGTGAAGGACACCGCCATCGAAGTGAAGGACAAGGTCGTGGAGGAGGGCGGCAACGCCGTTGACGCGCTCAAGGGCAAGGTCGAGGAGTGGAAGGAGTCCGTCGACTACAAGAAGAGCATCGACAACCTGGGGCCGGGCGACACGTACTCCCTCCACGTGGCAGGCGACGTCAGCATCGAGACCGGCAAGGCCTACGGGAAGGCGGACCTCGAGTGCACGCGCAATGACAAGGGTGAGTACATCGTGTCCGCCGACGGCGAGCTGGGCGCCGGCCTGTACGGCATGGTTGGCGGGAGCGCGGGCGCGAAGGCCAAGGTCGAGGGTGAGGCCACCGCGGGCGTCGGCGCGAAGGTGGAGATGAAGTTCGCCTCGGCCGAGGAGGCGAAGCGGGCCATGGACACGCTCGTGCGCTCGACCACGCCCGGGGGCGCGCTGCTGGGACCGCCCTCCACCAAGGACCTCGAGTTCTCCATGAAGCACGTCTCCGCCGTCGAGGTGCGCGGCGCCGCGGCCGCGAAGCTCGCCGGGGAGGCGGGCGTGGGCGTCCGGGGGGCCGCGGACGTGGGCGCGTTCGCCGAGGCGGGCGTGGAGCTCCAGGTCTCGGCGCGCATCGAGTTCGATGCCAACCGCAAGCCCTCCCTGGTCATCAAGGAAGAGCTCTCCGGGAACGTGACCGCGGGGGCGGAGGCCGGTCTTCCCGGAGGCCAGACGAAGAGCGGTGTGCAGACGGGCAGCGTGCTCGGCCAGGAGCTCTCCGGGAGCCTCAAGGGCTCCCTCACCATCGAGACGAAGGTGGACATGCCGGGCAACGTGGATCCGCTCAAGCTCGTTCAGGACCCCGTGGGAGCGCTGGCCGACGTGGGCAAGCAGCAGCTGCGCTCCCTGGAGACCACCGCCACCGTGAAGGTGCAGGCGGAAGGGACCGCGGGCTCCGTCGCCAAGGGTGGCGTGGAGGGCACGTTCGTCCTCAAGACGAACGCCGGCGAGAAGCTCGACGCCAAGGTGCTCGACGCCGCGCTCCACGGCGAGTTCCGCAAGGCCGCCGCAGCGAGCGCGGGTTCCACGCAGGTGGAGGCGACCGTCCAGGAGTACAAAAGCGTGGGCGTGAGCGCGGCGCCCGAGCTCAAGTTCATGGGCTTCGGCGTCAAGGGGGAGTTCGCCGCGACGACCCGCGACGTCTCCGATACGCCCCTCTTCTCGTTCAAGGGGAGCGCGAAGGATGCCGCTACCGCCATCGGCGGCTGGGGCACGGGCTCCGGCAAGGCCCTGGGCGGCGCGGTCGCGCTCTCCTCCAGCGGCACCGCGGGCCTGAGCGAGGCCCCCAGCTCCGCGTCCCTCAACAAGCAGCTGTCCACCGGCCGCTATGCCGGAGGCGTGCGCGCCTGAAGGCCCGCGCGCCCCCGCCGGCCGGGGGCGCACTGGGAGGGAAAACAACCTTCACGGGGATGACGGGGTGTCCTGTTAGACTCTCCTCGCGATGATGTCGTGCCCGGACGAAACGACGTTGAGCGACTTCCTGGAGGGGCGGCTCTCCGAGGAGGCCCGGGCGCGCGTCGTGGTGCACCTGGAAGGCTGCGCTGACTGTCAGTGGGTGCTGGCGGTGGGCAACGGCGCCCTCCCCGGGGACGCGGCACCGGAGCCGCGTCCTCCTCCGCTGGCCCGGGGAGCCACCCTCTCCCGCTACGTGGTGCTGGAGCGGTTGGGCGCCGGGGCCATGGGCATGGTGTACGCCGCCTATGATCCGGAGCTGGACCGGCAGGTGGCCCTCAAGGTGGTGCGCCCGGAGGGCCGCCACGTGGAGGAGCTCCAGCGGCGGCTCTTGCTGGAGGCGCAGGCGCTGGCGCGACTGTCCCATCCGCACGTCGTCACGCTGTACGACGTGGGGACGTATGGGGACTGCGTCTTCCTGGCCATGGAGCTGGTGGATGGCGCGACGCTGCGGGACTGGCTCCAGCCGCCGCGCGCGTGGGCGGACGTCCTGCGCGTCTTCCAGGACGCGGGCCGGGGGCTTGGGGCCGCGCACGCGGCGGGGCTGGTGCACCGCGACTTCAAGCCGGCGAACGTGCTCGTCGGGAAGAACGGCGGGGTGTGGGTCACCGACTTCGGCATGGCCCGTCCCCTCAACCGCGAGCAGGGGCTGGCGGCGCGGGTGGAGCCGAAGGCCGCCACGTCCACGCTGAGCCCTCTCACCCGCACGGGCGTGCTCCTGGGGACGCCCGCGTACATGGCGCCGGAGCTGGTGAAGGGCCAGCGGGCGGACGCGCTGTCGGATCAATTCAGCTTCTGCGTGGCCTTGTACGAGGCCCTCTTCGGCGTGCGCCCCTTCGAGGGCGACACCCTGGAGGACATGGCCCGGTCCGCGGAGGAGGGCCGCGTGCGGCCCCCGCTGCGCGACGTGAAGGTGCCGGCCCGGGTGCGGCGCGCGGTGCTGCGGGGCCTGCGGGCCCGGCCCGAGGAGCGCTTCGCCTCCATGGAGGCGCTGCTGACGGCGCTCACCCCGCCGTCGCGGCGCGAGCGCGTGTGGGTGGCGACCGCGGTCCTGGCCTCCCTGCTGGTGGGGGCGCTCGTGTACGGCCTGTCGCCCCGGCACGAGACGCGCTGCGAGCAGGAGGTGGCGAAGCTCGCTGGGGCGTGGGGGCCCGCGCGGCGGGAGCGGATCCACGCGGCCTTCCTCGCCACGGGCGTGCCGTTCGCCGCGAAGGCCTGGGACACGATGGCCGCCACGCTGGATGCGCATGCGGCCCAGTGGCGCACGCTGCGCACCGAGGCCTGCCGCTCCGCGACCGTCGATGACATGAGCATGGCCTGGCGGACGGAGACGTGCCTGGATGCCCGGCTCTGGCAGTTCGCCGCCGTCGCCGAGGTGCTGGAGAAGGCGGATGCGCGGACGGTGCAGAACGCGCAGCAACTGGCGGCCTCGCTGGAGGGGCTGACCGGGTGCAAGGACACGTCGGCGCTCTCCGCCCGCCCGCAGCCCCCGGATGCGCTCGCCGCGCGGGTGGACACCGCCCGGCGCAAGCTCACGCAGGCGCAGGCCTCGCTCGAAGCGGGCCGCTACCCCGAGGGACTCGCGCTGACGACGGCGCTCCTCGGGGAGATTACGGGGCTCGGCTTCCGGCCGCTGGAGGCGGAGGTGCTGCTCGCCCATGGCACCCTGCTCGCGCAGGACGGAAAGCTGAAGGAAGCGGAGGACCACCTCTACAAGGCCGTGTTCGCCGCCGAGGCCGGGCACGATGACGAGACGGCGGCGCGCGCGTGGAGCCTGCTCGTCTGGGTCGTGGGCGATCTCCAGGCTCGCGCCGCGGACGTGGAGCGGATCATCCAGCACGCCCGGGCCGCGGTGACGCGGTTGGGGCCCGAGCGCTTCCCCGCTGTCACCATGGACCTGTACCTGTGGCTGGGAACGGCGCTGATCCAGCAGGGAAAGCTGGACCGGGCGCAGGTGGAGATCTCCCAGGGGCTGGAGCTTGCGCGGAAGACCTACGGCGAGGACCACCTGCGCACAGCCCATTTCATGCACAACCTGGGGCGCATCTACTCCCGCCAGAACCGGTACCAGGAGGCGCTGGCCTTGCATCGTCAGGTCCTGACGTTGCGCGAGCGCCATCTGGGCCCCGCGCACCCCCAGCTCACCGCCACGCTCAACAGCCTCGCAGGGGCCTACATGGGGCTGGGTCAGCTGGACGAGGCCATCGCCCTCTGGCGCCGCATCATCAAAATCACCGACGCGGCCCACCTGCCGGAGCACGTGGGTCTCGCGAACTCGCTGGGGAACCTGGGCACCGCGCTGCGCGGCAAGGGAGAGCTCGACGAGGCGTGGCGGAGCCTGGAGCGGGGGCGTGCCATCCTGGAGCGCACCCATGGGCCTGACCATCCCCATGTGGCCGTGATGCTGGAGGAGCTGGCGCTGGTGGCGCACGACGCGGGCCGGTTCGATGAGGCCTTGCGACTGGCGACCGACGGCCTGGAGCGGATCCGGCGCTCACTTGGACCGGAGACGCCACGTGCCCAGAGCATCCTGAGATCCCGTGGGCGCATCCTGCTCAAGCTGGGACGCACCGCCGAGGCCCGGAAGGACCTGCTGGCGGCGCTGAAGATCCTGGAAAAGGAGGAGGGCCCCGACGGTCCCAGCGCGACGTTCGTTCACCATTACCTGGCCGATGTCGCAATGGCAGAAGGGAATGCGCGAGAAGCGCTTGGCCATTGCAAGCACGCGCTGATGCTTGACGAGCGGAGGCTGTCGCCGCAGTCGCTCATGGTCGCAGCGGACTTCTCCTGCATCGGAGAGGCGCTGCTGGCCCAGAAAGCCCCAGAGGAAGCGGAACCCATGCTGGAGCGCGCACGCCAGATTCAACAGCAGCTGACCGGAGAGGCGATGCTCGCGGGCTGGACCTCCTTCCTGCTGGCCCGAGCGCTCAGCGAAAAGCACACGAACCCCGACCCCGTGCGCGCCGCCGCCCTGGCGGAGGAGGCCCGCGTCAAGCTGGCGGCCCTGGGCGTGAAGGCGAGCAAGGACCTGGAGCAGGTCCTCGCCTGGCAGCGGCGGGAGGCACGCAAATGAACGGCCCCGTGGAAGCAGACGGCCTGGTCGCGCTGCTGCGCACGCATGTGCCTCCGGAGCGACGCGCGCAGCTGGACGGAGTGGAAGACCTGGAGGCGCTCCTGCGCGAACAGCTGACGGTGGCGCGGAACGCCTGGCCCACGGTGGCGCTCGCGACGGAGTCCTTCTTGCGGCATCTGGCCCTGCACCTGCCGGACACGGGCGCGCTGGCCGTGCTGCGCGAGTGCCATGCCGCGGACCTGTACCTCGCGTGTGCCTGTGGTGAAGGCCACCCTGCCGCCCTGCGCGCCTTCGAGCAGCACCTGCTCCAGCAGGTGCCCTCCCGGCTCGCCTCCATGCCGCGCACCCAGGTGGACGAGGCGCTCCAGCTCTTGCGCGAGCGGTTGTTGATGGGCTCCGGCGGTGAGCCGCCCAGGATCCTCACGTACTCGGGCCGGGGCGCGCTGCTCGCCTGGGTGGTCATCTCCACCGCGCGCATCGTCAGCCAGCTCAAGACCCGGGATGAGCGCCAGGAGTTGTTCGACGAGCCACCCGAGGCGCTCGTGCAGTTGCTGTCCACGGGGGACCCGGAGCACGAGCTGCTGCGCAAGGACCTGCGTGAGCTGCTGGTGGACGTGCTCCGCAAGGTCCTGGAGGCCCTGCCCCCGCGAGAGCGCACGCTGCTGAGGCTGCACCACCTGCACGGCTTCACGATGGACCGGCTCGCGACGATGTATGGCGAGTCCCGCTCCGGCGTGGGGCGCCGGGTCGTCCAGTCCCGCGAGCGGCTGCTCAAGCTCCTGCGCGCGGAGCTGGCCGGACGGCTGAAGCCGGACGACGCCGCGCTGGACAGCTTGCTGGGGCTGGTGAACAGCCAGCTCGATTTGAGCCTGAACCGGCTGATGGGTTGAGCACGGTTCGCGCCACTGGCGCGGACCTCAAGGGGCGGGGGACGCCTCGATCGCCTGGCCCGGTCGATTCGGGATCTGCTCGTGCTTCTCGACGAGCTGTCCGCCAGCGGCTGTGCAGTCATCAGCCTCCGGGAGTCCATCGGCCTGACCACCCCCACCGGCCGCCTCCTGGTCCATTAGGAGACGCCCGGAGGGGTGCAAAAAGATCCCGGCGAATCGGTAAGCAATCCCCCGCCGCACACCTGTCCGCTGGGGCATTCCGAAGTCTCTTCGCACGCCCGCTGACACGTACCTGCTGACTCCGGTGTTGTCAGCGGCCAGAACATGCACTCCAGCTCCTCCTCGCAGTCGGCGCTACTCTTGCAGCTCCCTCCCTCTTGAACATGAGCTGGGGCCATCTTGGGACCACGGCTAACAGCACAGGAAGAAAGGAGAATCAGCAGCACCAGCAAAGGCCATTCGGGCTTCATGTTCTCACCTGCCGACGAGCAGTAGGCGGACTCAGTGGAGTTGGAACGCGAGGAACGTAGGACACGACGTGACCGTCCGACGTGATCAAGGCGCCCGGAATGCGAGCGATGGGCGTCATGTCCACTTCGGAAGGAACGTTTCCGAACGCTGGATCAGCGCTCCAGCCCGCTGAACTCGTGCATGGGGCGTTTGGATGGGAGTGATAGGTGCTGACCAACGCTTGTGGCGTCGTGGTGGCATCTCCGCCATTCGAACACTGGTTGCCCTCTGTCCGATAGACCAGCCCCGCCCATTCGACGGAGAAGTCATACCCATTGGCCAGCATCCACGCATGGGTGTCCTCAACTGCGGCCGTTGGGCTTGAAAAGATGTCACCTGGTGCGAGACCGCTCGGATCGAGGAACCGCAACGGATTGTTCAGCACGTAGGCGTAGGCGGGCATGCTGTAACCCGTCATCGCCATGGCCCTTACAAGGACCGGGCGGACGTGCTCCAGGCCGCGCTCTCACGGTGGGAGGAGCTGGCGACCACGAGAGTCATTCAACGCCTGGGGGCGTTGCCAGACCCCAGGGAGCGGTTGCGCCAACTGCTGGAGCTGGCCTTCGAACAGGGCGCGCACGGAAGAATCGAGGTCGCCCTGGTCGCTGGCGCTTCGGTGGACCCGCGCATCCAGCCCGTGCTCGCGAGGGTGTCGCAGCGGCGCATCGACTACGTCACGAAGCTGTACGTGGCGTTGGGGCTGTCGGCGCGCGCCGCCCGTCGGTGGGCGCTCCAGGCGTACTCCACCTACGTGGGCCTCCTGCACCTTTCCATCGCCAGCCCGGAGGCGCTCGGCACGAGCCGTGCCCGGGCTGAGTATGTGCAGCACGTCGTGAGGACGCTCATTCCTGTGTGAGGGCCCCGAGGCGCGCCGAACCGATTGTCACTTGAAGGCGAAGACCGGGATTGAGTCTCGCATCGAGGCCGTAGGCGATGGTTGTGTTCCGGCTCAGGCGGATCTCAAGCTCCTGAGACGTACTGGGCATGACCTGGGGTCTTCCACCATGGGGAAGTACAAGCTGATCTCCAAGCCGTTTCCCGCGCTCACGACGGGGGACGTCAAGCATGGCGGGACCGGCCTCATCGAGGACGCACGGCACGTGGTGAATCCGTTGAGCGTGGGCGGCAGTCACGCGAGCACGCCTCTTGAATTCCTGTTCAAGAAGTTCGCGGTGCACGTCATGTCCTTTGAGATCGAGGGTGCCGAGGCGCCGAACTGGTTTGGCGTGAGCTTCCGCAAGGGAATCCAATCCTTCGACTCCGTGAACATCTTCTGTCACCCCAGCCCGGGGACCGCCGGGATGACGGACCGGGACTACCCGACGCGCGCGGGACCGTGGCCGCGCCTGTTCCGCTACGCGCAGATGATGGGGGCCCAGTTCGCCATCGCCGGCTCCGACCAGATCGCGATCGTCCCCTTCTTCAACAATGCGTCGTACTCGAGCACGGGCCTCTTCGGTCCGAACTGGAAGGACATCGTCCTGGACATCCTGGGGGAGGTGAGGGCTGAAGCGCTGCAACGCACCGACCCCTTTCCCGTGGTGCTGAAGGATGTCGTGCTCTCCGACTTCAGCTTTGGCCGTGGCCTGATGCGGAACGTCCGGGCGCGGGCCCCCGGCCTGTCCCGGTACCTGCGGGAGATCTGGGACTTCGACGGCGTCGGCGGGGCACCTCCCTTCCCAGCGGGAGAGGTGGGAGGAATCCTCTACGACCAGTCCACGGGCGGCGACCCGCGCATCTTCCATGTGCCGCCGACCCGGTGGCAGCAGTTCCACGGCAAGATCGCGACCAGCGTCCACAGCAACATCCCGGACCTGCTCGCGTGTCACGCGGCCTCGGTGAGCAACGTGGGCCGGGGCGGATAGCGCCCGCGCGGGTTGCCTGTCCACCGGCGACGGGCGAGCCTGCGTCGCATGGAGATGCATCAGGTCCGGTACTTCCTGGCGGTGTCGGAGACGCACAGCTTCACGCGTGCCGCGGAACGCTGCCACGTGTCGCAGCCCACGCTGACCGCCGCCATCAAGAAGCTGGAGGTGGAGCTGGGTGGGCCACTGCTCCTGCGAGACCGGAGTGGTGCGAAGCTCACGCCCCTGGGCCGGTTGGTGTTGCCCCGGCTCCAGCGCATCGACGATGAGAGCCGGAGCGTGGCGCTCATCGCGGAGAACCACCGCCGCCTGAAGCAGGTGCCCCTGCGCATCGGGGTGCTGTGCACCATCGGTCCCGCGCGGCTGTCCGGCTACCTGGCGGCGTTCCGCGCCGTGGCGCCCGGAGTGGAGGTAGAGCTTCAGGTCGGCACGCGCGACAAGGTGCTGCGACAACTGGAGGAAGCGGAGGTGGACCTGGTCATCACCCACGCCGCGGCGCCCACGCCCGACTGGTGCGTCGTCACCCCCCTCTATGAGGAGCGCTACCTCGTCGTGCTTCCCCCCGGACATCGCCTGGCGGCGCACGACACCGTGCGGCTGGCGGAGTTGTCCGACGAGCCCTACATCGACCGGCTCTCCTGCGAGATGCGCGAACAGGTCGGGGAGCTGTGCACGTCTCGAAAGGTGGCGCTGTACGCCAGCTATCGCACCGAACGTGAGGAGTGGGTCCAGAGCCTGGTCGCCGCGGGCGTAGGCTTCGCCTTCATGCCCGAGCACTCGTTGATGCCGGGCGCCACCACCGCGCGGCCCCTCGTCGAACCGTCGCTCCAGCGCACCGTGTCCCTGCTGCGCTCGGGGGACCGCACCGCGCCACCGGTCGCGAAGCTCTTCTGGCGCACCCTGCTGGAGAGCGCGGGCCGCCCGCGTCCGGGCGCCTGAACGCAGACGGCGCGAGGCCCACCCCGTGAGGTGCGCCCCGCGCCCGGAACCCGGATGCATCGGTGACGTTCAGCGCTTCACGGCGAGCACGTTCACCTGCTGGATGACCGGCGGCTTCGCGAGCAACTCCGGCGCCTGCGCCATCAGCGCCGCGGCCACCTTGCCGCCCAGGTGCGCCTTGCGGCCCGCCTCGTCAGGGAACGTGTCCACGATGCCGAACGTGGTCGGCGACAGGCGAATCGCATACCAGTGCAGGGTGGCCGGTTCGTCGCGCACGATGGGCAGCCCGCCTTCCAGGAACTTCCGCACGTCGCCTTCCTTGCCCGGCTTCGCCTCCAGGATGACGACCAGCGCCTTCTGGTCGGTCACATCCGGAGTGCCCGGCGCCTTGACGGCGAGCAGGTCCACCTGCTCGATGGACGGAGGCGTCGCCAGGAGCTCCGGCGCCTGCGCCATCAGCGCCGCGGCCACCTTGCCGCCCAGGTGCGCCTTGCGGCCCGCATCGTCGGCGAAGGTGTCGAAGATGCCGAACGAGGCCGGACCGAAGCGCAGCGCGAACCACTGCGCCGTCGCCGGCTCCTCGTGGACCAGGGGCAGGCCCCCCTCCAGGAACTTCTGCACGTCGCCTTCCTTGCCCGGCTTTGCCTCCAGGCGCACCAGCAGGCCCACGTGCACATCCTCTGCCTTCTGCGATTGCGTCGTCGTCGTCATGTGCTCACCCGTCGTGCTCTTGGAGGAAGACGCGCAGCCCCATCCCACCAGGGAGGCGGCCAGCGCGAGGAAGGTCATGCGGTACGGCTTCAGGAAGGCATTCATGGAAGGCTCCAGGGTCCAGGGGGAGTCCGGTGGCGCTCGGTGCGTCACCGCGACCTCGACGTGGACACATATAGACCTCGCCTCCCGCCACCGTGAGGGCCCCGGCGCCAATGGATCGATAGTCATCTCCTATGCACGCAAGCCCAGGGGGAGGACCGGTCCCGGGACTGGCGCGAACCGCACCGGAACTCGCGGTCAGTCCCCGTCCGTCGCTGTGGCGAGGCAGCTGCCCAGGCGCCGCAGTCCCTCCGGAATGCGCACGGAACGTGCGCCATGCCGGGTGAGCGACGCGCCGGTGAGGCCGTCCACGACGAGCGCGGTTGTACGGTAACTGAATGTGTTCGCCTGCCCTCGGTGTGGAGGCCCCGCGCACAGCCTGGGTGGCACCCGCCCGCCCTCGGTCCTCCTCTGCACCCTCCCGCCACCCTCACAGTCGCACCCGCTCTCTGATGTGTATGGATTTCCCCTTATGCGCATGAGCATTCTTTGTGCAGATGCGTATGCGTATGTGCATGTGCGGGTTGTGTGTCGCGTCCTCCAGAGCCCATTCCTTTCAAAGAAATACCGCTTATTCATTGCCCGGGGTGCGCTGCGTCATGGATCCATGCAGGTGTTTGAACGCTGGAGTGCCGGCGTGCCTTCCGTCTGGCGCGGTAGAATATTCCAGCCAAAATTTCCTATCGCCGGATGACACCCGGTCTTCACTTGGGCTGGCTTTCATTTCGTGTTAGAGAATGACTCGCAGTGAGAAGTACTTTGCCGGGGGGATTCATGAAAAACAGTTTGCGTGTCATTGGGGCGACCCAGGTCCTTGGGTTGCTCTCCTCGCTCCTCGTGGCTTGCGATCCCGCGGCCAGGCCCTTCCCGGACAAGGAAGTCGTGGCCGTGGATTCACGGCAGGATGAGCTCTATGGCAATCCCGCCGGTTACTGGCCCACGAGCGCCGCGGGCTTCACCGACGTACCCGTTTGTTGGACCACGGCAGGCTGGAACTCGGAGAAGACGTGGGTGAGGCAGATCGTCGAGGCGCAGTGGGACACGAACAGCAGTGTGCGTTTCACGGGCTGGGGCGCCTGTGACATCCTTACTCCCGCTCAGGCCATCCGCATCCAGGTGGATGAGAGCGGCCCGCGCTCCGTCGTCGGCCGCTCGAACAGCAACCCAAGCATGTGGCTCAACTTCAACTTCGCCAATTGGAGCCACGTCTGCAACGACGGTGTTGATGACGCATCGTTGCCGGGAGATGATCGCGAATATTGCATCCGCGGCGTCGCCTTGCACGAGTTCGGCCACGCCCTGGGCTTCTGGCACGAGCAGGACTCTCCGGGCAATCAACCCAACACGCCGGGCTACTGCGACAACACCATCGTTCAGCAAGCCAATGGCGAGGTCATCACCGCGTACGACCCTCTCTCGACCATGAACTACTGCGCCGCGTGGGGCCGGCCGACCTTGAGCGACCTGGACGTTCAGGGCTTGCGCCAGGTTTATGGTGTGTCTCCCCTTGAGTTTCAGTTCCAGTATTACGCGTTCCCCTCCGCGTGCACCCTGGTCAACGAGCCGGGCGATTCCCACGGCTGGCATGACAATTACCTCTGCACCGCGGGTCAGGAGGGGGTGAGCTGGTCCTATGCGGGACCCATCGCGGGCCAGCGCTGCACCCTGATCAACGAGCTCCTCGACCCCGATGGCTGGAATGACAACTACCTCTGCGTGCCCACCTACAGCCCCCTGCAGTTCGTCTGGTCCTCGTTGCTTCCAGTCCCCTTGATGCGCTGCACGCAGTGGAATGAGCCCGCCGACCCCGACTCCTGGAACAACAACTACCTGTGTTACACGCAGCGGTTCGCGTTCTCCCCCGCGGGGAAGATCGCGGGTACCACCTGCATCTCGGTCAACGAGCCGTCCGACCCGAATGGCTGGAAGGACAACTTCCTGTGCTCCGAGGTGGACGAAGGCGTGCGTTTCAGCAACGCGGGGCCTATCGCCGGCATGCGGTGCACGCTCGTGGACGAGCCCAGCGACCCCAACACCTGGAACGATAATTACGTCTGCGTGCCCAACCTCAGCCTGCTCAACTTCCAGTGGTCCAGCGCAGGCCCCATCGCTGGGAAGACCTGCATCGCGTGGAACGAGCCCGTGGATTCCGCTCACGGCTGGAACAACAACTACCTCTGCTACTGAACCAAGGGGCCCCGGTTCCGCCCGGGAGCAACGGGGCCCCAATCCACGCGCGCCAGGTCCATCAGGCGTGTACCCCAAGGAGGCTCAAGCGGCCTCTCCACCGGCCTGGCAGACAGCCTGGACGGCCCCCGTCAGTGGTGCTCCTCGTCCCTCTCTCCAGCCCGCCACCCTCAACAGAGTCCCTCTGCGTCTTGTGCTCGGAATCCGCAGGCATCCACTGCCTTCGCGCCCCCGGTGAGGGAGGCGCGAAGGCGGCGGCCTACTCGGCGAAGCGGCGCTCGAAGGTGGCGAGCTGCACTTCCAGCTTCCACTGCAACGCGGCCCGCTTGTTGCCGGCGAGGAAGCTGCTGCAACCGTCGGACACGGCGGTCTGCTCCGGCTTGTCGGAGGCGCAGGCGTTCACGGTCGCGGTGAAGTCGTCCCGGCGGGCCCAGAGGCTGTCGCCCTCCGCGAAGGCATGCTCCAGGCTGGCGCGAGCCATCTTCTTGAGCGTCTTGTAGTCGAGCCCCTGGACGGAGGCCGCGGCGACGTACTCCTGGGTGATGTCCCCGCGCAGGATGCCCGAGTCATCGGTGGCCAGGGCCACGGGCACGCCGTTCTTCAGGTACGCGGCGAGCGGGTGCTGCTCCCCCGACATGCCCAGCAGGACGCGGTTGGAGGTCAGGCAGATCTCCACCATGACGCCCGCTTCGTGCATGTCGCGCAGCAGGTCCTCGGCGCCATCGCCGGCCGTCTCGCTCAGCACGTCCGCGCCGTGGCCAATGCGCTCCGCATGGGCCTTCTCCACGGCCTCGCGGATGTGGAAGTTCATGTGCTGCTGGTCCTGCGCCGCGAGCACCGACGGGATGAGCTCGCCGGCGTGCAGGGAGACGTGCACCAGCTTGCGGCCGACCTCCTGGTCGTTGAAGTCGTCGAGCGTGCCCAGGGCGAACATCTCATCCTGGTAGAACGCGAGGGAGTTGGCGTTCTCCTCCGGGGACACGAGGTTGACGCCGACGATCTCCGGCACCTTCTGGGCAAGCTCATAGGCATACACCCACTGGCCGAAGACGTTCGCCCGGTCCGCCGTGCGGTTGGCGGAGACGAGCAGCCGCACATCCACGTTGCAGCCGGGGTCCGGCTGGGCGGTGTCACAGCCGAGCAGCGTGCGGGTGCCCTTCAGGGTGTTCGCGATGCTGGTGGCCTGCGCCGTCAGGGCGCCCTGGAAGTCCGGCAGCGCGATGAGCTGCTGACGTTTGGCCAGCAGGGTCGCCTTGTCCCAGGCATCCCCGGCGGTGAACAGCGGCATGGCGAGGCTGCCGCCCCTGCCCGCGCCAAAGCCTTGCATCAGCTCCACGTAGACCTGGTGGTGCCTGCCGGCGCGCGAAATGATGTCCGCGTAGCTGTCGTCATTGCGCGAATCGTTCTGCACCGCGCCGTACTTGCCGAAGGCGTCGAAGAAGTGCTGGTGCGCGGCCAGCAGCGGTCCCGGGTGGTCCTCCATGGACCAGGCGCTCATCACGGCGTCATAGAGGGCGCGGTCGCTCTCCGTGTTGGCCAGGGGCACCGCTCCGGCCGCGCACGGGTTGCTGGCCACGTAGGTCGTCGTGTTCACGCATGCGCCGTCCTCCGCACCCCACTGGATCAGCTTCTCCGTGGTGATGGCGCCGGAGGTGTGGCTGTGCAGATCGCCGCCCTTGGGCATGTCGAACAGGAAGGTCCCAAATGCCGTGGCGTCGGTGCGCAGCGACTCCATGTGCTCATTGACCCGCTCCTCTCGCGTTTTCTCAACAGGAGGGACGGGATCCTCTTCACTACAAGCGCTCAGTCCGAGCGCGGCGATGATGGCGAGTGATTGGAATTTGCTCATGGCGGTGGGGCTGTCCTTGGGTACGTGGGGGCGCGCTGAGTACACGCTGCCAAGGAGAATGCGAAGGGATTTTCTAGTCTATCTGCTTTTTCTTGAGTGTGTCTGAGGATGGCTTCAAGAGGGACCCGGGTCCGAGAGTTCGTGGCGCGTCTGCGTCCTGGGGGAGGAGGGGCCGACGGAAGGTGGACATTTGGGAGGACACCGAGGCCCGCCCGAAGCCCGAAACCCTGCCCGGCTCCCGAGCCGGACAGCCTGATGCGCGCTATGTGGGTGATGGAGTTCCTCGAAGGGGGAACACTCCGCACCGCACCGTGGGCCATCGCCAACGCGTCCTTCAAACAGCAGCAGGGGAACAAGGGCGTGCCGGAGATCCAGGAGCTGCCCAACCGCGGCCACTCGCTCATCATCGACAGTGGCTGGCGAGAAGGCGCGGCCGTGGCGCTCGAGTTCGTGAAGCGCTTCGTCTGAGCAAAGAGGAATAGGCCCAGGGCGCACACGCTGCTCACGGAAGAGGTACCCGTGGCCGACGTGCTCCTCGAAGGCCGTGTCCTGGTCCGTCGGAAAAGTGAACGCGAACCGTCTTTCGGATCTTGAGATGTCCACGTTCGCCCCAGCGCGCTTCGGAATTGTCCGAGGAGATGTTGCCGCGCCACGTTCCGTCAGGCCGATGAGCT
The DNA here is from genome assembly GCF_003611695.1 of Corallococcus carmarthensis. Classification (GTDB taxonomy): domain Bacteria; phylum Myxococcota; class Myxococcia; order Myxococcales; family Myxococcaceae; genus Corallococcus; species Corallococcus carmarthensis. The sequence goes on along the minus strand of NZ_RAWE01000228.1, from coordinate 1,551 downwards.
GGCCTCGCCAATTCCATTCGAGAGGGCTGTTTGTCAATCGACGGAGCGGAGTCGCAGGGTAGCTGTGAGGCAGGGTGCGCTCCATTCGCTTCAGGGGCACCCAAGGATTTCTTGGGACGCCGGCTGAAACGTTCCCTCTTACTCCCCGATGGACCGGACAACGGAGTCGCTGCCCGGCCATCGAGATGTCAGTCATGGATGAACGGGGGATGTTCCATGGGCGGTTTTGCACCTACCAGTGGTGGTTCTGGAACTTCAGGAGTGGACCTTGCCGAGTCCGCGCGTCGCACGGACTCCGCTGAACGAGTAGTCCGCCATTTCAAGGAGTATCCATTGACAAGAAAAATCATGCTGCTTCTTCTCGGTGTCGCCATTCTGGGTGTTGGCACGCTGCTGTTTCCGCTCCCTGCGTCCGCCAGTGAGTCGTGCACGGCGGCCCAGAAGCATGTTCAGGACTGGGTCGACGCCAATGCGGGGCACCTTCCGACCGACCTCGACGGCGTGAGCCGCCATCCGGTGGCGTATCGAAAGGCCATCTTCGCAGCGTTGTCGGCTGACCAGAAGGTTTCGCTCTGGCGTGAGCACATCCGTCAGTATGTCGCGGCACATCCAAAGCTCTCCACGCAGCAAGCCGCAGTGCTGGAATCGGTGTTCGCGCGCCTGACTTCAGAGCTGTTCAGCCAGGCCGGGCACGCCCAGCTGGACCTCATGGAAAAGCAGGTCAAGGATGCCTTTGGGGCGGAGGAAGCCGTCGCGATCGTGGCCACTCTGGGTCCGGTCGAGGCTCCCGAGGCTGTTCCCCCAGCGTTGGCACCCCTCTGCCAGTGCAGCCGTGCGAGCCCGTACTGCGGCAGTCTGGCCTGCAGGGCCTACAAGTGCACCACGCAGTCGGGGTGTGGAACGTTCTACCAGTTCCGCTGTGACGGTCTCTGCGGTTGACGTGGCAGCGCCCTGTCGCGGTTCTGACGCGCCCAGGTATTGACGTTTTCCTTCAGGAGAGCGCGTGACACTTCATCGTCGCGCGCTTTCCGCCGAATCATGTTCTTCAGCCGCGACCCCATGCCGCCCTGGATGGGCGTGCCATGCTCACGGGACCCGTCGCTGAGTGAACCAGACCTCCGCAATCCGTCACTCATCATCCCGCCTTCCAGTGGGAGGACGGCCGCTGTGGCCTCCAAACATGTACAGGCGCCCGCCTTCGCTGATGCTCGCGAGAGGGGTATGTCTTTCGCGTCGACGGGACGCGGCACCGGTGTCCAGGGACATGACCGCGGTATTGGCATGGCGGCCGGGTAACGGCGGTTCCTCCAAGCGTGAGCGGTGGAGGCGAGCATGGCAGCCCCAGGCTGCGGCGTAAGCGTTCACGGGGTCTGGCGACCGCGAGCGTGAATCAGGTCCCGGGCAGCAGCGATGGTGCGGGAGTGCCGTGGAGATGGGCTTCAAGGGACGCAGTGAGAGCGTCGAGCACGTTGCGCTCCTGCTTCCTGAGGCTCATCACGGCCGTGAGGATGCGCTCGACGAAGCGGCTGCCGTCCTCGCTCTGGGTGCCAA
>NZ_RAWE01000227.1 GCF_003611695.1 Corallococcus carmarthensis | reverse complement strand
GTCCGGGGTGGGGCGGGTGGACCCCTCAGGCCCTGGAGCTGAACAGGCGCGCGAGCAGTTCCGGGGGCAGCGAGTCGAAGTCCGGGGCGGTGTAGTGGGCCCCCGCGTTCTTCAGCGCCTCCGCGGTCGTGGTGGTGGTGATGCCCACGGTGACCATGCCGGCGGCGCGCGCGGACAGCACGCCGTTGATGGCGTCCTCGAAGGCCAGGCACGACTCGGGGGGCACCTGCAGCGCCTTCGCCGCCGCGAGGAAGATGTCCGGCGCGGGCTTGCCGCGCGTCACCTGTTCGGCGCCGACGACGGTGGCGAAGAGCGGCCGCACGGAGAGCCCATCCAGCACCAGCTCACGGTTGCCCTGCGGCGCGGCGGTGGCCACGGCCATGGGCAGGCGCGCGTCGCGCAGGCGGTGCAGGAAGCCTTCCGCGCCCCGGTGCAGCGCCAGGTAGGGCCGGTAGATGGCGCGGTAGTGTGACTCCTTCTCCTCCGCGAGCGCGTCCAGCTCCGCGACGGAGAGGGTGCGGCCCAGGAGCTGCGGGAGGATCTCCTCGTTCTTCTTGCCAGCGAACTCGTTCTGGAATCGTTCCGCCGTCAGGCCCTCCAGTCCGAGCTTCCGGGCGAGTGTCACCCAGGCGCGGTTGTGGAAGTCCATGTTGTCGACGAGCGTGCCATCCATGTCGAAGACGGCGGCGAGCAGGGGGGCGGCTGCGGGAGTCATGTTCTTCCCAATACCGATTCTAGCCGCCATGTCACCCCCGAATCTCCCATGCGAGCCCCATCCGGGCTGATATCCCCCACGACATGAGCGAGGACGTGCTGCTGGAGACGCGGGGCGCGGTGGGCCTGGTCACCCTCAACCGACCGAAGGCGCTCAACGCGCTCTCGCTGGAGATGTGCCGGGCGATGCATCCCCGGTTGGACACCTGGGCGGCGGATCCGTCCGTGAAGGCGGTGGTGATCCATGGCGCCGGGGGCAGGGCGTTCTGCGCGGGAGGGGACGTGCGCGCGGTGGCCAGTTCGGTCGCACGCTCGGACGCGTCGCTGTCGCGCGAGTTCTTCCGGGCGGAGTACGCGCTCAACCACCGGATCCACCACTTCCCGAAGCCGTTCATCGCGCTGGTGGACGGCATCTGCATGGGCGGTGGGTTGGGGCTGTCCGTGCACGGGGCCTTCCGGGTGGTGACGGAGAAGCTGGTGCTCGCGATGCCGGAGACGGCCATTGGCATCTTCCCGGACGTGGGCGGTGGCTGGTTCCTGCCGCGCTTCCCTGGCGAGACGGGGACGTACCTGGGGCTCACTGGAGCGCGGTGTGACGCGGCGGATGCGCTGGGGGTGGGCTACGCGACGCACCGGGTGGAGTCCTCGCGCCTGGAGGACGTGGTGGGCGCGCTGGCGGCCGCGGACTGGAGCGGGCCGGGTCGCGAGGTGGCGGCGCGCGTGCTCCAGGGCTTCCATCAGGACGCCGGTGCTTCGGGGCTCGCGGCGCGGGCGGACGTCATCGCGCGGTGCTTCCAGGGCAACCGCGTGGAGGACATCCTCGCGGCGCTGGAGCGCGAGGGCTCGCCGTGGGCGGAGGAGACTCGCGCGACGCTGCTGCGCATGTCGCCCACGAGCCTGAAGGTGACGCTGCGGCAGCTTCGGATCGGACGCGGCCAGGACTACGACGCGACGGCGCGCATGGAGTACCGGTTGAGCCAGGCGCTGACCCAGCGGCCGGACTTCCAGGAGGGGATTCGCGCGGTGCTGGTGGACAAGGATCAGAAGCCGCGCTGGAGTCCGGCCACGCTCGCGGAGGTGACGGACGCGGAGGTGGAGGCGTGCTTCGCGCCACGGCCGGGAGACGAGTTGGAGCTGCCCGCTGGGAGCTGATCAGCGATCTGCCCGGCGCGCGGGCAACATGTGCATCGCGTCGCCAGTCGAGGACGCGCGGCGATGTCCCGTGCGAAGGGCTACAGGTCCTCGTCGCTCACGACGGTGCGCCCATCCGCGCGCAGCAGCGCGGTGGTGATGCCTTCACCGGGGCGCAGCACGCCTGCCTCGTAGACGCGCTGGCTGCCGCATGAGGGGCTCTTCTCCTTCAGGAGCGCCACCGGGACGTCGAACCGCTGAGCAGCGTCCAGGGCCATCTGGGCGCCCGTTTGGAACGCGGCGGTGCGGTCCTCGCGCGTCTCCCGCGTGAGGGCCCGTGCACGGCCGGCCCAGACGTCCACGCCTGTTCCTCCAGCAAGGTCCACGGGAGGGCGCGGAATGCCCAGGCCCGCGGCGGCCTCCGGGCAGATGGGGATGACGGCCTTGCCCTCCAGCGCCGCGAGCACGCGCTCCGAACGTTGCGAGCGCCCGTCGTAGCGGCACGCCTCGCCCAGCAGGCACGCGCTGACCATCACCGTGGGGGCCGCGCGCAGGGCCTCGCGTCGAGCATCGCGGTCCGCCCCCTCGCTTCCGGTCGAAGGTTCACGCTCCGCCAGGCCCGTCAATTGCGGCGCCGCAGGCTGCGACGGCTCCACGGCTTTCGTCACTTCGGGGCCTGCGGGCTGCGACGGTGCTACCGCCTTCGTCACTTCGGGGCACCCGGGCTGCGCAGGGCGCCAGCATCTCCCGTCACGCGTGCCGCAACCTTCGTGCGCGCCCCATCCAGCGTCACCGCGCCCGTCACCGCCAGCCGCACGGCCAGCGGATACAGCCGGTGCTCCTCCGCGAGGATGCGCGCGCTCAGGCTCGCTTCGTCATCGTCCGGCAGCACGGGCACCGCCGCCTGCGCGATGATGGGGCCCGTGTCCGTGCCCGCGTCCACGTAGTGCACCGTGCACCCGGCCACCTTCACGCCGCGCTCCAGTGCCTGCCGTTGCGCATGCAGGCCCGGGAACGCGGGCAGCAGGGAAGGGTGGATGTTCAGCACGTGCCCCGGGAAGCGCTTCAGGAAGTCCGCGCTCACCAGCCGCATGAAGCCCGCCAGACACACCCACTCCACGCCCGCGTCGGCCAGCACGCCGAGCACCGCCGCCTCGAAGTCCACCTTCGACCCGAAGCCCTTGTGGTCCACCACCTCCGCGCGCACGCCCGCCTTCCGGGCGCGCTCCAGCGCGAACGCCGTGGGCACGTTGGACAGCACGCACGCCACCTCGGCCGGGTAGTCCGCCTGCCCGGCCGCGTCGAGCAGCGCCTGCAGGTTGCTCCCGCCGCCGCTGACGAGCACCCCCAGCCGCGCCCGCCGCGCGCTCATGGGTCGATGACCGCCGTGGCCTCGCCCTGGCCCGCTTCCACCCGGCCCACCTCGGACGCCTCCACACCCCGGGCGCGCAGCACCTCCAACGCCTTCGCCACGTCCTCCTTCGCCACCACGACGATGAGGCCCAGGCCCATGTTGAACGTGCTGAACATCTCGTCGCGCGCCACGCCGCCCGTCTTCGCGATGAGGTCGAAGATGGCCGGCTTCTTCCACGTGGCCTCGCTCAGCACCGCGCGCGTCCCGTCCGGCAGGCACCGGGGCAGGTTGCCCGGGATGCCGCTGCCGGTGATGTGCGCCATGCCCTTCACCTTCACGGCCTGGCACAGCGCGAGCGCGTCCTTCACGTAGATGCGCGTGGGCTCCAGGAGCGCGTCACCCAGCGGCCGGTCCAGCCCCTGCGGCGCCATGTCCAGCGGCAGCTTCGCGTCGTCCAGCAGCACCTTGCGCGCCAGCGAGTAGCCGTTGCTGTGCAGGCCCGATGACGTCAGGCCGATGAGCGCGTCGCCCGGCTTCACCGTCTTGCCGTCGATGATGGCGGACCGCTCCACCACGCCCACGCAGAAGCCCGCGACGTCGTACTCGCCCCTCGCGTAGAAGCCCGGCATCTCCGCCGTCTCCCCGCCCAACAGCGCGCACCCCGCCTGCTCGCAGCCAATCGCGATGCCCTTCACCACCTCCGCCGCGGCGTCCACCTCCAGCTTCCCGGTGGCGAAGTAGTCCAGGAAGAAGAGCGGCTCCGCGCCACAGGTGAGGATGTCGTTCACCGACATGGCCACCAGGTCGATGCCCACCGTGTCGTGGCGACCCGCCAGGAAGGCCACCTTCAACTTGGTGCCCACGCCGTCGGTGCCCGCCACCAGCACTGGCGCCTGGTACTTGCCGGGCGGCAGGGCGAACAGGCCGCCGAACCCGCCCACCCCGGCCAACACCTCGGGGCGCGTGGTGCGCGCGGCATGGGGCTTGATCTTCTCGACGAACGCGTCGCCGGCCTCGATGTCTACTCCGGACTGCTTGTAGGTCGTTCCCACGGGCCGGCCTTGTACCCCTCCCCAAGGCCCCTGTCTCGGGCCTCGGAACCGCCGTGTCGGGTTTGCGGCGGCGCACTGCCCCCAGGGCGCCCGGGCGATATCGGTCTGGGATATTTGACCGGTGGGGTGGGGGCTGATTGACTCGCGGGCCAGATGGGCGCCGAGGAAACCCTCTTTCAACGTTTTGGCAAGGAGTTCCCCAAGGGCACCGAGCTCTTCCGCGAGGGAGAGATCGGGAAGGAGATGTTCGTCATCCAGTCCGGGAAGATCGCCATCTCCAAGCGCGTGCGCGACGTGGAGAAGGTCCTCGCGGTCCTGGGCCCGGGCGAATTCTTCGGCGAGATGGCCATCATCTCCAACAAGCCCCGGAACGCCTCCGCCGTGGTGCATGACGACGCGAAGCTGCTCGTCATCGATCCCAAGACCTTCGAGGCGATGATCCGCGGCAACGCGGAGATCGCCGTGCGGATGATCAAGAAGCTGGCCGAGCGCCTCTCCGAGGCGGACGCCCAGATCGAAAACCTGCTCCACGGCGACCCCGCCAGCCGCATCGTTCACCAGATCCTCCAGGCCTGCCAGACGCGCGGCCGGCCGCTGGAGGAGGGCGTGGAGGTGGACTTCGCCGTGCGGGAGATGCCCCGGCAGATCGGCGTGGGCGAGCCCGCCGTGCGCAGCATGCTGGAGCGCCTGGAGCGCGCGGGCCTCATCGAGCGCAGCGGTGACAGGCTCACCGTGTATGACACCGCCCGGCTGCACGACTTCCTCAACTACCTTGAGATGAAGTGGAAGTTCGGAGACCTCTAGCGTGAAGCTGCAAGTCCTCGGGTGCCACGGTGGCGAGCTTCCCTCGTGCAGGAGCACGTGCTTCCTCGTGGACGACGTGCTCGCGCTGGACGCGGGCGCACTCACCGGGACGCTCTCGCTGGAGCAGCTGTGCAAGGTGGACGACGTGCTCGTCGGCCACAGCCACTTCGACCACGTGAAGGACCTGCCGCTGCTCGCCGACCTGGTCATCGGCCGCAGGGACAGGCCCGTCACCATCCATGCCTCCCGCGAGTGCGCCAAGGCGCTGCGCGAGAACATGTTCAACAACGCGCTGTGGCCGGACTTCACGCGCATCCCCACGCGCCACAAGCCCGTCCTCGCCATCAAGACCTTCCGCGCCGGCAGCACCTTCCAGGTGGGTCCCTACACCGTGAAGAGCGTGCCGGTGAGCCACCCCGTGGAGTCGTGCGCCTTCATCATCAGCGACGGGAAGTCGTCGCTGGCCATGAGCGGCGACACCGGCCCGACGGACAAGCTGTGGAAGGCGCTCAACGCCACGAAGAACCTCAAGGCGCTGCTCTTGGAGACCAGCTTCCCCAACAGCCTCCAGGCCCTGGCGGACATCTCCGGCCACCTGACGCCCGCCACCGTGGGTTCGGAACTGCGCAAGTTCGACCGCAACGGCGCCCAGGTGATGCTCTACCACCTGAAGCCCGCGTTCGTGACCCAGCTCAAGAAGGAGCTGGCCCCGCTGCCCGTGAACGTCCTGGAGCTGGGCGAGACCTTCCAGTTCTAGGGACCGGCATGCCGCGGCGCGCCGTACGGGGGTATTGACGGCTCGCGGCGGCCGGATTAACCCCCGGGCCTCATGGCCTGGTTCTCCAAGAAGCCCCGCATCGCCGTCGACTCCGAGCCCGCCGCCGAGCCCCAGCCCTCCCGCATGCAGGGCCTCTGGGCCAAGTGCGAGCAGTGCGACGAAATCATCTACCGCCAGGAGCTCGAGAAGAACTGGATGGTGTGCATGCACTGCGAGCACCACCACGCCTGGACGGCTCGCGCGCGCCTCGCCGCCACGCTGGATCCGGACTCCTTCGAGGAGTTCGACAAGGAGCTGGAGCCCCAGGACCCGCTCGGCTTCACCGACTCCAAGAAGTACAAGGACCGGCTCAAGTCCACGCGCAAGAACCTGGAGGAGAACGACGCGTTCATCTCCGGCGTGGGCCGCATCGAGGGCCACCCTGTTTCCATCGGCAGCTTCGTCTTCGAGTTCATGGGCGGCTCCATGGGCTCCGTGGTGGGTGAGAAGGTCACGCGCGTGTTCGAGCGCGCCTTCGAGCTGAAGTGCCCCGCGGTGGTGTTCTCCGCCTCCGGCGGCGCGCGCATGCAGGAGGGCATCTTCTCCCTGATGCAGATGGCGAAGACGTCCGCGGCGATTGCCCGCTTCCGCACCAGCGGCAAGCCGTACGTCTCCGTGATGCTCAACCCCACGACGGGCGGCGTGGCCGCGTCCTTCTCCTGGCTGGGCGACATCATCCTCGCGGAGCCCAAGGCCCTCATCGGCTTCGCCGGCCCGCGCGTCATCGAGCAGACCATCCGCCAGAAGCTGCCGGAGGGCTTCCAGCGCTCGGAGTTCCTGCTGGACCACGGGATGATCGACGCCATCGTCCACCGCAAGGACCTGCGCTCGAAGCTGGGCCAGCTCCTGGGCATGCTGGGGTAGGGCGGCGGGCCTCCACTCCATGGTCGCCCCGCGCGCCGCCCCCCGAACTCCGGAAGACGCCCTGCGCTTCTTCCAGGCGCTCAACCCCTCCGGCATCAAGCTGGGGCTGGAGCGGGTGAAGGACGCGCTCGCCGCGCTCGACCATCCCGAGCGCGACTACCCGGCGCTGCATGTCGCCGGCACCAACGGCAAGGGCAGCACCTGCGCCTTCGTGGCGCGCGCGCTGGAGGCCGTCGGCCACCGCGTGGGGCTCTACACGTCCCCGCACCTGGTGCGCGTGAATGAACGGATCCGCGTCCGTGGCGCGGACATCCCGGACGACGTCTTCGGGCAGCGCATCCTGGAGGTGCTGGAGCGCTATCCCTCCGCGCTGTCGGATCCGATGACGTACTTCGAGTTCGGCACCGTGGTCGCGCTCTGGCACTTCTCCCGCGAGCGCGTGGACGTGGCCGTGCTGGAGACGGGCCTGGGCGGGCGGCTGGACGCCACCACCGCCGCGAACCCCGTCGTGACGTGCGTCACCCCCGTGTCCTTCGACCACATGGAGTACCTGGGCCACACGCTCCGGGAGATCGCCGGGGAGAAGGCCGGCATCTTCAAGGCTGGAGTCCCGGTGGTGCTGTCGAAGCAGGAGCCGGAAGCGCTGGACGCGCTCCTTCGCCGCGCGGAGCAGCTCGCCGTGCCCGTCCAGGTGGAGGGCCGCGACTTCGGCATCACGCCCGGGGCCGATGGAACGCTGTCATACCGGGGGCCTGCCTGGTCGCTCGACGGTCTCACGCTCGCGCTGCGGGGCCCCTACCAGCACCAGAACGCGGCGGTGGCGCTGGCGTGTCTGGAAGCCCTGCGGTCCCGGGGCGTGTCGGTGACGCCAGAGGCCGCGCGTGAAGGTCTGGCCACCGCGCGCTGGCCGGGGCGGCTGGAGGAACTGGCCCAGGCTCCGACGGTGGTGGTGGACGGCGCCCACAACCCGGCGGGCGTGGCGGTGCTGCTGGAGGCGCTGCGGACCCTCTACGCCGGGCGGCCCTTGCACCTGGTGTTCGGGGTGGTGGCGGACAAGGACCGGGGGCCGATGATGCAGGCCCTGTTTCCACTGGCGGCCTCCGTGCACCTCACGCCGCTGGAGACGCCGCGCTCGCTCGCCCCGGAGCGATACATCCTGGAAGCACGGGCCTTGTGTTCACGGGTCGTCTCGCACTCCTCCCTGGAGGAGGCCCTTGCGGGAGCGAGAACCGATGCAGGGGGTCGCCCGGACGGTGTGGTGTTGGCGACGGGCTCATTGTTCCTGGTAGGCGCCGTAAAGCGATTGGTCGACCGAAGCCTTGGCGCGATGCAGCAGCAGCAGTAACTTTGAGACATGCGCCTGCCGGACTGGAGATCAGCGCTTCCGGGACCTCCGATGCCCACCGTCGACGAGGTCGATTTCCGGGCGCTGTACTCCAAGACCAACTACGTGGTGGAGACGGCGGACGGATGGTCGCTCGTCATCACGCGCTACCGGCCGGTGAAACAGGCGTTCGCGCAGCCGCTGTTCGGTGAGCCGCTGCTGCTGGTGCACGGCTTCAGCCAGAACCGGCACACGTGGACGAGCGGCCAGTTCGTGAAGAACCTGCTCTTCTTCGGCGTGGACATCCACATCCTGGAGCTGCGCGGGCACGGCAAGAGCTCCATCGCCTTCCAGAAGGAGCGCGCCGAGCGCTTCAAGCGCCCGCTGCCGCAGGACCTGGACTACGGCTGGGACCTGGACAGCTATTTCCTCTACGACCTGCCGGCGGCCGTCTCCGGCGTCAAACGCATCACGCGGCGCGAGCGCGTCTTCTACTGCGGCCACTCCATGGGCGGCATGCTGGGCTACGGTTACGCCGGCATCCACGACGACTTCGAGGGGCTCATCACCATCGGGTCGCCCGCGGACCTGGGGCGCGGCTTCATGCTCCTGCGCGCGCTGGCGCATGGTTCACCGCTCGTCGCGAGCGCCGTGGACCTGACGCTGGGCGGACTGAACCTGAACCGCCGCGCGGCCTCGCTGACCCGCTCGCTCCTGGCGAAGGGGGCGGGCGCCTTCAGCCCCTCGCTCCAGAAGCGCCTGGAGCCGGACGTGTCCAAGCCGCTGGTGTTCAACGCGGTGCCGGTGGACGTGGTGCTCAAGTGGGTGGAGCGGCAGCTGGCGCAGGCGGACGAGTCCGCGCTGTATCAGCGTTTCACGCGCAAGCTGAACCGGCTCGTCAACACGGAGCGCGTCAGCCGCGACGACATCCGGTGGCTCCTGCGCGAGGGCGGCGAGCGCGAGCCCCGCAAGGTGATTGAACAGTTCGCCCGGTGGATCCGCCGGGGCGAGATGGTCTGCTACCGCACGGACTACGACTTCAAGCGCGGCTTCGGGAAGATCGAGATCCCCATGGCCATCATCTTCGGGGACCTGGATCCGCTGGCGTCCGTGGAATCCACGCGCAGCGTGTACCGCGCCGCGAAGAGCGAGTACCTGCTGTGGCGGCCGGTGAAGGGCAACAGCCACGTCGAGCTGACGATGGGGCACGACATCCGGCAGATCTGCTACGACATCAAGAACCTCATCGAGTACACCCGCACGCACCGCACGCGCTCGCCGGCCCTGCCGCGCTTGCGTTGAAGCGCGGACGTTCCGGCCAGACTGAAAAGTTGGTGCCTCCCGGGTGCGTGATAATTTCGCGCGCGTCTGTCTTCTGACGCATGTCACGGGAGTGGTCGATGAAGGGCTTCGTGGTGTCGCTGCTCGGGTTGTGGCTTGTGCCCCTGGTGGCGCTGGCGCAGCAGCCGGCGGACCTCAACACCATCACGGCCATCTCCGTGAGCGGCGGGACGGTGGAGATCACCGGCAGCAAGAAGCCGGACTTCAACAGCTTCACGATGACGGATCCGCCCCGGCTCGTCATCGACGTGTCCGGCGCCGCCTTCCAGGGCGTGGCGGAGGAGCAGCCGGTGGGCAACGGCACCGTCACGGGCATCCGCACCGCCACGTACGGCACGGAGTCCGCGTCCATCGCGCGCATCCTCATCGGCTATGAGCGCGAGGTGGAGACGGACATCCAGTCCTCCGGCAACAAGCTGGTGGTGAAGGTCCTGGGCGGGGGCGGCACGGCCGTCGCGCAGGCCACGCCCACGGAAGGGCAGGGCACCGCGCAGGGGGCCACCGCGGCCAACACGCCCGCCGGGACCAGCGCGCAGGACGCGGCCCGCGCCGCCGCGTCCGACCGGGAGTCGCAGGAGAAGGCCGTGAAGGCCGCCGCCGACGCCGCCCGGGCGGAGCGCGAGGCCCAGGAGAAGGCCGCCGCCGAGGCCACCGCCCGCGCCAAGGCGGATTCGGACGCGGAGGCCAAACGCCAGGAGGACGCCCGGCTCGCCGCGCAGCGCCAGGATGAGGAGCGCCGCAAGTCCGAGGAGGCCGCCGTCGCGGAGCGCAAGCGCCAGGAGGCAGAGGCGCAGGCCGCTACGAAGCGCGCCGAGGACGAGCGCCGCGCCACCGCCCAGGCCGCCGCGGACCAGAAGCGCCAGAAGGAGGAGGAGGCGAAGACCGCCGCCGAGGAGAAGCGCGCCGCAGCCCAGGCCGCCGCTGATGAGAAGCGCGCCGCGGCCCAGGCCGCCGCCGAGGAGCGCCAGTCCGCCGCCAAGACCGCCGCGGAGAAGAAGCGCGCCGCCGCGCAGACCGCCGCCGAGCAGAAGCGCCTGAAGGAAGAGGAGCGCCGCGCCGCCGCGCAGGCCCGCCGCGAGGAGCAGCAGTCGGCCCGCGAGTCCGCCGCCGAGGAGAAGCGCCAGCAGGCGGCGGAGGCCCGCGAGCGCCGGCAGCAGGCCGTGGCGGCCCGCGAGTCGCGCGCCCGTCCCAGCCAGGGCAGCGCCGCGGCCGAGCCACGTGAGAGCGGCGGGGGCGCGGTGTCGTCGCGCCGCAAGACGATGACGCTGGTGGGCTTCCAGCAGCAGGCGGACAGCTCGCGCGTCTTCGTGCGCACCAACGAGCCGGTGCGCTACCAGGTGAGCACCTCTGGCAACCAGGTGGTCCTGGAACTGGAGAACACGCGCGTGGTGGAGTCCAACAACACGCTGCCCCTGGACACGCACTTCTTCCCGTCGGCCGTGTCGCGGGTGGAGGCGTTCTCCGGCGCGGGCAACTCCGTGCGCGTCGTCATCCAGCTGAAGCAGGGGGTTCGCTATGAGACACGCCAGGACGGCGGCCTCATCACCCTCGACTTCCCGCGCCCGGGCCGGTAGGACGGGCAGGGCGCCGTTGCCGGCACGGCGCCCTTTGCCCACGCCTCCTGCATGACCTTCCTTGCTCCGGTCGCCCTGACGCTCTGGGTGGCGGCCCAGATTCCGCTGGCCACGCAGGTGGAGCTGCCCACCGGCGAGACCGTGGAGCTGGCGGCCGACTACGTCGTCTACGAAAACGACGTCCTCACCGCCCGGGGCCACTGCGAGCTGCGCAGCGGCCCCAACGTGCTGCGCGCGGACGAGGTGACGTACAGCGAGGCCACGCAGGTGGCCACCGCCACCGGCAACGTGATGTTCGTCAGCGGCCTGATGGCCGCCATCGCGGACGACGTGCGCGTGGACCTGCGCTCCAACGAGGCCACCGTGAAGGGCGGCCTCTTCATGCAGAAGAAGGGCGTCACCCCCGAAGCCCTCCAGGCCGCCAAGACGCCGGACGAGCTGCGCAAATTGGGAGAGACGCCCGTCCTGATGAGCGGTACGCGCATCCGCCGCACCGGGGAGACGGCCTTCTCCGTGGACGGCCTGGCCTTCACCCCGTGCCAGTGCGGCCCCGGCGAGCCCAGCTGGCGCGTGGAGGCGAAGGAGGCCAACGTGAAGATGGGCGAGCGCGCCATCCTCACCTGGCCCGTGGTGTACGTGCGCTCGGTGCCGGTGTTCGCGCTGCCGTGGCTGTACCTGCCCCTGGCCGAGCGCCGCTCCGGCCTGCTCATCCCGCGCCCGTCCAACTCCGGCCTCAACGGCTTCGCGCTGGACGCGCCCGTCTTCGTCACGCTGGGGGAGAGCTACGACCTGACGTTCACCCCCGGCATCTACACGGGCGGGGGGGACATCACGAATGCCTACTTCTCCAGCATCGAGGGCACGGAGATTCGCGAACCGCGCACCAACGGGGTGAAGGGGCCACGGCTCCTCACGGAGTTCCGCTACGTCCCCAGCGACCACACGCGCGGCCGGGCCACGCTGGGGTTCCTCTACGACCTGCGCCCCCGGCTGAATCCGGTTACCTTCGACTTCCTCCGGGTCCACCGGCAGATCGCCGAGAATACCTGGGTACCCACCTCGCAGATCATCGACGACAAGCGCGGGCTGCGCGGCGAGGCGTCCTGGCAGCACACGCAGGACCTGGGCGACGGCTGGCACGACCGTGTGGACGCGTACTTCGTGTCCGACGGCTTCTACACGCGCGACCTCACCGCCGACCTGCTGGTGCAGAACTACAACTACCTGCGCAGCACCGCCGTCGTGTACCAGCGCCGCGACGACCGCTACCTGGGGCTGGACGTGTCGCTGCGCCAGGACCTGCGCTACCCCTTCCGCTTCTTCCAGCCGAACTTCATCCCCACGGCGGCTTCGGCAACGGGCGTCGGCTACAATCCCCACGGCCCGACGACGTTCCAGCGCCTGCCGGGCCTCACCCTGGCCCTGCCCCAGCGGCCCCTCTTCGGCGGGCGCGTGATGGGCGGGATGCAGGTGGAGTACAGCCGGCTGGCCCCGCTGCGCAGCGGCGGCTTCGCGGACGACGGAGCTGACGGGTTCTTCTCGCCCGCGGGCACCTGGCGCTCCCCGGGCACGCCGCTGGAGACCCCCCCGGAGCTGCTTCCCAAGGACGGCCTGGAGGGCAACGGCCTTCTGGACCCCTCCGAGCGCGAGGGCCGCGACCGCGTGACGCTGTCCCCGCTCCTGTCCACGTCCTACGGGCTGGGCACGTGGGCCCGGCTGACCCCTTCGCTGGGGCTGCGCCAGGACGTGTCCGTGGGCGAGGTCTCCGGCCGCACCGCCGCGCGCGGCTACGCGCTGGCGGACCTGATGCTGGACTCGCAGCTGGCGCGCACCTTCACGGACCGGGATACGCTCTACCGCCACACGCTGTCCCCGTCGGTCAACCTGCGCTACGTGCCCGGCGGCTGGGGCCACGGCCTCACCGCCCTGAACGGCACCGGCACCGGCACCGTGCCGCTCGTCTACGACGAGCTGGACTCCGGCGTGCCGCTCCAGTCCGACGGCCGCGTGCGCGGCTTCCTCCACGCCGTGGTCGCCGTGGACCAGACGCTGCGCGTCCGCAAGGGCCCCACCACCCGCGAACCGCTGCGCCTGCGCATCGGCCAGGGCTTCGACCTGTCGCGCATCGCGCCCGTCGCGGGCCGGGACACGGTGCAGGGCAGCGTGCTGCGCGACACCTTCGCGCGCCTGTCCGCCAGCGCCGGCGTCCTCACCGCGGGCGCGCTCGTGCGCATGGATCCGACGACGCGAGACATCACCCAGCTGTCCGCCGACTTCACCATCGACAACGGCAAGGGCAACGCGCTGTACGCGCGTTACGACGACCTGCTGGCCGTGAAACAATTGTCAATTGACCGTGGGTTGGATCCATTGGCACAGGGACCCGATTTCGTGCGCCGGGGCGTGGACATGCTGGTGGGAGACGCACCTCGCCCCCTCCCGTCCCACAACGACCAGGTCGACCCCTCTCCGACCGAACGGGCGCAGGCTCTCACTGCAGGTACGCGAATCAAGCTCGGATTCGGGCTCGGGTTGCGATACGAAGCACTGGTGCAGCCGCTTTATAAGGATCTGAATTCCCAGGAAAGTCAGCCCCTTGCGCAGCAGACCTTCGGCGTGTCGTATGGACCCGCCTGTGACTGCTGGCGTATCGAGGGGGTGGTGATCCTGCGGCGCAATCAGACGCCGGAATTCGCCGGCGTGAATCTGAGCGTGGCCGGATTCGGGTCCTTCGGGTCGGGAGGATAGGAATCACCCGCCGTACGCGAGCGTTGCACTCACCTCGAAACATCCCCCCAGAGGAGAAGTCTTTCGTGTCGGATCTCGGAAAAAGAATTGGCCAGCGCATTCGCGAGCTTCGCACGCAGCGCCCGGAGCGATGGACGCAGGAAGAGCTCGCGGAGCGTGCGCAGATCAGCGTGTCTTTCCTGTCGATGATCGAACGGGGCGAGCGTGTGCCCCATGTGGAGACCCTGGCGGCGCTTTCCAACGCCCTCAGCGTCAGCCTCGGTGAGCTCTTCACGGGCACCGAGCAGACGCCCGCCCAGACGGAGGACCTGCTGCGTCCCCTGTCGGATTTCGCCCGGGCGCGCGGCCTCAACGCGCGCGACGTGGACCGCTTGTTGGGCGTGGCCCGCGTGATGTTCAACGGCTCGGCGGCCTGAAGCCCCTCCCGGGGAGGGCCCTTCCCCGTGCGTGCCCCTTCCGCCCGCCTCCCCCTCGGCGTGGCGGAGGGCCCCACGTAAGGATTGACCCCGGGGCCCCGCGTCCGTAGCGTGGTTGGCTGATTCTTGAATCAACCAGCCGTGGGAGGACGCGTGGGCCAGCAGAAGACGGCGCCGGAGAACGGGACGCGGGAGAGCGAGCGTCGCCGGACCATCCTGAGGGCCGCCATCGACGTGTTCGCCCGCAAGGGCTACCACGGCTGCCGCATCGCGGACGTCGCCAAGGAGGCGGGCGTCGCGTACGGGCTCGTCTACCACTACTTCAAGAACAAGGATGAGCTGCTGGAGACCGTCTTCGAGACGGGCTGGAGCGGTTTCATCGCGCGTGCGCGTGCCGTCGCCGAAAGCGAGGGGCCGCTGGTGGAGAAGGTCCGCCGCATCGCGGACGTGGCCTTCGAGGCCTACCGCGTGGACCCCCGCGCGGTGAAGGTGCTCATCCTGGAGATTGCCCGTTCACCGGCCGGAGCCCGCATCAACCGGCAGACGGCCTTCGTGGACGTCATCCGCCTGAGCGCGCAGATGTTCACGCACGCGAAGGAGGCGGGGGAGCTGCGCCCGGACGTGGATCCGCTGCTCGCGTCCGCGCTGCTCTTCGGCTCCATTGAAATGGGGCTCACCGCCTTCGTCGTGGGGCTCGCGGACGCGCGCGACGCGGTGATGCTCGAGCGCGCCAAGGCGCAGATCGCCGACTCCTTCCTCCACGGCGTGCTGCTGGGTGGCGCGTCTTCCAAGGCCGAGCCCGCGAAGCACGAAGGCGCGAAGCACGAGCCTCCAGCGGCCGAGGCCCCGGGGGACGCAGCGCCGCTGAAGCGGGAGAAGGCCGCTCCGAAGGCCCGGGCCCCCAAGCGCGGCTGAGGCCTCACGGGCCCCGCGCTACGGGTTGCTCAGGCCGGGGCTGTTGGTGGCCACACCCGGCGCTTCCGGCGCACCGGTGAAGTCCAGCTTGAGCAGCGTCTGGCCATCCACCCAGCGGTCATCCGCCTTCACGCCCCAGTGCAGGTGCGGGCCGGTGACGCGGCCGGTGCTGCCCACCAGTCCCAGCGCGTCGCCCTGCTTCACCTGCGCGCCGTCCTTCACGTCGATGCGCGACAGGTGGAAGTACGCGGTGAAGAGCCCCGCGCCGTGGTGCACGAGCACGGTGTTTCCGGAGGCGTAGTTGTCGCGCGCCATCACCACCGTGCCGTCATTGGCGGCGACCACCGGCGAGCCCGTGGCGCCATCCAGGTCCACGCCGAAGTGCTGGGTCTGCAGCTTGCCGTTGAACGAGCGGCGGTCGCCGAAGGGCGCCGTCACGACCGACTCGCGCGGCCAGGCGAAGTTCTGGCCGAACAGCGGCGCGTGGAAGGGCTGCGCGAACGCCGCGGCGAACGCCTTGCGGTCCGCCTCCATGCGCGCCTTCACCTTCTTGGGCGGCGACACGTACTTGTTGGCCACGCGCAGCTCGCGCTCGCGGAAGCCCGGTGCGCCCACGGTGAGCGCGCCGGACAGCAGCACCGGCAGGCCGCGCCCGGCCGCCGTGACGTCCACCGCCACGGTGCCCTCCGGCTGCTCCACCGGGAGGCTGGTGAGGGCCGCGTAGCCGTTGTTCCACGCGAAGAAGTGCAGGGGCCGGCCCGCGAGCGTCCCCGTGGGAAGCGCGGACGCGCCGTTCACCGTCACCAGCACCGGGTCGCCCGGCTTCGGGTTGGCGGGCTGGAGCGACAGGTGCGGCCCGTCCAGGGGCTTCACCTTCAGCGGCGACAGCTCGCCCTGGACCACGGCGCCCGGCGTGGGCGCGCCCGGGGCACGGAGGCCCGAAGCGGCGGGCGGCGTCGTGGAGCCCGGCACGCTGCCCTTCACCACGGCGGAGGGCGTGGCGGGCGTGGCGGCGAGCACCGGAGACCCGGCGGCGAGCAGGGTGAGGGCGAGAGCGGGGGCGGCGAAGGGGGTCCGGGCG
>NZ_RAWE01000226.1 GCF_003611695.1 Corallococcus carmarthensis | reverse complement strand
GGGCGTGTTCCTGCTGGTGCGGCGGATGATGGCGCCCCTGGGCGCGTTGACGGCGGCGGCGGCGCGCGTGGTGGCCGAGAGCGACTTCAGCGGCACGCTGGACATCCACTCCCATGACGAGATTGGCCAGCTGGCCGCGTCCTTCCGGGAGATGATGGCGCGGCTGCGCGCGGTGCTGATGGCGCTGAAGAACTCCGCGCAGGAGCTGGAGGCGACGGCGCTGGAGCTGGCGAACTCCGCGTCGGACCAGAACCTGGCGGTGACGCGGCAGGCGGCGGCGCTGCACCAGACGCAGATCGCCGCGCGGCAGTTGCAGGAGAGCTCGCGGGCGGCGGCGCAGCGGGCGACGGGCGTGCTGCGCGAGGCGGAGAAGGCGGGCGCGGTGGGACAGGCGGGCGAGTCCGCGGTGGCGGGCAGCGTGGGCGGGCTCACGCACATCCGTTCGCAGGTGGAGCGCATCTCCACCACGGTGTCGGAGCTGCGGCAGCGCACGCGCCAGGTGGGCGACATCACCGGCACGGTGAAGGACCTGGCGGACCAGTCCAACGTGCTGGCGTTGAACGCGGCCATCGAGGCGGCGCGCAGCGGCGAAGCGGGCCGGGCGTTCGCGGTGGTGGCCCGGCAGATGCGGTCGCTGGCGGACCAGTCCGCGACGGCCACGGCGCGCGTGCAGTCCATCCTGGGCGACATCGGCCGCGCCATCTCCGAAGCGGTGCAGACGAGCGAAGGCGGCACGCGCGAGGTGGAGGGCGGGCTGGATCAGGCGCGCGCGGCGGGTGAGAGCCTGCGCGCGCTGGCCGCGGTCATCCAGAACAACAGCGTGTCCGTGAAGAGCATCGCGGACATGGTGAGCCAGCAGGACGCGGGCATCGCGGAGCTGTTCGCCGCGCTGAGTGACCTGACGCGCCTGGCGGACGAGACGGTGGAGCGCGTGGCCACGAGCGCCGTGGCCGCCGCGCGCCTCACCACCGCGTCCCACGAGGTCACCAACATCGTGGAGCAGTACCGCCTGTAACAGCAGGAGCGCGGCGCATGGCCCTGCTCGCGCGGTGACGCCGGGCACGTGACGGCCCGGCGCGCTGGAGCCCTTCGTTACGCCGCCTCGCCGCCGTCGATGGCGTAGGCCGCGCCGGTGATGGGCGCCGCTGCCTCCGACGCGAGGAAGAGGCACATCGCGGCCACCTCCTCCGGCTGGATGATGCGGCCCATGGCGTTCATCGCGGCCAGGGCCTCGCGGGCCTGCTCCTCGCTGCGGCCCGTCGTCTTGCTGATGGCGGCCGTCGCGCCCGCGAACATGTCCGTCTCCACCCAGCCCGGGTTCACGATGTTCACGGTGACGTTCTTGCGCGCGTACTCCACGGACAGCGCGCGCGTCAGCCCCAGCAGCGCGTGCTTGGACGCGCAGTACGCGGACGTGTACTTCGCCCCGCGCGTCGCCGTGATGGAGCCGATGTTGATGATCCGCCCGCCGCCCGCGGACGCCATGGCCGGCATCAGCTCGCGGCACAGCAGGAAGGGCGCCGTCACGTTCACCGCCATCACCTTCGCCAGGTCCGCCGTGGACGTCTTCGTCAGCGGCGCGGACACGGTGATGCCCGCGTTGTTCACCAGCACCCGGGGCGTCCCCGCCGCCAGGACGGTCTTGCACGCCGCGAGCAGCGCGGCTTCATCCGCCACGTCCACCGCGAGCGTGCGGATGCGCTCGCCGCCCTCCTTGCGCAGCGCCTCCAGCGACTCCGCCGAGCGCGCCAGCGCCCAGACGTCATAGCCCTCGCGCGCGAACGCCAGGGACACCGCGCGGCCAATGCCCCGGCTGGCGCCCGTCACCACCGCTGTCTTCGTCGTCTCGTTTGCCATGGCCGGACAGCATAGAGCCCCGCGCGTGGAGCCGGGCGAACGGGTGCACGACGAAATGCATCATTTGCGCTGCCGGGGACTCTTCCAGACATCAACCACTGCATCGGAGTCCCCTGGATATGAAGACCTTCAAGCGTGGCCTGCTCGCCCTCTCCTGCATGATGTTCGCGTCCACGTCCGCCCTCGCCGCGGCGCCCACCGGCCGCGCCAACCCGCGTCTCATGGGCACGCGCGCCATCGTCGCGTGCGACGCCGTGGAGAAGTCCTGCGGCGTGGCCAGCATCTCCTTTCCCGCGGGCATCAGCGGCCTGGTGCCGTATGGCCGTCCGGACGTGGCGATCGCCACCATGTTCTACCCGTCGGTGGATGACGCAGAGGCGGTCCTCGCCCGCGTCGACGCGGGCAACACGGCCCAGCAAGCCGTCGACTACGTGTTCTCCGTGGATCCGTACGCGGACTACCGCCAGCTCGCCGTGGTGAAGCTCAAGCCCGACGGCACCATCACCGTGGGCCAGCAGACCGGCGCGGAGAACGCGCCGCAGCGCTGCGCCGTGAAGGGCGCCACCTTCGTGGTGCAGGCCAACAACCAGACCACCTCCACCATCTGCGCCGCGATGGCGACGGGCTTCCAGACGGCCACGGGCAGCCTGCCGCAGCGGCTGCTCGCGTCGCTCAAGGCGGGGGCCGCCGTGGGCAGGGACAACAACGGCGAGCGCTCCGGCGTCATCCGCGTCTGGACCTCGGAGAATGAGTCGACGTTCTACACGAAGGTGCTGGCGGACGCCGTCGTGCACACCAGCAGGACCGCGCTGAAGGACCTGGACGTGGAGATGAATCGCTACCAGGCGGGCATCGCCGCGCCGTACGCGTCGGATCTCATCCCGCTCGACGCGGAGACCGCGAAGGTCGTGAAGAATGCTCTGACCAAGGCCGGGTACTACACCGGCGTCGTGGACGGGACCTGGAACGACGCCGCCGAGCAGGCGCTGTATGACTTCAACTGGAACAACCTCTTCTTCCTCAAGCCGACCGTGGTGGTGAACGGCCAGAGGAAGATCGACCGTCCGCTGGTCAACTCCCTGCGCGACGCGGATCCGAAGGCGTTCCTGCACGGCGCGGAGTGAAGCACCGGACCCTCGGGGCGGTGCATGGCGACATGCATCGTTCGCGCGCCAGGGGGCTCCTCCAGACATCACTCACTGCATCGAGGTCCCCTGCATATGAAGACCTTCACGCGTGGTCTGCTGGCCGCTTCCTGTCTGATGTTCGCGTCCACGTCCGCCATCGCCGCGGTGCCCACCGGCATCAACCCGCGCGTCCTGGGCACGCGCGCCATCGTCGCGTGCGACGCCGTGGAGAAGTCCTGCGGCGTGGCCAGCATCTCCTTCCCTGCGGGCATCAGCGGCCTGGTGCCCTACGGCCGTCCGGACGTGGCGGTGGCCAGCATGTTCTACCCCTCGGTGGATGACGCCGAGGCGATCATCGCCCGCACCGACGCGGGCGACACGGCCCAGTCCGCCATCGACTACGTGTTCACCGTGGATCCGTACGCGGACTACCGCCAGCTCGCCGCGGTGAAGCTCAATCCCGATGGCACCATCACCGTGGGCCAGCAGACCGGCGCGGAGAGCGCCTCGCATCGCTGCGCCGTGAAGGGCGCCACCTTCGTGGTGCAGGCCAACAACCAGACCACTCCCACCATCTGCGCCGCCATGGCGACGGGCTTCCAGCAGGCCACGGGCAGCCTGCCGCAGCGGCTGCTCGCGTCGCTCAAGGCGGGGGCCCGGGTGGGCGGCGACAACAACGGCGAGCGCTCCGGCGTCATCCGCGTCTGGAGCTCGGAGAACGAAGCGGTCTTCTACACGAAGGTGCTGGCGGACGCCGTCGTGCACAGCAGCAAGAACGCGCTGAAGGAGCTGGACGTGGAGATGAACCGCTACCAGGCGGGCGTCGCCGCGCCGTACGCGTCGGACCTCATCTGCCTCGATAAGGAGACCGCGAAGGCCGTGAAGCGCGTGCTGCACAAGCTTGGGTACTACAACGGCCGCATGGACGGGACCTGGAACGCCACCGCCGAGCAGGCGCTGTATGACTTCAACTGGAACAACCTCTTCTTCCTCAAGCCCACCGTGGTGGTGGGCGGTCAGCAGAAGATCGACGGTCCGCTGTTCAACTTCCTGCGCGACGCGGACCTGCAGGCGCTCAAGCCCGCGACGCCCTGAGGCACCGGGTCCTCGGGTCCGTTTGACGGCTCCCGCATGGCGACGTCAAGCTCGCCGCCATGCCCCGCGCCGACATCACCGACCTGTTCCGCATCGACGACCTGCTGTCCGCCGAGGAGAAGGCCGCACGCGACGCGGTGGCCCGCTTCGTGGACGCGGAGGTGCTGCCCATCATCGGCAAGCACTTCCGCGACGGCACCTTCCCCGCGCACCTCATCCCGGGCCTGGCGGAGCTGGGCGTGCTGGGCGCGAACCTCCAGGGCTACGGCTGCGCGGGCATGAACACCGTCAGCTACGGCCTGGTGCTCCAGGAGCTGGAGCGCGGTGACTCCGGCCTGCGCAGCTTCGCGTCCGTGCAGGGCTCGCTGTGCATGTTCCCCATCCACACCTTCGGCAGTGAAGAGCAGAAGACGCGCTTCCTGCCGGGCATGGCGAAGGGACAGCTCATCGGCTGCTTCGGCCTCACCGAGCCCGACTTCGGCTCCAACCCCGGCGGCATGCGCGCCCGCGCCCGGAAGGACGGAGACAGCTGGGTGCTCAACGGCACCAAGGCCTGGATTACGAATGGCTCCATCGCGGACGTCGCGGTGGTGTGGGCCAAGACGGACGACGGTGGCCCGGAGTCCGTGCGCGGCTTCCTGGTGGAGAAGGGGATGCCCGGCTTCAGCGCGCGGGAGATTCCCGGCAAGTTCTCCCTGCGCGCCTCGCGCACCAGCGAGCTGTCCTTCCAGGACGTGCGCGTGCCGGACCGCAACGTGCTGCCCGGCGTCGTGGGCCTCAAGGGGCCGCTGTCGTGTCTCAACAACGCCCGGGCGGGCATCGCGTTCGCGGTGACGGGCGCGGCCATCGCCTGCTTCGAGGGCGCGCGCGAGTACGCGCTGTCCCGCACGCAGTTCGACGGCAAGTCCATCGCCGGCTACCAGCTCACGCAGGAGAAGCTGGCGGACATGCTCCAGGAGATCGTCAAGGCGCAGCTCCTGAGCCTGCGGCTCGCGCGCCTCAAGGATGAAGGCAAGAGCAACCCCGTGATGGTGAGCCTGGCCAAGCGCAACAACGTGAAGAGCGCGCTCGACATCGCCCGCGTGGCCCGGAGCATCTACGGCGCCAACGGCATCACGGACGACTACCCGCCCGTGCGCCACATGCTCAATCTGGAGTCCGTCTTCACCTACGAGGGCACCCACGAGGTGCACACGCTGGTGCTGGGCAAGGCCATCACCGGCATCGACGCGTTCGGCTGACGCGGACGTCCGGTGGAAGCCGCGCCTCCCCTCGCTCCCGGATGGGAAGGAGGGGAGGGCACGGGAAGGAACATCAGGACTGGGTGCCGCCTTCGCCCGAAGGCTCGCCAGAAGGCTCGGACGACGGCTCGCCAGAAGGCTCGGAAGCGGAGGCCTCGGAGGACGCCTGCGCTTCGTCGGACGCGCCGCCTTCCTCGGAACCTTCCTCGGAGGAGGCCTCGGGCTCGTCGGCGACTTCCGGCGCGGTGCCGGAGGCCTCGGCGGCCTGCTGCGCCTTGAGCTCCTCGTCGTTCATGAAGCCGACGGGGTTCTCCTTGCGGTTGAAGAAGCGCACGGCCTTGGCGGACAGCGCGTACATCTGCTCGGCCGCGGCGGCGGGCACCAGCGAGTGCTCAATCTGCGCGGGCTCCGGACGCTCCACCACGCCCAGCTCGCCGTCCTCCAGCTGCTTGGCCTGGGCGGGGCTCAGCTCCATGCGGCGCAGCTTTCCCTTGCGCGTCATGAAGTAGAAGGCCGTCTCGCCCGGCTCCTGGGGCACCTGGGCGCCCAGCACCAGCTCACGCAGGGCCCGGTCCAGCTCCACCTGCTTCTTGGACTCGGCGCGCTGGTAGGCCTTGGAGCCCGGCATGGGCGGCAGCTTGGGGATGGGCTTCTCGGTCGTCGTGCCGCCTGGACGCGCGGCTCCGCCGAACCCTCCCTGGGGGCCGCCTCGGAAGCCTCCGCCCTGGCGCGGCGGACCGCCGGCACCCTGACGCGGGGGACCTCCGGCGCCGCGTGGAGGGCCTCCGGCGCCGCGCGGCGGACCGCCACCGCCCTCACGGCGCGGTGGACCTCCGCGGTCATCACGGCGCGGCGGGCCTCCGGCTGTCCGATTCTCATCACGTCCCCGAGGCGCGGGGGCGCGTGGAGCGCTCCCCCGGTTGTCCTCCTGGCGCCGTGGCGGCGTGGGCGTGGAGTCGGACTTCTTGGCCTGCTCCTCGGAGACGAGGCCCGCTTTCAACAACTTGTCTCGCAGGTTCTGCATGGGTTGGGCGTTCTATCCCTTGCACGGCCGCACGCAAGCCACCGCTTGCCGCTCCTGTGGCCCCCACGTAACTTGCCGCCCCCGCCGTCCTGGTCGTGGAGGTTCCGTGAGAAGTCTGACGAAGTCCGCCGCCCTCGCCCTGGTCCTGGCAGCCGCCGGCTGCTCCGACCCCGTCGACAAGGCGGCCAAGGCCCGCATCTTCTCCGCGGAGGACCCGCCGAAGGTGGTGGCCTCGGCGAAGGAGAAGCTGCCGCCGGAGGACGTCGCGGACAACCCCCAGGTGTCGCGCCGCATCCTGGGCATGGACGCCGCGGAGGTGACCGAGCGGCTGGGCCCGCACTTCTTCCAGTCCACCCTCAGCTACGAGTGGGCCGGCCCCAGCGGCAACAACCCCGTGAAGCTCACGGAGACGCGCTCCTTCCGCGCGGGCCCCGGCGGCGTCAACGGCGACTTCCACGGCATCCTGGAGAACTCGCGGGACCAGGGCCTGGAGGTGATGCGCGTGAAGGGCCAGGTCTTCGCGCGCAACCGCTACGGCCCCTACCGCCAGCGCCTGCGCGACCGCGGCATGGCCGAGCGCACCCGCACGGAGCTGACGGGCGCCATCCGCGACTTCGACAGCCTCTTCCAGGGCCGCATCAAGCTCACCCCCGCGGGCACCGTCACCCATGAGGGGCGCACCGCGTGGAAGTACAACGTGTCCCTGGGCGCCCCCCAGGAGGGCGGCACGCCGCGGAAGATGCCCGCCGCCTTCGCGCCCAAGAACGCGGACGAGACGACGAAGCGCCGCGCCAACTTCTTCGCGAACCGGCTGCCGCGCTCGCTGGAGGGCGAGGTGCTGGTGGACTCGGTCACGTCCGTGGTCCTCAAGGCCCGGCTGGACGGCCGCATCGGCGTGCCCCAGGAGAAGACCCCGGAGGCCGCCGAATTGCGCATGACGCTGGAGTCCTCCCTCACGGAGATTGGCAAGGACCCCCAGCTGCAGCCGCCCCAGGACTTCCTGCCGGACGCGGACAAGCCCCAGGGCATCGCGGACGCGCTGGACCACTTCGGCATCCCGCGCACCAAGCCGGGAGACTCGCCCGCCGCCCCGGGCGCCACGCCCGGCGCCCCGGAACCCGAGGACGAGGGCGAGGGCAACTGACGTCCCCCGCGCTTCCTGAGGCCCTCCTGACCGTTTGAAGCCCCACGGCTTCCGGCCCGGAGGCTCGGGAGTGCGCCCTGCCTTCCAGGGCTGTGACGGCCGTGTCCTGCGTGGGCCGCCGTCCGGCCCCGGCCTTCCCGCAAGTGCTTGAAGCGGCTGGGGAACCCCCCTGGCCCTGGCCTTGCTGTGGAGAGGGCCATGTTCCGTTCCGCCCTTCCCCTGGCGTGTACCGGGCTCGCGCTGCTGGCGGCCCCGGCCCTCGCCGAACCCGCCCGCGACCTGGGCATCACCGTCGCGCCATTGGGGGCCTACGTGCTCCAGGGTGACGCGGAGGTGGGGCGCACCGTGGGCTACAGCGCGGGCCTGGGCTGGGCGTACCGCAAGCCGGGGGCGGTGCTGGAGGTGGGCGGGCACCTGGCGTCCAGCCGGCACCTGACGGAGGTGACGCCCATGTCCGTGCGCGTGGTGCCCCTGGGGGATACCCGGGTGCGGCCCTTCCTGGGGGTGGGGGCCAGCCTGCTGGTGCCCCATTCCCGGCCCCAGCCGGTGGCCCCGGACGCGCTGGGCAGCCGCGTGCTCCAGGTGGGCTTCGAGCTGTGCGGCGGCGTGGGACTGGAGCTGGGGGAGAACCTCTTCCTCTCCGCCGAGGCGCGCTACCAGAACTTCTCCGCCCGGGGGAATCCGTTCTCCGGGGAGAGGCAGAACCTGCGCTCCACGTTCCTGGGCCTGGGGATGCGTCTGTAGCTGTAGCGGGTGGGGCGGGTCGCTACAGACTGGCAGCGGCCTGTTGGAAGAAATTTTGACGGCCCTCTTGCACCCTCTACAATCCTCGTCGGTTGCGGCCCAGACGCATCTGACATGCTCGGGTGTTCAGGCGTGCACAACGAAGGGAGCGGAGATGGAGCGCAAGGTCGGAAGTAGCACGTTGACCGCGAAAGAGGTCAAGGCGGCGCTGGAGAAGTCCACCACGCTGACGGCCGAGGAGGAGAAGGCCCTGCGCATGCGCCATGGCGCGGGCGCCCCCAGCAAGAGCGCGCCGCTGCCCCGCGCCGCGGGTGCCAACGCGGAGCTCGCGGACGAGCTGCTCGTCATCGAGATGCAGCTGATGAAGGCCATGCGCGCGCGCACGGCGGCCAAGGCCACCAAGGCGCCCGCCGCGGTCCACACCCGCGAGGCCCCGGCCAACGCGGCGAAGGACAAGATCGTCCGCGCGCTGCGCGCCAAGAAGAAGTAGGGGCGGTTTCCCTACTGGTTGAGGATGGCCACGAGGCGCGCTCCCGCCTCGGGCAGCGCCAGCGGCGTGCCCGAGACGTCCGTGGCCAGTCCTTCCGCGTCGGCGGCGCCGCCCCGCGCGAAAAGCCCCTTGAGCCAGGTGAAGGCCGCGGGGTTGCGCCAGAAGTCCTCGTTGAACC
Source organism: Corallococcus carmarthensis (assembly GCF_003611695.1). GTDB lineage: Bacteria > Myxococcota > Myxococcia > Myxococcales > Myxococcaceae > Corallococcus > Corallococcus carmarthensis. Next base: position 7,355 of record NZ_RAWE01000226.1, on the reverse strand, counting down.
GCTCCAGCAGGGATGCGGTGAGCCGGGTCTCCAGGGCCCAGGCCCGCAGGTAGCGGGTGACGTAGAGCTGTGAATCCACGTCATGCAGGAAGAAGCCCGGGTGCGGCTGCGCGAAGAGGGCGCGGCGCTGGCCGTCGGCGTACTCGTCCGCGCGGTCGGTGGAGGCGCCCTTGGTGCTGAGCGACAGCTCGTAGGACAGCTTCGCGCAGTGGCGGCGCAGCACGGCCAGGGCCTGGAAGGCGCCCATGCGCACGACGTCCTTCGTCGTGCCGGACGCCAGGCCCAGGTAGCGCTTGAGCCAGGGCGGGGACAGCAGCAGCCGCTCGAAGGTGGCGGCGTAGGCCTCCGTGACGGAGGCGTCGCCCAGCCGGCGCAGCTCCATGGGGGCGTCCGCGTCCACGTGGGCCAGGTGCCACGCGTGGCCCAGCTCGTGGAGCAGGTCACCCAGCGCGTCCATGCCGCTCCGGGGCTGGAGGACCAGGCGGATTTCGTGGGGCACGCGCACGGCGGCGACGAAGGGGCGTGACGCCTTGCCGGGGCGGGCCTCGTCGTCCAGGCGGATGCGGCCTCCGGCCTCCGGGTGGAGGCCCCAGTCGGACAGCCAGCGCATCACGGCGGGGACGGTGTCCTCGCGGCGGAAGTGGGCGTCCATCCACGGGGCGCGCAGGGCGTGCTGCACGTCATGGCGCCGCGCCTCGCCGCCGGGCAGCGGGCGCAGGGTGGGCTCCAGCTTGCGCAGCACATAGGCCAGCACGTCGCGGTAGGCGTCCTCGGTGCGCCGGAGGGTCTCCTCGGCGGCCTGGGCGAGCTTCGTGGTGTCGATGCCGGTGACGTCCTGGCGCAGGGCGGGGTAGTCCGGGAAGCCCAGCACCTCCGCGGCCTGGAGGGCGGCGTCGCGCCGGTCTCCGTAGGCGCCCCGGTTCTCCCAGAGGAAGTTGCCGGCGCCGCGCTCCAGCAGGGCGCGGCGGGCGCGGTGGGGCTCGCGCGGAAGCTGGGACAGGGCCTGGGCCAGCGACAGCGTCGTGTCGTCGGCGGGGATGTGGGAACGGGCCTCCAGCGCGACGACGGCGTCCGCCGCGGGCAGGGCGAGGGATTCCTCCACCTGGGTGGCGATGAGCTCGCGCACCAGCGTGATGCGGCGGACGGCGACGGGGTCGTCCTTGCCCTTCGCGCGGGCGAGCGCCTCGTTGGCGGCGGCGAAGGTCTCCGGCGAGGACAGCTCCGGGAAGGAGGCGTACAGCCGTGCGACGGGGAGGTCCGGGGAGAGTCCGGCGCCGTAGCGGTACTGGAGGGTGGCCAGTTCGGCGAGGAAGTCATCCAGCCGCGACCGGACGGAGTGCAGGGGGCGGTCCATGGCGGCGCGGAAGGTAACAGGAAGCCCGCGTCAGGGCAGGGAGCACGCGCATAGAGTGTCGCGCCATGTCCTTTGCCTCCGCTGCCCGGCCGCATGCCCCCCTGGAATTCCCCCTGGAAGGGGTGGACGGGGAGGGCACGCGATGAAGCGCCGGACGTTCCGTGCGGAAGGGGCGCACGCGGGGCGCGCGCTGGTGGACGCGGTGGCGGCGGAGCTGGCGCTGCCGGTGGCGGACGTGCGGCGGCTGGTGGACGTAGGCGCCGTGTACGTGGCGGGGCGCCGCGCGCGGGACGGGGCGGCGCGGCTGCGGCCCGCGCAGGTGGTGACGGTGGTGCTGGAGGAGGCGGGGCAGAGTCCGTTGGAGGCCGCGAAGCCCGCGGCCCCCTTGCGCGTGCTGTTCGAGGACGCGGACGTCATCGCGGTGGACAAGCCCGCGGGCCTGAACGCGCAGCCCACCGAAGGCCGCGTGGGCGGAAGCCTGGTGGACCTGGTGAGCGAGCACCTGGGACGGCAGGCGGGGCTGGTGCACCGGTTGGACCGGGAGACCTCCGGGGTGACGGTGTTCGGCAAGACGGCCGCCGCCACCTCCGCGCTGGCCGAGGCGTTCCGGGAAGGCACCGCGCGCAAGCGGTACCTCGCGGCGACGGGGCCAGGGCTTCCGGCGGGCGGCACGGTGGACCTGCCCTTGTCGAAGGATCCATCGCGGCCGGGGCGCTGGCGGGCGACCCGCGCGGCCAACGGCGTGCCCGCGTGGACGGACTACCGGACGCTGTTCGCGGGCGATGCGTTCTGCCTGGTGGAGCTGCTGCCCCGGACGGGCCGTACGCATCAGCTCCGGGCGCACCTGACGGCGCTGGGGAATCCCATCCTGGGGGACGCGCGCTACGGCGGCGCGGAGAGCGCTGGGCGCCTGATGGCGCCGCGGTGCCTGCTGCATGCGCAGGCGCTGGAGCTGGGCCATCCGCGCACGGGCCGGCCGCTCCGGCTGGAGGCCCTGGTGCCGGACGACCTGCGGGCCTTCTTCGAAGCCGCGAAGGTGCGTGTTCCAGAGGGGCCCATCGTGGCGGCGGACGCCTCCTGAGAACCTGGAAAACCCGGCCCCCTTCGCTGGGGCGGACGAGGTGCCCGCGTCGCGAGCATCGTGTGTAGACTGGGGACTTCATGGGTGGCGGGAGACACGGCAAGGGCCCACAGACGCCAGAGCCCTCCCTTCGCGGACCGGGAATGGGCTCGCGAGGAGAGGACGTGCGAGGCGCGGTGGCCCAGGTCTGCCGGGACGCCGCCCGGTTGCTCCGGGAGGGGCAGGCGGCGCGAGCGTATTCCGGCCTGGTGTCCGCCAGCCGTTCCCTGCCGATGACGCCCCGACTGGCGGCGGCGCTGGTCCGCTGCGCGCTGCGAGCGGGCACGGAGCGCGCCGTCATCACCCTGCTGGACGCGGCGATGGTGACGGAGCGGGGCGAGGTGCGCCGCGAGGTCCGCCGGCAGTTGTCGCGCGTGTTGCGGCGCACGGGGCAGGAGGCGCGCGCCGCGGCGGTGCTCAACGGGTTGTTGATGGACGCGCCCGACGACGCTCGGGCCCGCTTCGTGCTCGACGTGCTGCGCGAGCGGGTGGCGAAGGCGAAGGAAGCGCCGTCGCGGCAGCCGCCAGGGGAGGACGAGGAGTCCCGGACGAAGACCGTGGAGGTGTCCGCGCTGGCGCTGTCGGATCCGGAGCTGGGGAACACGGTGGTGGAGATGCCGGTGGTGCCAGTGCCGGCGCCGGCAGCCAGGGCTTCGCGAGCCGCCACGGTGCAGGTCCCGCTGGGAGAGTGGGCGGGGCTGGGAACGCCGGCGTCGCGAGGACCGGAGTTCCCCTGGGAGGACGAAGGTCCGGGCAAGGCCCGCGTGGTGACGCCGCCGCAGGGGGTGAGGTCCGTTCCGGCGCCTGTCGAGGCAGTGCAGGCGCCGAGCGACAAGGGCACCGAGGCATCCGGTGAGTCGTCGCCGAGGGATGGGGCGACGCTGAACGCCCTGCCGTCAGCCGATGCGCCGTCGATGGCCGGGAACGCCGAGGCCTTGAACGCGTCGTCGTCCGTGGACGCGGCGCCGAGGTCCGAGGCCGTCACTGCGGTGTCGGATGCGGCGCAGGCACCTTCGAGTGCGGTCGTGGCATCGCCAGAGGCATTGGCGCTGGAGAGCGCTTCAAGCGTATCGACCGCATCATCGCCAGTGGATGCTGCCCAGGCGCTCGAGAGCGACGTCGCGGTGTCGAGCGCTGCGTCGTCCGAGCACGGCGTCGCGGTGTCGAGCGCTGCGTCGTCCGCGAACGCCGCGGATGTGCCTGAGCACGTCATCGAGGCGTTGCGCGCATTGTTGTTGTCCGACGAGACACAGGCTCCTACTCGCGTCGAGACGGCATCGTCGTCAGCGGATGCAGCGCAACCGCCTGAACACGCGTCCGCGACGTCGGACGCGTCGTCACTGCCCGCGGACACGGCGGTGGCGTCCGAAGTGAAGTCCGTTGATGCACCGTCGTCGGATGCGACGCGGACGCCTGAAGAATTCGCGAAGCCGCCTGTTGCCGCTCAGAGCGCCCCTCCGTTGTTCGAGGCGACGCAGGTCTTCGGCAAGAAGCTCGAAGAGGCGCCGCCAGCCGATGCCGCACAGGCTCTCGATGAGACGCCCGCGCCTACGCCGCCGAAGCCATCCGAGGAGACACCCGCCGCGATGGCGGTGGCCCCCTCGAAGACCTCCGGTCGCGACGAGTCCGCATCGGAGCGGATGCCGCCGCGTTCGCCTGGAGCCGTGCTGGTACCGGGCGCGCCTTCCAAGGCCTTTGACGTAGACGAATCAACGTCGGAGATGCTCCTTCCGCGTCCGTCTGAGCCGGCAGCTGAAGCTCAGGCGAAGGCATCCGGCGAGAACGCATCGCCATCGAAGAAGACGCCTCCACGCCAGCCTGATGCGGTGCTGGTGCCGGGTGGTCCCTCGAAGGGTTTCGACTCGGACGAAGCGACGTCGGAAGTACTCCCTCCGCGTACGGCCGACGCTGCCGCGAAGGCCACGGATGCAGGTGCTTCCGCGGAACGGAGCTCCTCCCCGCGTCCGCCCACCGCGGTGCTGGTACCGGGCGCGCCTGCGATGGCGTTCGACGCCGACGAAGCGACCTCGGAGATCATCCCGCCCGAGCGTGTCGAAACGGAGAAGGGCGCTTCCGCGTCAACGCCGGCCCGTGATGAGAAGCCAGCCGCTCCGCGACGGGCCTCCGTGCTGGTTCCCGCTGCTTCGAAGCCTGCGTTCGACGAGGAGGAATCCACCGCGGAAGTGGTCTTCCCGCAGCCGGACCTGGCTCCGCCGCGCGCTCCCTCACAGTCGACCCCTGCCGCGCCCAAGCGTGACTCCACCCGCGTCCCATCGGTGAAGCCCTCCGAGCCCGGTGCAAGCCCGGCTTCGGACGCGGCTTCACCGGCACGTGCTCAGGATGAGGGCTCGGAGCGGGCCGGGTCCCAGCGCCAGGAGGCACAGCTCATCGCGCGCCGTGCGTGGCGCGAACTGGCCCAGCTGTACCTCAAGCGCGCGGACCGGGCGAAGGACGCTCCGGAGCGCGCCGAGGCGCTCACGCGGCTCGCGGAGGTGATGGAGAACGAGCTCCAGGACTCCGCGGGTGCCGCGCGCATGTACCGGGAGATCGTCGAGCTGACCGGTGAGCGCACCGCGTTGCGTGAACAGGTCCGGCTGCTGTCGCAGCGCGAGGACGCCTCGCTCGTGCGCCGTGCGCTCGATGACGCGATCTCCCGCGCGAGGACTTCACGGGCCCGGGCCGTGGCCCTGCTGACGCGGGGCGAGCGGCAGCTGAACATGGGCGTCCCCGCCAAGGCGCGCGCGGACTTCGAGGCGGCGGATGCGCTCGTGCCCGGGATGCTGCCGGTGCTCGCGGGGCTCGTGCGCAGTGTCTCCGACGAGGAGCGCTTCGCCCAGGTCGAGCGGCTGCGCGCCGCCTGTGCCGCCGCGCCGCGCCGCGCGCCGGATCGCCTGGAAGCGCTGCGGGTGCTCGCGCAGACCGCGGAGGAATCCCTGGGCGACCTGCGCATCGCGCAGTGGGCCTGGGCCGAGGTGCTCGCGGAGAGCCCGGACAACGAGCAGCCCCGGGAGCACCTCCTGGCGCTCGCGCGCCGTCTGGGCGACCTGCCCGCGCTGAGCCAGTTGCTGCACGCGCAGCTCGCCCGCGAGCCTCGGGGGCCGGCCGCGCGCAAGGCGCACCTGGAGCGGATCGCCACGCTGGAGGCGATGGGCGACGCGGGCGCGGCCCTGGCGGAGCTGCGTCAGGCCGTGCGCTTCGAGCCGGGACACAAGGAAGCCTGGTTGCTGCTCGCGGACCGCTGCACCGAACGCGAGCAGTTTGGCGAGGCCGCCTGGGCACTGGAGAACGCGGCCACCGCGACGGAGGACGACGAGGAGCGCCAGCACACGTGGGAGCGGCTCGCGCTCTTCTGCCGCGAGGTGCTGCACAACACCGAGAAGGCCCGCCTCTACGCGCGCCGCGCCGACAGCCTGCGCAAGTCCCGCGACCAGCGCGCCCGTCCGCCCCCGCCCGAGCCCGTGCGCGCGATGCCCTCGCAGGCCGGCGGGATGCCGCCGCCGTCGGTGCTCGTGGCGCCGCCAGTCTCCACGGGGCGCATGCCCGCGAAGGGCAAGGACCTGTCCGACGAGGTGACGTCCAACACGGACGTCCCCGCGCTGCTCAAGGCGGAGGAAGCCGCGCCTGACGGTGCATCGGGGAAGCGCTCAACCCGGACGAAGGAGGGCGTGTCCAAGAAGGCCAAGGCCTCACCCGCCGGGGCTTCTCCCGCTTCGCCCAAGGAACGTGAAGCCGCGGCACAAGCACCCCGTGCGCCCGCGGCATCAGGAGCGGAGCTCGACGCGGCTCCAGGCAACCGGAAGCGTGGGCGAGCGGAGGCCCGGAGTGACGCGGCCGACCGTACGGCGAAGGATCCAGGTCGAGGAACGGCGGCAGCTCCAGGCGCGTCGCCGTCCGCAAAGGCCCAGGTTGGAAGCCTTGCCTCGCTCGCGGAGACGTCGCCCGGTGCGGAGGTCGTCCTTCAGCCGAAGACCCCCTCAGGGCGTCATGCTCCGGTGGGCGTCGCGGCGTCCGCCACTGAAGCGCCTCGGCAACCCAAGGCGCCCTCAGGGCGTCATGCCCCGGTGGGCGCCGCATCGCCCGCCACGGAAGCGCCTCGGCAACCCAAGGCCCCCTCAGGGCGTCATGCTCCGGTGGGCGCCGCATCGCCCGCCACGGAAGCGCCTCGGCAACCCAAGGCGCCCTCAGGGCGCCATGCTTCGGTGGGCGCCGCTGCGTCCGTGACGGATGCACCTCGCCAACCGAAGGCCCCATCGGGAAGTCATCCGCCGGTAGGCACCGCATCGCCGGGCTCGGAGTCACTCCGCCAACCGAAGGCACCGTCCGGTCGCGACGCCCCGGTCGCGAGCACGTCACCGGAAGCGGAGCCGCCCCGTCGCTCCGCGTCCACGAAGGCGCCAGCGGATGTCCCGGTCTCCCTCGCGGACTCCGCCCCCGCACCCAGCGGCATGGCCCGGGCCATGAAGCCCGCTCGCGGTGCGGCGAGCAGCACGGCCCAGGACCCAGGCTCCACGCCGGATGACGGAACCTCCGCGCCCGACCGCAAGCCGCGAGCCGCCGCCACACCTCCGCGCGAAAGGACCACGGCCTTCGGAGCAGCGCTCCCTCCGGACGCGGAACCCGAAGCCCCCGCCGTTTCGCGCAAGGCCGCCACCGCCGACGACAACGCCGCCCGCGCCTCCAAGAACGCGGGCACGCAGATCCGCGAAGCCCCCGCCCGCGCCGAACGCGCCCCGCGAGCCGGGCACGCGCCCCGGGTCCCGCTGTCCGCCAGCGGCGTGGAACCGCCGGCCGCCGCAGCCCGCGCCCCGCTGTCCGCCAGCGGCGTGGAACCGCCGGCCGCCGCGCCCCGTGCCATGGCCGGAGCCTCGCGTTCCGTCGCCC
>NZ_RAWE01000225.1 GCF_003611695.1 Corallococcus carmarthensis | reverse complement strand
ACCGAGCACCCCGGCTCCCCTTCCGCCCCCGCGCCGAAGTCCCCGGCGAGGTCCCGTCGCCGCGCGCCCCCGGTGGTGCCCGTCCCTCGCGACGCGGGGCTGCCGCTCTCCTTCGGGCAGCAGCGGATGTGGTTCATCGAGCAGCTCACGCCCGGAGGCATCTCCTACAACGTCCCGTACTTCGCGCGGCTCACCGGAGCGCTGGACGTCCCCGCCCTGGAGCGCGCCCTGGCCGTGCTGGTGGAGCGGCACGAAGCGCTGCGCACCACCTTCGCCGTCGTGGACGGACAGCCGGTGCAGCGCGTCGCGCCGTCGCTGCCCCTGCCACTGCATGTGGAATCGCTGGAGGCGCTGCCCGCGTCCGGGCGGGAGCAGACCCTGCGGCGGATGGCGGAGGCGGAGGCGCGCGTACCCTTCGACCTGGGCGTGGGGCCGCTGGTGCGTGTGCGGCTCTTGCGGCTGGGAGAAGCAGAGCACGTGCTGCTCCTGATGCTGCACCACATCTGCTGCGACGGCTGGTCGCTCACGGTGATGGAGCGCGAACTTCAAACGCTCTACGCGGCCTTCCGCGCCGGCACGACGCCCGCGCTGCCCGCGCTGCCGGTGCAGTACGCGGACCATGCGGTGTGGCAGCGGCAATGGCTCCCCGGTGAACACCTCCAGCAGCAGCTGGAGTGGTGGCGGGGACAGTTGTCGGGAGCGCCCGCCGCGCTGGATCTGCCCACGGACCGGCCCCGTCCCGCGGCGCAGTCCACGCAGGGCGCGGTGTACCGCCACGCGCTTCCTCCAGCGCTGGGGAAGGCGCTGGAGGCGCTGTGCCGCAAGCAGGGCGTGACGCTGTTCATGGCGTTGCTGGGCGGCATGCAGCTGCTGCTCTCGCGGCTGAGCGGACAGGACGACATCGTCATCGGCTCCCCCATCTCCGGCCGCACGCGCCAGGAGGTGGAGCCCCTCATCGGCTTCTTCATCAACACGCTGCCCCTGCGCGTGCAGGGCGAGGGCTCGCTCGGCTTCGGAGAGCTGCTGCGCCGCGTGCGCAAGACCTGCCTGGATGCATACGCGCACCAGGAGGTGCCCTTCGAGCAGATGGTGGACGCGCTCCAGCCCGAGCGTGACCTGAGCCGCCCGCCGCTGTTCCAGGTGTTCTTCACGCTCCAGCACTCGGCCGTGCCCGCGCTGGAGCTGGAGGGACTGAGGACGTCCGAGCTGGACTTCGAGCCGGGCGTGTCGCGCATGGACCTCACCGTCTTCCTGCGCGAGACGCCGGAAGGGCTCGTGGGCCTCTGGGAGTACAACACCGACCTCTTCGACGCGGCCACGGTGGCGCGCTTCGCGGAGCACTACACGCACCTGCTGGAGGCCGCGGTCGCGGAGCCGGAGCGGCCCGTGGCCACGCTGCCGCTGATCACCGCGGTGGAGCGGCAGCGCCTGCTCGACCTGGGCACGGGAGCCCCCGTCCCCTACCCGCGCGACGCGTCCCTGCCCGCCCTCTTCGCGGAGCAGGCCGCGCGCACGCCCGACGCCGTGGCCCTGGAGGCCGGAGGCCAGCGGCTCACGTACGCGCAGGTGGAGGCGCGCGCCAACCAGCTCGCGCACCACCTGCGTGGCCAGGGCGTGCGACTGGGGATGCCGGTGGGCCTGTGCGCGGGCCGGTCGCTGGAGATGGTCGTGGCGACGCTCGCCATCCTCAAGGCGGGGGGCGCGTACGTCCCGTTGGATCCGGGCTATCCCCCCGAGCGTCTGGAGCTCATGGCGCGCGACGCCCGCATCTCCGTGCTGCTGGTGGAGCTGGGACGTGAATCCGCGCTGAGGGGCCTGGCCGCGCGGGTCGTGGTGCTCGACCCGTCATGGCGGGCCTTCGCGAGCCAGCCGACGGTCGCGCCCGGCGTGGGCATCCCCGCTGATTCGCTCGCGTACGTCATGTACACGTCCGGGAGCACCGGGCGGCCCAAGGGCGTGGGCATTCCGCACCGGGGCGTGACGCGGCTGGTGAAGGGCGTGTCCTACGTCCGGTTCAGCGCCGACGACGTCGTCCTCCAGCTGGCCACCACGTCGTTCGACGCCGCGACCCTGGAGCTGTGGGGAGCGCTGCTCCATGGCGCGAAGCTGTTCCTCTACCCGCCGGTGACACCCTCGCTGGAGGAACTGGAAGCGACGCTGGAGCGCGAACGGATCAGCGTGCTGTTCCTCACCACGGCGTTCTTCGAGCAGATGGCGCTGAACCGGCCCGCGGCGCTCGCCCGGGTGGGACAGGTGCTCACGGGAGGCGACGTCCTGTCACCGCTGGCCGCGCGCAAGCTGCTGGACGCGGGCCGCGCGGTCGTCAACGGCTACGGCCCCACGGAGAACACCACCTTCTCCGCCACGTATCAGGTGAAGCGGGACCTGGATGCGCGGATGCCCGTGCCCATTGGCCGCGCGCTGGAGAACTCCCAGGCGCTGGTGCTGGACGCGCGCCTGGAACCGGTGCCGCCCGGCGTCGTGGGAGACCTGTACGTGGGAGGCGACGGCCTCGCGTGGGGGTACCTCGACCGGCCGGACCTCACCGCGGACCGCTTCGTGCCCCATCCCTTCAGCGACGTCCCGGGTGCCCGGCTGTACCGCACGGGCGACCGTGCGCGGTGGCTGCCCTCCGGTGAGTTGGCGTTCATGGGCCGCGCGGACACGCAGGTGAAGCTGCGCGGCTTCCGCATCGAACTGGGAGAGATTGAAACCGCCCTGCGCCACCTGCCCGGCGTGGAGGACGCCGTGGCGGAGGTGCGCGAGTACGCCCCCGGCGACAAGCGGCTGGTGGCCTACGTGGCCGGGACGAACGTGGATGTGAACGCGCTGCGCCCGCGCCTGTCCGCCCGGCTGCCTGCGCCCCTGGTCCCGTCCGCCTTCGTGAAGCTGGACCGGTTGCCGCTGACGCCCGTGGGCAAGGTGGACCGGAAAGCGCTCGCCACGCCCGTGGGCGACACGCTCGCGGAGGACGCCTACGTGGCGCCGGTCACCGCCACGGAGACGGCGGTGGCCGAGGTCTGGGCCTCACTCCTGGGCCGTACACGCGTGGGCACACAGGACTCCTTCTTCGAGCTGGGTGGTCACTCGCTGCTCGCCACGCAGGTCACGTCCCGGCTGCGGGAGACCTTCCAGGTGGACCTGTCGGTGCGGGCCCTGTTCGAGGCGCCCACCGTCACCAGCCTCGCCGCGCGCATCGATGCACTGCGACTGGAGAGCAGCCGGCTCCATTCCCTGCCACTGGTTCCCGGCCCCAGGGACGGTTGGTTGCCGCAGTCGTTCGCGCAGCAGCGGCTGTGGTTCATCTCGCAGCTCGACACACTGGGGTTCTCCTACAACGTCCCCATGGTCACGCGGCTGCGGGGCGCGCTGGACGCGGACGCGCTGGAGCGGAGCCTCGCGGAGGTCATCCGGCGTCACGACGTCCTGCGCACCACGTTCGATGAAGTGGATGGACAGCCGGTGCAGCGCATCGGGCCCGCGTGGGACTTCGCGCTGGCGAGCACGGACGTGGAGGCCGCGAAGCTCCCGGAGCGGCTGGCAACGGAGGCACGACGCCCGTTCGACCTGCGGCGCGGCCCCTTGATGCGCGGGCTGCTTCTGCGCGTCGCGGACGACGACCATGTGTTGATGCTCGTCATCCACCACATCGTCTTCGACGGGTGGTCCATCGACGTGCTCCAGCGCGAGCTGAACGCGCTCTATCCCGCGCGGGGCCAGAGCCCCCTGCCGCCCCTGTCCCTCCAGTACGTGGACTACGCGCGCTGGCAGCGCGAGTCGTTCCAGGGAGAGGAACTGGAGGATCAGCTCACGTGGTGGCGCGAGGAGCTGGCGGGAGCACCACCCGTACTGGACCTGCCCACCGACAAGCCGCGCCCGCCCGTGCAGACCTTCCAGGGCGCGAACTTCGAAGTGCTGCTGCCCCAGTCCCTCCACGGCGCGCTCCAACTGCTGGGGCAGCGAGAGGGCGCCACGCTGTTCATGACGTTGCTCGCGGGGTTCCAGGCCCTGCTGTCGCGCTACAGCGGCCAGGACGACGTGGTGGTCGGCTCGCCCATCTCCGGCCGCAACCGCCGCGAGGTGGAAGGCCTCATCGGATTCTTCGTCAACACGCTCGCCCTGCGCGCGGACGTCTCCGGTTCGCGCTCCTTCCGCCATCTGCTGCGCAGCGTGCGTGAGAACTGCCTGGGCGCCTTCGCGCATCAGGACCTGCCGTTCGAACAACTGGTGGACGCGCTCAAGCCGCCGCGCGACCTGAGCAGGACCCCGCTGGTCCAGACGATGTTCGTCCTGCAGCGGGCCGCGACGCCGCTGTCCCTGCCGGGCCTCGCGGTGGAGGACTTCCCGTTCCAGTCGGGCGTCTCCCGCTTCGACCTGATGCTGTTCATGCGGCAGACGCCGCACGGGCTCGTCGCCTACTGGGAATACAACACCGCGCTCTTCGAGGAGGCGACCCTCGCCCGGATGGCCGGGCACTACGTGCGGCTGCTCGAAGGCGTCACCGCGAACCCCGAGCAACCGCTGGCGGACCTGCCCCTCCTGTCGCGGGAGGAACGGGAGCAACTCCTGGTCGCGTGGAACCACCGCGAGGAGCGGCCTTCCACGCCGGGGCTGATCCACGTCTGGGTGGAGGCCCAGGTCGCACGGACTCCGGATGCGGTCGCGGTCACGAACGGGACCGAGTCACTGACCTACGCACAGCTGGATGCGCGCGCCAATCAGCTCGCGCACCACCTCATCGCCCTGGGTGTCACGCGGGGGAGCTCCGTCGGCCTGTGCCTGGAGCGCGCGAGCCTCGACATGCCCGTCGCGGTCCTCGCCACCCTCAAGGCGGGCGCCGCCTACGTCCCGCTGGATCCGCACTATCCGGCGGAGCGTCTTGCCCTGATGCTGGAGGACACGCGTGCGCCCGTCGTCCTCGCGCATGAAGGCTTCGTGCGGGCCCTGCCCCCGGGTACCTCCGCGCGCATCGTGACGATGGAGTCTGAAGCCGCTCCGGTGGCCTTGCGTCCTACGTCATCCCCGGACGTGAGCCTGTCACCCGAAGCGCTCTGCTACGTCGTCTTCACCTCGGGCAGCACGGGACGCCCCAAGGGCATCGCCATGTCCCACCGGGGCATCGGCAACATGCTCGCGTGGCAGCTTCGCCGGGCGGTCCGCGCGGAGGCCACGACGCTCCAGTTCGCGTCGCTCAACTTCGACGTCTCGTTCCAGGAGATCTTCGGGGCGTGGTGCCTTGGTGGCCGGGTGCTTCTCAGCTCCGCCGAGCTGCGCCGCGATCCGCCAGCGTTGTTGCGCTTCCTCACCCAGCACCATGTCGAGCGCATCTTCCTCCCCTTCGTCGCGCTCCAATCCCTGAGCGAAGCAGCGCGCACCGCGACGGAACTGCCCCCGCTCAACGAAGTCATCACCGCGGGCGAACAACTCCAGGTGACACCCGCGCTCGTGGCCCTCTTCGAGCGGCTGCCGGGCTGCGTCCTCGAGAACCAGTACGGCCCTTCGGAGACGCACGCCGCCAGCGCCTGGCGTGCCTCCGGGCCTCCAAGCACGTGGCCCGCGCTTCCTCCCGTGGGCATACCGCTGACAAACGTCCAGACCTACGTCCTGGACGCGCGCGGGAACCCAAGCCCCGTCGGCGTCCCGGGTGAGGTGTTCATCGGAGGTGAAGGGCTCGCGCACGGCTACCACGGCCGGCCGGACCTCACCGCGGAGCGCTTCGTCCCTTCGCCCTTCAGCGCCACGCCGGGCGCACGCCTCTACCGCACGGGCGACAAGGCCCGCTGGCTCCCGGATGGACAGCTGGAGTTCCTGGGCCGCCTGGACGGACAGGTGAAGCTGCGCGGTTTCCGCATCGAGCTGGGTGAAGTGGAGTCCGCCCTGCGCGCACTGCCCGACGTGCGGGACGTCGTCGCCGTGGTGCGCGAGGACCTGCCGGGCCACAGGCGGCTGGTGGCCTACGTGGTGCAACCGGAAGCAACCTTCTCACCGGAAGCGCTGAGGCAGGCACTGGCGCGACGGTTGCCGGAGCACATGGTGCCATCGGCCCTGGTGCGCATGGACGCGCTGCCCCTGGGCCCGAGCGGCAAGGTGAACCGCAACGGCCTGCCCCTCCCCACGGAGGAAGCAGCAGCCGACGCCGGGTTCATGGCCCCCATGACGGCGGTGGAGAAGGTGATCGCCGACATCTGGGCGTCCCTGCTCGTGGTGCCGCGCGTGGGCCTGCAGGACCACTTCTTCGAACTGGGTGGGCATTCACTGCTCGCCACGCAGGTGGTCTCCCGCCTGCGCGAAGCCTTCCAGGTGGACCTGTCCCTGCGCGTCCTCTTCGAAGCGCCCACTGTCGCGCAGCTCGCCGCGCGGCTGGAGGAACAGCTGCACGGCGCGAACCGGAAGGCCGTCCCGCCGCTGGTGCCCCAGCTTCGCGGCGAGTTCGTTCCCCAGTCGTTCTCCCAGCAGCGGCTGTGGTTCGTCTCGCAGCTCGACACCAGCGCGCACGCCTACAACCTGCCCCTGGTCACCCGGCTCCGGGGACGGCTGGACACGCACGCACTGGAGGACGCGCTCAACGCCCTCATCCGGCGTCACGAGGTCCTGCGCACCACCTTCGATGAAGTGGACGGCCAGCCGGCGCAACGCATCGGGCCCGCGTGGACGCTCACGCTGAAGCACTTGAACGCGGATCCGTCGATTCCGCTCCAGCGCCAGGTGGAGACCGAAGCACACATGCCGTTCGATCTGCGGCGCGGCCCCCTGGTCCGGGCCACGCTGCTCCAGTTGGCGGCGGACGATCAGGTCCTCATCCTCAACTTCCATCACAGCGTCTTCGACGGCTGGTCCATCGACGTGCTCCAGCGGGAGCTGGATGCGCTCTACCTCGCACGAGTCCAAGGCACAGAGGCAGGGCTCCCGCCCATGTCCATCCAGTACGCGGACCATGCGCTGTGGCAGCGCGCATGGTTGCAGGGGGAAGTGCTGGAAGAACAGGTGGCGTGGTGGCGCGAACAGCTCGCGGGGGCACCGCACGTGCTGGACCTGCCCACCGACAAGCCCCGTCCGCCCGTGCAGACCTTCCAGGGCGCATACATCGAAGTCCCGCTACCGCCCGCGCTGTCCAGCGCCCTCGTCGCCATGGGCCAACGCGAAGGCACCACGCTGTTCATGACGCTGCTCGCGGGGTTCCAGGCCCTGCTGTCGCGCTACAGCGGCCAGGATGACATCGTCGTCGGCTCGCCCATCTCCGGCCGCAACCGCCGCGAGGTGGAAGGCCTCATCGGCTTCTTCGTCAACACGCTCGCCCTGCGCGCGGACGTCTCTGGTTCGCGCTCCTTCCGCCATCTGCTGCGCAGCGTGCGTGAGAACTGCCTGGGCGCCTTCGCGCATCAGGACCTGCCGTTCGAACAGCTCGTGGACGCGCTCAAGCCCCCGCGTGACCTGAGCCGTGCGCCGCTGGTCCAGTCCCTCTTCGTCCTGCAACAGGCGGCGGTCCCCCTGTCGTTGCCCGGGCTGCACGCGGAGGACGTCCCGTTCCAGACGGGCGTGTCGCGCTTCGACCTCATGCTCTTCGTGCGTGAGTCGGCGCAGGGCCTGACGGCGTTCTGGGAGTACAACACCGCCCTCTTCGAGGAGGCGACGCTCGCCCGGATGGCCGGGCACTACGTGCGGCTGCTCCAAGGCGCGGTCCGCCATCCCGAGCAGCCCCTGGCGGCCCTGCCCCTCCTCTCCGAGGAGGAGCGGCGGCAGGTCGTCGTGACGTGGAACGCAGCGAAGGACGACTCCTTCGAGCCCGGACTCATGCACCGCTGGGTGGAAGCGCAGGTCGCGCGGACACCGGATGCGGTCGCGGTCACGAACGGTGCGGAGGCGCTGACCTACGCACAGCTGGATGCGCGCGCCAATCAGCTCGCGCACCACCTCATCGCCCTGGGCGTCACCCCGGGAAGTTCCGTCGGCCTGTGCCTGGAGCGCGCGAGCCTCGACATGCCCGTCGCGGTCCTCGCCACCCTCAAGGCGGGCGCCGCCTACGTCCCGCTGGATCCGAACTACCCGGTGGAGCGCTTGACCTTGATGGTGGAGGACACGCGCGCGCCCGTTGTCCTCGCGAATGAGGCCTTCGTGCAGGCCCTGCCGCCGAACACCTCCGCGCGCATCGTGACGATGGAGGCCGAAGCCGCTCCGGTGGCCTCGCGTCCCACGTCGGCTCCGAACGTGAAGCTGTCGCCCGAAGCGGTCTGCTACGTCGTCTTCACCTCCGGCAGCACCGGGCGCCCCAAGGGCATCGCCATGTCCCACCGGGGCATCGGCAACATGCTCGCGTGGCAGCTCAAGCGTGCGGTCCGCGCGGAAGCCACGACACTCCAGTTCGCATCGCTCAACTTCGATGTGTCGTTCCAGGAGATCTTCGGGACGTGGTGCCTCGGAGGACGCCTGCTGCTGAGCACCGCTGAGCTGCGCCGCGATCCGCCAGCGTTGTTGCACTTCCTCACCCAGCACCGCGTGGAGCGCCTCTTCCTCCCCTTCGTCGCGCTCCAATCGCTGAGTGATGCGGCGCGCACCGCGAAGGAACTGCCCCCGCTCAACGAGGTCATCACCGCGGGCGAGCAACTCCAGGTGACACCCGCGCTCGTCGCCCTCTTCGAGCGGCTGCCCGGCTGCGTCCTCGAAAACCAGTACGGCCCTTCGGAGACGCACGCCGCCAGCGCCTGGCGTGCCTCCGGGCCTCCAAGCACGTGGCCCGCGCTTCCTCCCGTGGGCATACCGCTGACAAACGTCCAGACCTACGTGCTGGATGCACGCGGGAACCCGAGCCCCGTCGGCGTCCCGGGTGAGGTGTTCATCGGAGGTGAAGGGCTCGCACACGGCTACCACGGCCGGCCGGACCTCACGGCGGAGCGCTTCGTCCCCTCGCCCTTCAGCGCCACGCCGGGTGCACGCCTCTACCGCACGGGTGACAAGGCCCGCTGGCTCCCAGATGGGCAGCTGGAGTTCCTGGGCCGCCTGGACGGACAGGTGAAGCTGCGCGGCTTCCGCGTCGAACTCGGTGAAGTGGAGTCCGCCCTGCGCGCACTGCCCGACGTGCGAGACGTGGTCACCATGGTCCGCGAGGACGCGCCCGGTTTCAAACGGCTGGTGGCCTACGTGGTGCAACCCGAAGCGACCTTCTCACCGGAGGCACTGAGACAGGCACTGTCGCGACGGCTGCCGGAGTACATGGTGCCGTCGGCCCTGGTGCGCATGGACGCCCTGCCCTTGTCACCCAGTGGCAAGGTGAACCGCAACGGCCTGCCAGTGCCTACGGAAGAGGCCATCCCCGGCACCGTCTACGTGGCCCCGGTCTCCGCGGTGGAGAAGCTCATCGCGGACATCTGGGCGCCGCTGCTGGGCGTGCCGCGCGTGGGCACGCAGGACCACTTCTTCGAACTGGGCGGGCATTCGCTGCTCGCGACCCAGGTGGCCTCCCGGCTGCGCGAGTCGCTCCAGATGGAGCTGCCGGTGCGCGTGCTCTTCGAAGCCCCGACGCTCGCGGAGCTGGCCGCTCGAATCGAAGCCCTGCGCCACGAAGCCCGTCCCCTCCAGGCGCCGTCCCTGGTGCGCGTGGAGGCCGGAGACGTCGCGCCGCAGTCCTTCCCGCAGCAGCGGCTGTGGTTCATCGACGCGCTCACGCCAGGCGGGTTCGCCTTCAACGTCCCCCTGTTCATCCGGTGCAAGGGGCCGCTCGACGTGGCCGCGTTGGAGCATTCACTCGCGGCGCTCATCGAGCGTCACGAAGCCCTGCGCACGGTGTTCGCGGAGGAGAACGGACAGCCCGTGCAGCGA
This sequence comes from Corallococcus carmarthensis, assembly GCF_003611695.1. GTDB lineage: Bacteria > Myxococcota > Myxococcia > Myxococcales > Myxococcaceae > Corallococcus > Corallococcus carmarthensis. The sequence continues at coordinate 6,476 of NZ_RAWE01000225.1, read as the reverse complement.
GTCCTGCCCTCGGTACCCTTCGCCCTCGCCTTCGAGCGGCTGGAGGACGTGCCGCCCCAGGAGCGCGACACCGTCCTGCGCCAGCGGGCCGAGGAGCGGATGCGCCACGTCTTCGACCTGCGCTCGGGCCCGCTGCTGACGGCGACGCTGCTGCGGCTGGACGCGGAGGACCACGCGCTCTTCCTGCTCATGCACCACATCATCACGGACGGCTGGTCCACGGACGTGCTGGGGCGCGAGCTGGGCATCCTCTACGACGCCTTCACCCGCGACCAGACGCCGCACCTGCCGCACCTGCCCATCCGGTACACGGACTACGCCCGCTGGCAGCGCGCGACGTTGCAGGGCGAAGCGCTCCAGGCGCAGCTCGCCTGGTGGAAGCGGCAGCTGGACGGTGCGCCCCGCGCGCTGGAGCTGCCCACCGACCGGCCGCGTCCGCCGGTGCAGGCCCAGCAGGGCGCGGCCCTCATGGTGCGAGTCCCCGCCGCGGTGGATGCCGCCGTGCGCGACCTGTGTCACCAGCAGGGCGTCACGTCCTTCATGGCGCTGCTCGCGGGCTTCCAGGCCCTGATGTCGCGCTACAGCGGCCAGGACGACGTGGTGGTCGGCTCGCCCATCTCCGGCCGCAACCATCGCGACGTGGAAGGGCTCATCGGCTTCTTCGTCAACGCCCTGCCCCTGCGGGTGAAGGTCTCCGGCGCCGAGTCCTTCCAGGTCCTCCTGGGCCGCGTGCGCGAGACGTGCCTGGGTGCGTACGCGCACCAGGAGGTGCCCTTCGAGCAACTGGTGGACGCGCTCCAGACGCCGCGCGACCTGAGCCGCACGCCGGTGTTCCAGGCCGTGTTCGCGCTCTACAAGGACTTCCCCGGCATCCCCCTGCGCGGGCTGGAGACAGGAGCGGTGCCCTTCGATCCGGGGCTCGCGAAGCACGACCTCACGCTCTTCATGCGCGAATCCGCCACCGGGTTGATCACGCACTGGGAATACAACACCGCCCTCTTCGACGAGGCGACGGTGGAGCGCATGGCCGGGCACTACCTGCGGCTGATGGAACAGGTGACGCGAAGCCCGGAGCGCCCGCTCGCGTCGCTGTCGCTGCTGACGGAGCCGGAGCGCCAGCAGCTGCTCGTCGCATGGAACGACACGGCGCTCGACGTGCCCCAGGACCTGCGAGTGCCCACGCGCATCACGGAGCAGGCGCGGCTGCGGCCGGAGGCGCTCGCGCTGGCGGGCGACGGGCAGCGGCTGACGTTCGGGGAGCTGGAGACCCGGTCGAACCAGCTCGCGCACCTGCTGCGCGCGCAAGGCGTGGGGCCGGAGACCGTGGTCGCCGTGTGCCTGGACCGCACGCCCGGCTACGTGTGGGGCGCGCTGGGCATCTTCAAAGCGGGCGGGGCGTACCTGCCCATGGACCTGACGTGGCCGGAGGCCTGGTGGCGGCACGTGCTCACGGACAGTGGCGCGCACGTCGTCGTCACGCGCCAGTCCGTCGCCTCCCGCTTCGAGGGATGCGGCGTGCGCGTGCTCTGCCTGGACGCGGAGCCCGCGCTGGAGGCGCAGCCGGCCACCCCGCCCGGCGTGACACTGCACGCGGAAGCGCTGGCGTACATCATCTACACGTCGGGCAGCACGGGCCGTCCGAAGGGCGTCGCGGTGACGCACGGTACGTTGGCGAACCTCGTCGCGGGGCTCGGCACGGCGGCGCGGATCGCTCCGGGAGACCGGGCCACGCTGCTGACGGGGCTCGCCTTCGACGCGTCCGTCTTCGAGATCTGGCCGTCGCTCTCGCACGGCGCCAGCCTCCACCTGCCCGAGGAGGAGGTCCGTGCGGAACCCGCGCGGCTGGTGCGGTGGCTCGCGGCGGAGGCAATCACGCTCGCCACGTTGCCCACGCCCCTGGCGGAGGCCGCGCTGGAGCAGCCCTGGCCCTCCGGCATGCCGCTGCGCCGGGTGCACATGGGAGGTGACGTGCTGCACCGCCGCCCGGGCCCTTCCGTCCCAGGGGAGTGGATCAACTGCTACGGCCCCACGGAGAACACCGTCATCGCGACCTCCAGTGTCGTGAAGCCCGAAGCACCCGAAGGCTTGCTGCCGCCCATTGGAAGCCCGGAGCCCAACGTGCGCGTGTACGTGCTGGATGGCACCGGACAGCCCGTACCGGTGGGGCTCTGGGGCGAGCTGTTCCTGGGAGGCGCCCAGGTGGCCCGGGGCTACCTGGGCCAGCCCGCGCTCACGGCGGAGCGCTTCGGACCGGATCCGTTCTCCCGCGAGCCCGGCGCGCGCCTGTATCGCACGGGGGACGTGGTGCGGTGGCTCGCGGACGGCACGCTGGAGTTCCGGGGCCGCGCGGATTCGCAGGTGAAGGTGCGGGGCTTCCGCATCGAGCTGGGCGAAGTCGAAGCCGCATTGCTCGCGCAGCCCACGGTGAAGGAAGCGGTGGCCTCCGTGCGCGAGGACGTGCCGGGCCAGCGGCGGCTGGTCGCGTACGTGGTGCTCCGTGAAGGGGTCCCGTTCGCGGTGGACGCGCTGCGAGCGTCGCTGCGCCGGTCGCTCGCGGAGCACGCGGTGCCTTCGGCGTTCGTGGTGCTGGAGCGGCTGCCCTTCACGGCGAACGGCAAGCTGGACCGCAAGGCCCTGCCCGCGCCGGACGTGCACCGTCCCGAACTGAGCGAGGACTACCGCGTCCCCGAGGCGGGACTGGAGCAGACGCTGGCCGCGCTGTGGGCCGGAGTGCTGGGACTGGAGCGCGTGGGCGCGAGCGACAACTTCTTCGACCTGGGCGGCAACTCGCTGCTGCTCCAGTCCGTGCAGGCGAAGCTGGAGGCGCTGGTGGGCCGCAAGGTCCCGCTGGTGACGCTCTTCCAGTACCCCACGGTGCGCGCGCTCGCCGGGCACCTGTCACCACCGAAGGACGCGCCACCGGTGGCCGCTCCCGCGCCCGCGCAGGACCCGGGCGCGCAGCGGAGGGACAACCTGCGGCGCATGGCCCAGCGGCGGGGGCGGCCCGGCTCCAGCTGAGCCGTTCGCTCAGGAGAGATGGAGGAAGGGGTACCAGATCCCCCGCAGGGTAACGACGCCGATGTTGGGACGGATGTGATTGGCTTCGAGCGGGCCTCGGTCAGGGCAGGAAGGCCGCGAGCTTCGCGCCCAAGCCGACAGCGTTCTCACCCGTGAGCATCGACTGGTGGTCGCCGGGCACGGACTCCACCCGGACCACCGCGCCCGAGTCCAGCCATTCGAGTTCCACGTGCTTCGGCATGTGCTCGATGACGGTCGACGCGCGGAAGAACTGGAGGGTGCCGCCCTCGAAGCGGGGCATGGAGTATTCGCGCAGGGCGGCCATGTTCGCCTCCCAGACGCGCACGTACCGCCGCTGCTCCTCCGGATCCGTGAAGACCGGCCCCTGTTCGAAGCCCACCCCGCCCGCCCGGGCCTGGGCGATGTCCCCGGGGCCCGGCGTGTCGAGCATCGCGCACAGCGGCACCGCGTGGCCTGCCGCCGTCAGCCTGCGGGCCATCTCGTAGACGACAGCTCCACCGAACGACGCGCCCACCAGCAGGTAGGGCCCCGTGGGCTGCAACGCGCGCACGCCTTCCAGGTAAGCCGTCGCCATCGCGTCGACGGACGTGTGCAGCGGCCCTTCCGGCTCCAGGCCCCGGGACTCGAAGGCGTAGGCGGTCCGGCCCGCGTCGATGGCGCGCGCCAGGTCCCGGTAGAACACCGCCTGACCTCCGGCCGCGTGCACGAAGAAGAGGGGCGGACCGCGCGTGCCCTGCTGGAGCAGCGCCACACCCGGCGGCAGGGACGGGGCGTTCTCCCGGCCTCCCAGCTTGCGCGCCAGCAGCTCCACCGTGGGCGCGGTCAGCATCTCCTTCAGCGCGAGCCGCTTGCCGAAGCGCTCGGAGATCATCGCGAGCAGCCGGAGCGCGACCAGCGAGTCGCCGCCCAGCGCGAAGAAGTCGTCGTGGATGCCCACGTCGTCCAGGCGGAACAGCGTCTGGAAGCACTCGACCAGGGTCTGTTCCGTGGCATCGCGGGGCGCCACGCGCTCACCGCGACGGGGGGCCCGTCCCTTCGGTGAAGGCTTCGGAGGCACGGTCGCTTTCGCCCGCGCCGACATGGCTTCCCGTGCGACGGGGGCCTGTTCGACGTCATCCAGGCTGTAGTGCTCGCGGTCGAAGCTGTAGGTCGGCAGGTCCACGCGCCGGCGCCGCTCGCCGTCCCGGATGCGTTCCCAGTCCACGTCCACGCCCGCGGCCCAGGCTTCACCCAGGGCGGCCAGTGCACTCGCGGGCGCGTCACCCTTCGTCGGCAGGGTGGCCAGCACGGGCTGCGTCTTGCGCACCGGGTGCTGCCTCGCGAGCGCGGTGAGCGTCGTGCCCGGACCGGCTTCAATCAATGCGCGGTCGCCGGACTCCAGCAGGCAGCCCAGCGCATCCGAGAAGCGGACGGTGTGCCGCAGGTGCCGGACCCAGTAGTCCGGAGACGTCGCCTCGCGCTCCTGGAGCCACCGGCCGGTGAGGCTGGACACCACGGGCAGCGAGGGCGCGCGAAGCTTCACGCGGGCCACCTCCCGCGCGAAGCCCTCCAAGTAGGGCTCCATCATCGAGGAGTGCGCGGCGCGCGCGTAGCGCACCCGCTTGTGCTCGATGCCCCGTGCCGTCAGCGCCTGCTCCGCGGCCTCCAGCTCCGGCAGGGGTCCGGAGAGAACACAGGTCTCCGGTCCATTGATGGCCGCCACCGACACGGCAGGTCCCACGAGCGCCGTGACCTGCTCCACGGGAGCGAGCACGGACACCATCCCGCCCAGGGGCATCGCCTCCATCAAACTGCCCCGAGCGACAACGAGGCCCAGCGCCTCCTCCAGCGTGAACACGCCCGCGAGGCACGCGGCCACGTATTCGCCCAGCGAGTGCCCCAGCAGCGCCTCCGGCTTCACGCCCCACGACAGCCACAGCTGCGCGAGCGCCCAATCGCAGACGAACAGCGCGGGCTGGGACCACAGCGGCCGGTCCAGCTCACGGGCCGCGGCATCGAAGCGCTCGGGTCTGGCGAAGAGGACTTCACGGAGGTCGGCGCCCAGGGGACCGAGAAGCCACTCCGCGCACGTATCGATGGCTGCACGGAACGCGGGCTCGCGAAGGAACGCCTCGCCCATGTTCACCCGCTGCGCACCGCCCCCCGGGAACAGGAAGGCCACCCCACGGGATTCGCCCTCATCGAACGCGGTGCGGATCCGGGAAGACGCATCCTCACCAGCAGCAGGCCTTCCCTCCAGGAGCGCCGCGGCATCCTCGCCCTGTCGGACCACGACGAAGCGGCGCCATGGGAAGCGAGCACGTCCCACCTGCAACGTATGCGCGACGTCCGCGAGCCAATCGTCCGAAGCGCCCTGAGCGGCCCGCTCCCCTGAAACGGATCCGTCGTCCACCGCCATCTGTCTCTTCACCGCGTCTGATTCCGCACGCGAGGCCGCCGTGACGGTCCCTCCGGGAGCCGCGTGCTCACGCAGGCGCTCCGCGAGCGCCGAGGTCATCCGCTCCAGCGCACCCTCCGTCTTCGCGGACAGCAGCAGCACCTCTTCCGCACGCCGGGGCGCCACCGCCTCCGGAAGCGGTGGCGCCTCCTGCAACACCACGTGCGCGTTCGTCCCGCCAATCCCCAGCGCCGTCACCCCGGCGCGAAGCGGCAGCGGCCCCACCCACGCACGCGCGCTCCCCACCACCTGGAAGGGACTGCCCTCCAGCTCCAGCATCGGGTGCGGCTTCGTGAAGTGCAGCGTCGGAGGCAGCGTCCGGTGCTCCATGGACAGCACCGTCTTGATCACCCCCGCCACACCCGCCGCCGCGTCCAGGTGGCCGAAGTTGCTCTTCACCGCGCCCAGGCCACACGCCCCCGGCGGAGCCCCCTGGAACGCCTGCTTGAGCGCCGCGACCTCAATCGGATCCCCCAACGCCGTCGCCGTCCCGTGGGCCTCCACGTAGGAGACGTCCGAAGGCGACACGCCCGCCACCGACAACGCCTCGCGGATCACCGCCGTCTGCCCTTGCACCGAAGGCGCCGCGAACCCCGTCTTCGCCCCGCCGTCGTTGTTCAGCGCCGTGCCCAGCACGATGGCGCGGATGGAGTCCCCGTCCGCCACCGCGTCCGCCAGCCGCTTGAGCACCAGCATGCCCACGCCATTGCCCACCGCCGTGCCCGCCGCGTTCACGTCGAACGGCCGGCAGCGCCCATCCGGCGCCAGGATGCCGCCGTCCTGGTTGCGGTGCGCACCCAGCTGCGGCGTGCGGATGGACACGCCGCCCGCGAGCGCCAGGTCGCACTCGCCCGCGAGCAGCGACTGACACGCCAGATGCAACGCCACCAGCGACGTGGAGCACGCCGTCTGCACCGTCATCGCCGGGCCCGTCAGGTCCAGCTCGTACGACACCCGCGTGGCGAGGAAGTCCCCCGAAAGCCCCAGCGCCCCCGCCAGC